>JAOTWP010000226.1 GCA_029862975.1 Acidobacteriota bacterium
CGCCAGATTCCGCAATTGCAATCTGGCGTTGGTCTCGCCATAATTCCGCGCAATATGGCGACTCTGCCGCGATTCCTCGAGCCTCCTTCGGGGCACTTCTTCCTGCTCGGTCCTCGTGGAACAGGCAAGACGACGTGGCTCAGGTCGCGCTTCCCCGACGCCTTGTGGGTCGATCTGCTCGCTCCCGAACAGCAACGCTCGTACATCGCGCGCCCGGAGCGGCTTCGGGAGCTGGCTCGCGCCAGCACGGCGGAGACCCTGGTCGTCGACGAGGTCCAGAAGGCGCCGCAGCTGCTCGAAGTCGCCCACCAGTTGATCGAGGAGCGGACAGGCCAGCGCCTGGTTCTCACCGGCTCCAGCGCCCGCAAGTTGAAAAGGACGGGGGTCGATCTGCTGGCGGGCCGTGCCGTCATCCGGGAGCTCCACCCCTTCATGGCCGCCGAGCTGGGCGACCGGTTCGAGCTCCAACGAGCCCTGGTCGAAGGCCTCGTACCGCTGGTCTGGGACGCACGAGACTCCACGGACACGCTCTCGTCCTACGTAGCCCTCTATGTCCGCGAAGAAGTGCAGATCGAGGGCCTCGTGAGAAGTCTGGGCGGGTTCCATCGCTTCCTCGAAGCGATCAGCTTCTCTCATGCGGCGGTCCTCAACCTGGCGGAAGTGGCGCGGGAATGCCAGGTCTCCCGCAAGACGGTCGAAGGCTACCTGGGGATTCTCGAAGACCTCCTCCTGGCCTTTCGGGTCCCGGTCTTCACCCGCCGGGCTCGTCGCACGCTGGCGGCCCACCCCAAGTTCTATTGGATGGACTCCGGGGTTTTTCGCTCGCTACGCCCCTCAGGGCCGCTGGATCGCGCCGAAGAGATCGCCGGGGCGGCTCTCGAGGGGCTGGTCTGCCAGCACCTGCGGGCCTGGGCAGCCTACACGGCGGGAGACTTCCAGCTGGGTTTCTGGCGCACCCGCGCGGGCCTGGAGGTCGACCTCGTCCTCTACGGCGCACAGACCTTCCACGCGATCGAAGTCAAGCACTCCGGGACCGTCCGATCACGAGATCTCCGCGCCCTCAGGGCCTTTCGAGAAGACTATCCGGAGGCAGAGCTTCGGCTGTTGTACGGTGGCAGCGAAGCCCTGGAGATCGACGGAGTCCGCTGCCTCCCGTGCGACGGCTTCCTGCGCGCCCTGGTGCCGGGGCGCCCCCTGCCGTAGGACGCCGCGAGTGGCGATCTCGAGGTCGCAGGGCTCGCCCCCTGGCAGACTGGAGGTCCCGCTAGGGCAACGCTCCGGCCACGAGGGCGCCGTCGAGCAGAGTGGCCGTGGCGGTGATTCGGAGGATCTCGGCCGCGTCCACGGTCAGTGGGTCAGCCGAGAGAACGACGAGGTCGGCCGCTTCGCCGATGGCCAGGCCGCCGCCGCCCGGGCCCGCGCCGTCCGCTGGCCAGAGCGTCGTCATGATGCGCAGGCTGCTCTCCCTCGACAGCCGGTTCTCGGGGTGCCAGCCGGCGGCCGGAAGGCTGGACGCGTTTTGACGGGTGGCGGCGGCATAGAGACCGATCAAGGGCTGCGCCGGGCGGGTGAAGTAGTCGGAGCCGAAGGCGAGGCGGCCGCCGGCCGTCGCCAGGCGGCCGAACGCGTAGACCCGCTCTCCGTCCTCGGCGCCGACGCGGGCGTCTTCCATCGTCGCTCCGTCGTCGGCGGGGAGGATGAAATCGGGGTTGACGCAGACGACGATACCGAGCGCCGCGGCGCGCTCGAAGTCGGGTGCGGCGGCGTAGGAGAAGTGCTCGATCCGCAGGCGGGAGGGGGCGAGCCCCGGCCGCTGCCGGAGCGTCTCCTCGTAGGCGTCGAGCGCGCTCGCCACGGCGGCGTCGCCGATGGCGTGGGTGGCCACGTCGAAGCCCGCGTCGAGAGCTCTCGCCGTCGCCGCCAGAAGCTCTTCGCGGCTCATGCGCTCGACCCCGTGGGTCGCCGGGTCGTCGGCGTAGGGGTGCGACAGCAGCGCCCCGCGGCTGCCCAGTGCGCCGTCGGCGAAGAGCTTGAAGTGGGTCACGCCGACCCGCGGCGTGAGCTGGCGGTAGCGGTCGGGATCCGCGGCGATCGCGTCGGCCAGCCGGCTCGGCGCCGGGACCATCAGGTGGACGCGCAGCGGCAGCGGCCGCTCGCGGTCCTCGGCGGCGAGCAGCTCGAGGTAGCGGCCGAGATCGAGCTCGAGGTCGACGATGCCCGGCGGGCCGAGGAAGCCGGCGTCGAAGACCTCGACGACCCCCTGGGCGGCCAGCGCCTCGGCGGCCAGCCGGAAGGCGCGGCGGATCTCGCCGTCCGTGGGCTCCGGGAGCCAGGGCCGCAGCAGCTCGTTGGCACGCTCGAGCAGTACGCCGCGCGGCGCGCCGTCGGTTCGCCGCTGGATCGCGCCGCCCGGTGGGTCGGGCGTGGCCGCGTCGATGCCGGCGCGGCGCAGGGCGGCCGCGTTCACCCACCCGGCGTGGCCGTCGACCCGGGTGAGAAACACCGGGTGCTCCGGCGCCGCGGCCGACAGCGGCTCGTGCTCCGGCAGGCTCACACTGCCCCAGGCGCCCTGGCTCCAGCTCTGCCCCAGGATCCAGCTGCCGGGCGCCAGCTGCGCTGCCCGCGCCGCCAGCTCGGCGCCGACGTCGGCGATCGAAGTCATCCCCGCCAGGTCGATGAACGCCGGCGACGGCTCCTCGTCGTAGAGCAGCGACAGGCCGAGGTTGAGCAGGTGGACGTGGTGGTCGACGAAGGCCGGGGCCAGCGCCCGCCCCGCCAGATCGACGTCGACGGTGCCCGGGCCGCGGAAGGCGGCGGCCGCTTCGCGGCTGCCCACGGCGAGGATCCGGCCGCCGCCGATGGCGAGCGCCTCGGCGCCGGCCGCGCCGTCCAGGGTCAGGATCGGACCGCCGGTGAAGATGTGACTGGCCCTCGGCTCCTCGCCCGTGGTTGCCTGGGCACCGGGCTCTCCGGCACCGGGCTCTCCGGCACCGGGCTCTCCGACACTGGGCTCTCCGGCACTGGGGTCTCCGGCACTGGGCTCTCCGGCACCGGGGTCTCCGGCGCTGGGCTCTCCGGCAGCGGGCTCTCCGGCAGCGGGCTCTCCGGCACTGGAGTCTCCGGCACTGGGGTCTCCGGCGCTGGGGTCTCCGGCGCCGGGCCCCTCGGCCCTGGGCTCCTCGGGCCTCGGCTCCTCGGCCCGCGGCCCGGCGCCGACCCCGACGACGACGGTGGAGCCGGCGAGGAAGGCCGGCAGGACGCGCTCGACGTCGGCGGCCGAGAGCGCCGCGGCGGCGGCCTCGACGTCGGCCGGGGTGAGCAGCCGGCCGTGTCCCACCCAATCAGAAAGCAGCATCGCGGAGACCTCCTCGTTGCTCTGCGCCGCGCTCTCGCGGCGACCGACGAGATGGGCGCCGGCCTCGGCGACCTCCGCGGCGGTCGGCGGCGCCGCGCGCAACCGCTCGAGCTCGCCCCGCTGCAGGGCGCGCAGTGCCTCGAGCTTGCCGGGGTCGACCCCCGTCTCTAGCGACACCCGCCCCGCGCCGCCGTCGGTCAGGTAGCGCGCGTCGATGTAGTAGGCGAGGCCCAGGCGCGAGATCGCCTCCTTGCCCAGCCGCCCTTCGTAGCCGTGGCTCAGGACGTAGAGCAGCGCCCGCCACGCCATCCAGTCCGGGTCGGCGGGCGGCGGCGCCGCCACGACGTAGCCGAGCGCCGCCTGCGCCTTCTCCGCCGCCAGCTCGATCCGCGTCTCGCCGGGCGGCGCTCGCGGAGCCGGCGGCGCCAACGGCTCGACGGCGGCGGGCGCGAGGTCGCCGAAGGCCGCCTCCAGAAGCGGCAGGGCGACCGCTTCGTCGACGTCGCCGGCGAGGGCGATCGCCGTCACCCCGGCCGGGGCCTCGCCCGCGGCGCCCGCCACGGCGACGGAGCCCACCGAGGAGCCCGACGGGGAGCCCACCGACGAGCCCGATGGGGAGCCCGACGAGGAGCCCGACGCCGGGGCCAGCGAGCCGATCCATCCGACCCGCTCGTCGAGGGCGAGAGCGAGGCGGGCCAGGGGGTCGTCGACCTCCTCCGGATCCTGCGCCGGACCCGGCCGCGCCCCGTGCCAGGCCGCCGCCGCCTGGCCCACGGCGTCGGCGATCTCCGCGGGGCGGAAGCGGATCGAGAGCGAGGTGTGGCGCCACAGCGGATCGTCGGCCG
>JAOTWP010000227.1 GCA_029862975.1 Acidobacteriota bacterium
GGTGACCTCGACCTCCCGAGCCAGCGGACGTGGATCAACGACTGAAGAACTCATGCCAAGCCTCCAAGAGTCTCGCCTCATTATCCCGCACCAGAGCTTCGATGTTCGTCAGCTCGTGAACGGCGAAGCGTGTCGATCGACTCAGCCGGACCGGGTCCAGCCAGAGCTTCTGCGGCCTGAGCGCGTCCCTCAGCTCACCTCGATCACCATCCCGCTCACCGGCAGGTGGATGAACGCCGCCTCCAGGCGCTTGCCCGTCGCCGCGGCGATCGCGGCGGCGTACGTCCGTAGCTGCCCGGCGTAGCCGGCCGCGGCCTCGCGGGCCTGCTCGGTGCCGCCGGGGAAGGTCTTGTGGTCGACGAGGACGAAGGTCTCGTCGAGCTCGAGCACGAGGTCGGCGGTGCCGCGGACGAGGGAGCCATCGGCGAGGCGGTGGAGGAGGGGCCACTCGCGGTGCTGGCGGGCGCCGGTCCCGGTAGCGCCGGTCCCGCTCGCGCCGGTCCCGGTAGCGCCGGTCCAGGTGGCGCCGATCCAGGCTTGCAGGCGGTCGGCCGCCGCGACGACGTCCGCGGGGCGGATCTGCGCTCCGAGCCCCCAGCGCTCGGCGAGCTGGCGGGCGATCTCCAGGCGCTCGATGGGCGTCGCGTCGCCGCCGTCCGCGGCCAGGAAGCCGTGGAAGACCTCGCCGACGGTCTGCCAGTCGGGCGAGCCCTCGATGGCGATCCGGTCGCCGATCTTCCGCGGCTCGCCGGCCTCTCCCGTCGCGCTGGCCGCGGAGGGCAGGACGACCGCCGGGGGGTGGTCGCGCGGCCCGGCCTCCGCGTAGCGCTCGCCGTCCTCCGGGGCGGGCCGCGGCGCCGCGACGGGCGCGAGCTCGCGGACCCGGACCTCGACCCGGTGGCCGGCCCACTCGGCCTCCTCGGTCCGCGGCGCGTCGCGGACCACCTTGGACGGCTCGACCACCAGCGGCCCCTCGGGCCCGGACACCATGTCGAGGAGCTCGTCGAGGCGGTCCTTCTTGCGCGACACGAGCACCACCCGGTCCCGCGCCCGGGTCCAGCCGACGTAGCGCAGCCGCAGCGCCTCGCGCCGGCGGGTGGTCGCCAGCCGCGCCGTGAGCTCGTGCTCGGCGGCGCGGGCGATGAGCTGCGGCTTGCGGAACCCCCCCTCGTAGGGGTTGGGCCAGAAGCGGATCCAGCGGCCGGCCAGCGGGTCCTCGAAGTCGAACTCCGCGCGCGCCTCGATGTGGACGCCGAGCGGCGAGTCCCAGCCCCGCTCCTCGAGCTCGCACAGCACGGTGATCGGCCACTCGAGCCCTTTGGCGCCGTGCCAGGTGTAGACGACGACGGCGTCGCCCGCCGTCAGCACCGCCTGCGGATCCTCCCCGGCCGCCGCCCGCTCCCGCAGCCAGGCGACGAAGCCGGCCGGCGTCGTGCCGGCCCCCTCGCTGCCGGCGCCCGTGGCCGCCTCGCCGGCGTAGGCCGCGGCCAGGGCGCGCAGCGCCTCGAGGTTGGCCAGCCGCTGCTCGGCGGCGCCGCGGGCCGCCGCGAAGGGCCGCGCCGCGAGCGCCGCCACGACCTCGTCGAAGGCCTCGAGAACCCCGGCCGCCGGCCGCTGCCGGCGCGCCTCGTCGAGCCTGGCGACCGGCTCCGTCGCTGCGAAGGCCTCGCCGTGCGGGTGCTCGAGCGCCGCGTCGAGCCACTCCTGGCCGTCGGCGGGGTAGACGGCGAGCCGGGCGATGACGGCCGCCGCCAGGGTGTCGCGCGGATCCGCCCAGCGCGCCAGCCCCTGGACCACGAGCTCGGCCTCCGGCGTGCGGAGCAGCCCCGGCCGCGCCAGGACGCACGGGATCCCCAGGGCCCCGAGCGCCTCGGCCGTCCGCAGGCACTGCTGGTTGGTGCGGCACAGCACCGCCACGTCGGAGGGCCGAGCGGGGCGCGTCCCGTCCGCGGCCGTCCCTCCCGGAGCCGCGCTTCCCGAAGCCGCCCCTCCCGGAGGCACGCCTCCCGGAATCGGGCCTCCTGGCAATGCAGCGTCGCGCACCCGTACCTCGCCTGAGGAGAGGAGCTCCCGCACGCCGGCGGCGACGGCCGCCGCGTCGTCGGGCGCGTTCTTCGTGTCGAGGCGCCAGCGCTCGATCGCCGGGCCGAGGCCCGCGGGCTCCTGGGGGTGGGCGGGGGTGAGCCGGGTGCGCTCGGGGGGGATCCCCACCTGGTCGAAGGCCGGGGCGAAGAGGTCCGAGGTCAGCTCCACGAGCCGCGGGCGGCTGCGCCACGAGCGCTTCAGGGTCTCGGGCTCACGGCCGCCGAGGATCGCCTCGATGGCCGAGTCCATGAGCGCCGGGTCGCAGCCCAGGAACCCGTAGATCGCCTGCTTCTGGTCGCCCACCCAGACGCTGCGCTTCGCCAGCCGCGCCAGCTCGAGGAAGACGGCGAGCTGGATGGGGCTCGTGTCCTGGAACTCGTCGACCAGCACGAGGTCGATGCTGCCCGCCAGCTGCTCGCGCACCGACTCGGTCCGCAGCAGCTCGAGCGCCAGCCGCAGCTGGTCCGCGAAGTCGACCACCCCGCGCTCGGTCTTGTAGCGCCGGTAGGCGTCGAGGGCGTCGGCCGCGAGATCGAAGGCCAGCCCGATCGCCTCCTCGAGGTCGGCGCGCAGCCGCGGGTGGCGCGGGAAGTCCGCCGCCGCCGCCGCCACCGCTTGCGCCAGCGCCTTGCTCTTGACGGCGGCGTCGAAGGTGGCGAGGCGCTGCCAGTCGTCCCAGGCGAGCGCGGCGCCGCGCTCGAGCGAGGCGTCGATCCGGCGCGCGAGGTCCCGCGCCCGGGCCGTCTTCTTCGTCGTGTCGAGCCCGGGCGGGGCGGCGAGGAAGGCGCGCAACGCCGCCCGCAGACCCGCCTCGAAGGCGGCGGCGTCCGGCAGCGGCGGGTCGAGCAGGTCGCGGAAGCTCGCGCGGCTCAGGTCGCGCGAGCGCGCGAGGCCGGCGGCGTCGATGGCGTTGTCGCGCGCCCAGTCGAGGATCTCGCGCCGCGTCTCCTCCCAGTCCCATTGCGGCATGCGCGAGGCGAGCTCGGCGAGCCGGTCCTGGCGCTCCGGCGTGGCCACCTGCGAGAAGGCGGCCTTGAGCGCCCGCCGGGCCGCCGCCTCGTCGAGCACCTCGAGCCGGGGCGAGACCCCGAGGTCGAAGGCGAAGTCGCGGATCAGGTTGCTGGCCACCGCGTGCACCGTGCCGATCCGCGCCACGGCCATCCGGTGGGCGTCGTCGGCGCGCCCGCTCTCGACGAGCGAGCGGCGCACCCGCTCCTCGAGCTCGGCCGCCGCCTTGATCGTGAAGGTCACCGCCACGACGTTCTCCGGCCGCGCCTCGCCGGCGGCGAGCGCCGCGCCCAGGATCTTCGCCAGCCGGTACGTCTTGCCGCTGCCGGCGCTCGCCGCGATGATCTCGATCGCCGGCATCAGGAGGCCCCCGCCGCGAAGAAGCGGCCGCAGAGCACCGAAAAGTCGCAGAACCGGCACGGCGGCGCCAGCACGACGCGCCCGTCGACCACCTCGTCGCTCTCGGGACGGAGCGCGCCGTCGGCGTCGGGATTGCCGGGCGCCGCGAGCCGCCCCCCGTCGACGACCCGGCGCTGCTCGCGCCACGCCTTCTCCCAGGCCTGCCAGGTCTCTTCCGCCCCCGGGCCGTCGAGGTGCTCGGCCTGCGGGAAGGCGGCGCGGTCCGTCGCCAGGAGCGCCTGCTCGGCGAAGATGAAGTAGGCGTGCGGGGGGAAGGGGCCGCCCTCTTCCTGCAGCGCGTAGCTGTAGACGGCGAGCCCGGTGGTGCCGGCCTCGAGCTCCTGCCGGCGGTACTTGCCGGAGCCGAGCTTCAGGTCGATCACGGCCGGCGGGTCGCCCACCACCAGGTCGATCCGCCCGCCGATCCGCCCTCCCCGGGCCGCGCGGTAGTGCCGCGCCTCGACGCCCACCACCCGCCGGCCGTCGCCGGCCAGGATCTCGGCGAGCCGCCGCGCTCCCGCGCCGGCCAGCCAGCGGGCGCGGTTGCGCAGCGAGTCCGCTCCCGGCAGGTAGAAGGGCGCCGCCAGCCGCGGCCCGAGCTCGTCGAAGAGCTCGAGGGCGCGCTCCCGCGCCGCCTCCGGC
>JAOTWP010000084.1 GCA_029862975.1 Acidobacteriota bacterium
GGACGGCTACATGACCCTCGAGAACAAGGAGTACAAGAAGGCGGATCTCGTGGCCGTCGGCCTGGTCGACAAGGTCGGCGAGGCGCAGTGCGTCAACTGCCACAACAGCGAGAGCCCGTTCGTGGACGAGGGCTTCGTCTTCGACTTCGAGGCCCAGAAGAGCGAGGGGCTGCACGAGAACTTCGAGCTGAAGTACTCGCACTAGGAGCCTGCGGTCGCGCGCGGCGCGACCCACAGGGCCGCGATGGACGAGGGCGAACGCCAGCTGCTCAAGAGCCTTCTCGTCGAGCGCCGCCTGCTGGCGCTCGGCGTCGTCGTCGACGACGCCCCCTACGTCGGCCAGGTGCCGTTCGCGCTCGCCCCCGGCGGCGGCGCCTTGCTGATCCACGTGTCGCGGCTCGCCAAGCACTCCCGCGGGCTGGCTCCGGGAGCCCCCTGGAGCGGCCTCCTGCAGCTCGGCGACGACGGCACGGGCGACCCCTTCCAGCTCCCGCGCCTGACCCTCGAGGGGCGGGTCGCGGTACCGGAGCGAGGCGGCGAGCGCCACGCCGCGGCCCGCGCCGCCTACCTCGCCCGCCTGCCCTCGGGGGCGATGACCTTCCAGCTCGGCGACTTCACCCTCTACGAGCTCGCGGTCGCGAAGGGCCGGCTCGTGGCCGGCTTCGGGAGCACCTTCAACATCGGCCCTGATCACCTGCGTTTGCTCGGCGAGCGCGAGGCCGGGAGCTCAGAGTCCGTCTAGGGTGCGTTTCACCACCCAACGGGGCGGTGTTCGCAGCGCCGGTCTCCGGTACACAGCCAGGGTATTCCGTCGATGGTAGCGTTGATGCTCGACCCGCCGGCGATGCCACTGCGCGAACTCGGATCCGGAACGGCTACCGTATTGAAGATCGTCCTCTTCTTCCTGGGACTCGCCGCCGCGACCCTCGGCGCGTTTGCCGCGGAGCACCCGTCGCTGGTGAGCGTCGAGAGCGCCGACTGCAAGGAGTGTCACGATGAGCTCCTGGGCGGACGATCGTGGACTCACGCTCCGGCGGAGGAGGACTGCACGATCTGCCACGAGTTCTCGGTCGCCGAGGAGGGGACCACCGTCGGGCTTCTCGAAGCGGAGCCGGGACTGTGCCTCCTGTGCCACGACGAGAAGACGGCCGCGGTGGAGGCGGATCTCGACACGCCGCATTTTCCGGTCACGGAATCGTGCCTGACCTGCCACGATCCACACGGCTCGGACCAGGCCCGGCCGGTTCTGGCACCCTTGATCGAGCTGTGCGGCGAATGCCACGACCTCGGCGATCTTCAGCACCGCCACGGTCAGCAGCTCACCGCCGTCACCGACTGCGCACGGTGCCACGAGCCGCACGGCTCGGACAACGCTCGAATGCTGGTCGGCGCGGTGCAGCACAGACCGTTCGCGGAAGGCAGCTGCGAGGCGTGTCATCGCCCGCCGTTTGGCGAGCGCATGCGCTTGCGGGCCAGGGGGGAGAGGCTCTGCGCCGCCTGTCACGGCGAGCTGGTCGAGCCCTCCGCGCTCAGCACTCATCCAGCCCTGCGAGGCGACGGTCGGCGCGCGGGCTGCCTCTCCTGCCACAATCCCCACATGAGCGATCAGGCCCGGCTGCTCGAGGCCGAGGGCCCCGGGCTCTGCGTTCCCTGCCACGAAGCGATCGTGGCGCTGGCGACGGGCGACGGCGGTCATTATCCGGCTGCCGAGGATTGCCTGAATTGCCACCAGCCCCATGCCTCGGAGAACACGCTTCTCCTCGCGATACCGCTCGGGGAGCTCTGTTCGGATTGTCACGACACGGACGACGCCGCGCTCGCCGCCACTCACCTCGGAGCCGACCTGACGAGGTTGACCTGCACCGATTGCCACACGCCTCACGGCTCGACGCACTGGAGCCTGCTCGCGGACAACCTCCATCCACCGCTCGAGGACGGCTGCGACCTGTGCCACACGGGTGCGTTCAACGAGCTCGAAGAAGGCGGCGGCAACGAGTTGTGCCTCTTGTGTCACGACGACGTCGGCGAGGCCGCTGCTGCTGCCGCTTTCGCCCACGAGGCCCTGGAGCTGGGCGAGTGCCGGGACTGTCACAACCCCCATGCCTCGCCACAGCAGCGTCTGATCAAGTCCCCGGGCGCCGGACCCTGTGCCGAGTGTCACGACGAGCAGGCGGCGGGTGACGGCGAGGTGGCCCACGGCGTCATCGACCTTCTCGGATGCCGGGCCTGCCACGAGCCGCACGGTGGTGAGCGCGACCTGCTGCTGCGCGACGAGCCCACCCGGCTGTGTCTGTCGTGCCATGGCGGCGCGTTGGAGGTGGACGCGGGAGCGGAGACCGTGCGACTGCTCGACCATTTCGACGTGCCGACCCTCGCGGCGCAGTCGATCGTTCGCCTGCGCCTGAGCGCCGATGGCCGGCGCGATCACCCGGTGGCGGGCCACAGAGTGCTGGGCACGCCCAGCGCCGAGGAGCTGAAGCGGGTCGACACCAGCTTCACGGAAGAGCTCACCTGTCTGACCTGCCATGACCCGCACAAGGGCCGTTCGCGTCAACTCCTGCGCTGGAACGCCGAGTTCGTCGACGAGGCATGCAGCGCCTGCCACTCCAAGTGACGGAGCCCTAGGAAGGACCGCCGTGTCGAAGCAATCCGCCGCCACCATCGTCGCGCTGTTCGTCTTGTTCGCCGGGATGGACCCGGCGCTGGCCGCGAAGAGGGACAGCGGCAGGAAACAGCGAAAGGCCGAGGCGGAAGACCCCTACGCCGAGTACGTGTGGCCGCCGCCACCCGACCAGGCGCGCATCAAGCTCGAGACCGTGATCCGCGGTCGCGCCGACGTCGAAGCGAAGCGGGGTTTCGCGCGCCGGCTCCTGGGCGCCTCGCCGCAAAGCCCGTACGACCTTCTGGTCAAGCCGTTCGCGGTCGATTTCGACGCCGAGGGCAGGATCCTCGTCACCGACAGCGGCACGAGCGCGCTGATCCGCTTCGACGTCGAGGAGCGCCGGATGGACGTGCTGGGAACGCGGGGCAATGTGCGCCTCTCCTTGCCGCTCGGCGTTCACGTGGCGCCCGAGGGCACGATCTACGTGGCCGACGCCGACCTGCGGGCGGTCGTTGCCTTCGATCCGGAAGGTCGAGTCCTGCGCGTCGTGGGCGGCAAGGAAGAGCTGGCCAACCCCACCGACGTCGTGCTCTCCCCCGACGGCACGAGGCTCTACGTTGCCGACTCCAAGGCCCATCAGGTAGTGATCTTCGACGCCGCGAGCGGGCGCAAGCTGTCGACCCTTGGCGAGCCGGGGGACCAGGAGGGGCAATTCGCCTTTCCCACGTCCCTGGCCTTCGGCCCCGACGGGAGTCTCTTCGTCGTCGACCAGATCAACTCCCGGGTGCAGATGTTCGCCGCGGACGGGGAGTACCTGGACCAGCTCGGCGGTCTCGGCGTCGGATTCGGCAACTTCGTCCGGCCCAAGGACGTGGCGGTGGACGAGGTGGGGTTCATCTATGTCACCGACAACGCGTTCAACAACGTCCAGCTCTTCGACGTCGACTTTTCGTTGCTGACGTTCGTCGGCTCCGGGGGGCAGACCCCTGGAACCTTTCTCGGCGCCTCGGGCATCGCGGTCCAGAACGACCGGTTCGCCGTCGTCGACCAGCTGGGCCGACGGCTTCAGCTGTTCCGCTTCCTCCTCCCCAAAGAGGCGGACCCCGAGAACCTGGGGGCCGCCGCCGTCGTGCCGGTCGTGCAGCGAGAGCCGACGGAGCCGGCGCCGGCAGTGACAGCAAAGGTTCCGGTGCCGGAAGCCGCGCCGCGCGCCGCGCCGCCGCCGGACCAGCCGGAGAAGGCACCCGCCGCCGCCGTCGAGCTCTCCCCCATGGGGGCGACCGTCGCCGGCCTCTCGGAGGCGGCGCGGAACGCGGTTCTGGTGTCACAGATCGCGGACCTCATGCGCGGCTGGACCGCGGCCTGGGCCGGGCAGCGCGTCGACGAGTATCTCGCCTACTACGCGGCGGACTTCGCTCCCGCCCGCGGCGTCGCGCGCGAGGCGTGGATCGACCAACGCCGCCGGTGCATCTCGGAACCGGAGTTCATCGAGGTCAGTGTCACGGGCCTCACGGTCGAGCAAGTCGACGCGGCTCGAGTCCGCGCGTCCTTCGAGCAGTCGTATCGCTCCGACACCTTCCAGGATCGCGTCCGGAAGACGCTCGAGCTCGAGCTGCTCGACGGAGCCTGGAAGATCGCCGCCGAGCGCGCCGAGAGCCTGTGACATCTCGACACCACCCGTCGGGGTGGTGTCGCGACCACCCTCGCAGGTGTACTTCTCGCACCGACCCTTCGGTTAGGTTTGGTTTTGATCGACTGAACATCGTGGCGGCTTGACTTGAGGGAACCCAGTCTGAGAGGAGGTCTTGCATGAAGAGAGCACTACTGATCATCGCGCTCGGGTCCGTCTGCGCGTCGGTGCCAGCCATGGGTCAGACCGTGGTGGGGACCAGCCACGACATGAGCTCGGCGCTGCCGATCACGCAGCGGGTCTGCGTCTTCTGCCACACTCCGCATCAGCCCGAGGGGCCGCCCCAGATCAACACCGATCCGCTGTGGAACCACACGCTGTCGACGGTGGCCAGCTACGGCGTCTACTCCAGCGACACCCTGGACGCCGTGCCGGCCGACATCGGCGGCCTGAACACGGTGTCGAACCTCTGCATGTCCTGTCACGACGCGACGGTCGGTCTCGGCTCGCTGTACAACGACCCGAACATCGTCGGCGGCGAGGAGACGCCGACCAACGCCGGTACCGTGATCAGCGGCAACGCCAACATGGGAACCGACCTGTCGAACGACCATCCGGTCAACTTCATCTACGACACGGCCCTCGCGACCCTGGACGGCGAGCTCGTGGATCCGGCGGGCAATCCGACCGCGCCTCCCGCAACCTGGCTCTTCGGCGGCAGCGTGCAGTGCGCCTCGTGCCACGATCCGCATGACAACACGTTCACGCCGTTCTTGATCGCCACCAACGTGCAGAGCGCGATGTGCCTTACCTGTCACCTCAAGTAGCGTCGGGCGCCAGGCGCTGACGGTTCCAACGGCGGGGAGTAAGGTCCCCGCCGTTTTGGCATCTTTCGACCGGTCGTGCGCTGGAGAGGGGGAGGTGAAGGAGCCAACAGAAAGCCGGAGAAGGAGTCGGCATTCCGACGCTCGGGGCGGGCTCGATCGACTTCTCCGGCCCGTTCGCGGCGGGTCCTCCGGTTGGCGGCGAGTCGTCCTTCTCTGGCTTGCGGCGGCCCTGGTCGGCGACGGCCTTTCAGCCCAGCGCTTCGGCCAGTGGTGGTGGGACGGCTCGCTGGGCCTCGGTCAACGCGGGACCGAGAACCTGCGCGACGGTCGGCGGCTCAGCGACTTCGAACAGCAGGAGCTGCGCACCTCGTTGGGGCTCAACGGCTTCGTGATCCACCCGGCGGTGGGGCGGTTCAGGCTGGGACTCGATCTTCTTCTCACAGAGCTCGAGGGGGGTCGCGACCTCGACACGGACAACACGGGAGCCTCTGCCGAGTTCTCGTTCTTCCCCCGTGGCAGCTATCCGTTCAGCTTCTTCTATCGTCGCCAGCTGTACGACTATGCCGGGCCGGCGGGCGAGGAGCCGGTGGATCTTCGCGGGGCGGTCGAGAACAGCGAACAGTGGGGCGGCCGCCTGCGACTGCGCAGAGGACCGCTGCGCGGCACGCAGGTCGGTTGGAATCACGCGGCCTACGATTTTCTCGACGCCGAGGCACGCCGGGAGATCCAGAACCGGGAGTTCGTCGACTGGACGAGATCGGGCGCCCGGATGCGGCAACGGCTGCGGCTAGAGCACCGACTGAGGCGCTACGGCACCGTCGATCTCGAGATCGAGGACGTGACCCTCAACGTCGAGCAGAACGGCGAGCTGACCGAGGCGTGGCGCTGGCAGCTCTCGGGAGTGGGGATTCAACGGCAGGTGGGGGTGGGCTCGGACGTCGAACGGACGACGGACGACTACCGGTTGCGCACGCGGCTGTACCGGCCGCTGAGGGAGCGCGATCAGCTCGACTTCGGCGGCAGCTTGGGCTGGACCCGTCCGCAAGGGAGCCCTTCCGTCGAGAGCGCCGCGTGGTCGCTGGCCTATCGCTGGCGGCCGCGGGGCGGCCTGGAGGTCGCGCCCTTCCTGCGCTACGCGCGGCAGGCGGGTGGTGACCTGGAGGTGAGCTCGCCGCGGGCCGGCGTGTCGATGTCGTGGAGCCGCAGCCGGGAGACCCTGGACTGGCTGCTCGGCAGCGATGTCAGCTACGGCGTCCTCGAGTCGCGAGACGGCGGCGAGAGCCGGGACGAGTCGCGCACGGGATACTCGATCCGCGCTTCTTTGGGCCACGGCGACGCCAGGCGGTTGCGCAAGGAGCTGGAGATCGAGGCGGGGCGCAACGAGCTGCGGCTGAGTCGTGCCGATCTGCTCACCGAGCTTCCCGACCTCGGGCTGCCGGCGGCAGCGCTCGGCGACGAAGACTTCTACCGCTCACGAGTGAGCTTGAGCCACCGGTGGGATTCCAAGTGGCTGAGCGGCTGGGGTGAGGCGAGCCGGCGAGAGGCCTCGAACGACCTCGGGGAAACGAGCTTCGAGAGCGAGACGCTGACCGCGGCCTTGCAGTTCGGCGGTCGGAGCGCGAACATCCGGGTCACTGCCGGGGACACGCGAGTGAAGCAGGAATCGAGAGGAGACCAAGACCTGCGTTTCGTCGGCGTGGGCGCTCGCTGGCGTCCCTGGCGCTACCTGAGCCTGAGCGGCTCCTACCGTCAGGACAAGCGGGAGATCGTCCTGGCGCCCGACATCGACGGCGCGCGGGCGGAGCTCGCACTCGAGGTTCGGGTCGGGCAGACGCTCGTGCAAGGGGGCTTCTTCGAGACCGAGGAGCGCCTGGCCGACGGCGGCAAGCGCACCAATCGCGGGGTGCGTTGGTCGGTCGGCCGGCGTCTCGCGGGTTGGCTTCCCATCGTCACCGGCACCCAGCGCCGGGGGGTGATTCGATGAGCGGCTGGCGGCGGCGGTTGCTGAGCGGCTCGGTATTGGCCTGCATGGCGCTGGCCGGCTGCTCCGGTCAGCGGGCGATCGAGCGCACGACGGTGTCCGCCCGGCAGTGGCCGGCGGACGATCCGCGGGTCGAGCTGGATCAGGTCCTGACGAATCGGCAGGGCGGCAGGAGCGTCTGGCGATGGCTGAGCGGAGCAGTCGCCTCCGAGCTTCTGCAGAGACCCTATGGCGCGGCGTGGGCCGGAGACGATCTCTTGATCACCGATCCGGGCGCGGCACGGGTCGTCCGCATCGATCCGCGCGGCCGGGTGCGGGTGACGCCGCCGGATCTCGTGGACGGGCCCATCGGCGTCGCGGTCTGTGCCGCCGGCATCGTCGTGACCGACTCCGGGCGCGGCCGCGTTCTTCTGTTGAACGAGAACCTGCGGCTGATCCGCCAGCTGGCCGAGGGACTGGTACGGCCGACCGGCGTGGCGTGTCAGGGAGCGACGGTGTACGTCGCCGAGACCGGCCGGCATCGGGTCGTGCTCCTGTCGTCGGCTCCGGCGTCGGCCGAGGGGGCGGTCCGCACGATCGGAGCTCGCGGAGAGCAGCTCGGTGAGTTCAACTACCCCACGGCGCTGACGCTCGGCGGCGGGAATCTCTGGATCGGCGACACGTTGAATTTTCGCGTGCAACAGCTCGCCGTCGCGGCGCAGGAGTTCCGGACCGCGTTCGGGGCGCTCGGTGACGCGCCCGGCGAGATGCCGCGCATCAAGGGCCTGGCGCTGGACCCGGCGGGCCAACTGTGGATCTCCGACGGGCAGATGGATCGCGTGTCCCTGTACGCCACCGATGGCACCTTTCTCATGAGTCTGGGCGAGATCGGCTCCGCTGCCGGGGAGTTCTCCTTCCCCGCCGGCATTGCCGCTCACCCCGACGGTAGAGTCGCCGTGGTGGAATCGTTGAACCGGCGGGTGACGGTCTTCCGGCTCGTCGACCGCGGTCTCGAGGGGCGTGGGTCGTGGTGAGGCAAGGTGGCGGCAGATCGGCCTGGCCGTGGCTGGCCCTCCTCGCGGGGCTGCTCGTCGAGCCGTCGAGTGCCCAGCACGAGTCCGTCGTCGGCACGCTGCACAACTTGTCGGTCAGCGGTCCGGGGGAGATCCGGTCGCTCTCCGAGACGGAGGTCTGCAAGTTCTGCCATGTCCCCCACAACGCCGAGAGCCCGGTGCCCCTTTGGGGCCACGCGCTCTCCGGGGCCCAGTACGAGGTGCCGGAGATTCACCTCGGCGGCGGCGTCGCGCCGGCCCCGCAGCCGGACGGCGCCTCGCGCCTCTGCCTGTCGTGCCATGACGGGACGGTCGCGCTGGGCGACATCACCGGCGAGCCGCGGTCGATCCCCATGGCCGGCGGAGACCGCCTGCGCCCCGGTCAGCCGGGCTACCTCGGGACCGACCTGAGCGGCAGTCACCCCGTGTCTTTCGTCGTCACCGACTGGATCGTGGACGCCGACGGGGCTCGGAGCGACATGGCGCTTCGGCCGCTCAGCGCGGTCCAGGCCGACGGCGACGTCGCCCTCGACGGCGAGGGCAAGATGCAGTGCACGACCTGCCATGACCCCCATTCCGACCGCTACTACGATCCCGGTCGAGTGCCTCGCTTCTGGGTGAAGTCCACCGTCCACGAGGTCTGCCTGACGTGTCACGCGCTGCGCTAGGTACCTGGGCCGCCGTTCTCGCCTTGACGGCGGGCGCGGCCGGCGGGGTCGATCCCCACATGGATCTCAGCCTGATGCCGGGCAGCTGCGCCGCGTGCCATCGCGGTCACGGGGTCTCGCGCTCGCCCATGCTGCCCGCCGCGCAGACCGAGGTCTGCTTGCAGTGCCACGATTCGCGAGTCGGGATCGACCGGCTGGTCGCGGCCGGCGTGCTGTCGGCGGAGGCGGATCCGGTACAGATGGGCACGGCGCTGGCCGGCGCGTTCACCCATCCTCTGAGCTCCGAAGCGTTCTCGAGTGAGGAGCCGGGAGCGGTCGTGTGCACGTCCTGCCACAGTCCTCACCGCGGCATGCCGCCGCGCGGGGGCAGCGGAGCGGCCACCGGGCAGCGCAACCTGTCGCCCCGGGACCCGGGCCGCTTCGAAGTCGAGCTGTGCCAGTCGTGCCACGGCGCAGCCGGCCTCGGGACGCGGAGTCCGCTCGACCTCAGCCGGCTGACCAACCCGAACAATCCCTCGTACCATCCGGTCGAGGCCCCGGCGGCGGAGCGCTCGCCGTCGGTGCGGCCCGAGCTCGCCGGCCGTGAGATCAACTGCACGGATTGCCACGGCAACAGCGATCCCGCCGGCCCAAGAGGGCCCCATGCCTCGCAGGTGCACTTCATCCTGAGGGCCGATTACGAGACGGTCGACGGCACCAGTGAGTCGGAGACCGCCTACGCCCTCTGCTACGGCTGCCACGCGCGCGGCATGGTCCTCGATGACTCGCCCTTCGAGCACCACCGTCTCCACGTCGTCGACGAGCGCGCCGCCTGCGCGACCTGCCACAGCGCTCACGGCTCGCTGGAGAACCGAAGCCTGATCCGCTTTGGCGAGGAGGTGTTCGTAGGCGCCGTCGCTCCGTCTCTGGCCGCCGGGCGCCTGGCCTTCGTCTCCTCGATGCCCGGCTCGGGCAGCTGCTACCTGACCTGTCACGGATATGATCACGCGCCGGAGTCGTATGGTGACGAAGTAGGCTCGCTGCCGCCGCCGATGAGGTGATCGGCGACCGAGTCCGGGACGGCAATCGGAATCCACGATCGACATCAAAGCGCAGAGACCAGGGAATCGAGGAAGACATGAAGAAGGCGTACGTTCTCGCACTGATGAGCCCGCTGGTGGTCTCCATCTTCGCCGGTTGCGCCGGCGACGCGGGCGGTAATGGCAATGGCGAGGAAGCTGCTGCCGCGATCCAGGCCGGGCAGGAGATGCCGCCCGGGCACCCGCCCCTGCCGCAGGCGGCTCCATCGGCGATCGTTCCGCCGCCGCCTGACAGCGGCCAAGGCGCCGCCGGGCTCACCTGGACGGCACCCGCGGAGTGGCAGGCGGAGACGCCTTCCTCGAGCATGCGCCGCGCCCAGTACCGGGTTGCGGGGGCGGCCGGCGACGCCGAGTGCGTCGTCTTCTACTTCGGGCCCGGCCAGGGCGGCGACCCGCAGGCGAACGTGCTGCGCTGGGCCGACCAGTTCGGCCAGCCCGACGGCAGATCGTCGCGGGAGGTGCTGGTGACCGAGGAGCTCGTCGTGGGGGGCGTGCCCGTCCTCGTGGCCGAGGTCAAGGGCGTCTACAGCGGCGGGATGACCGGCACGGGACCGCAGACGCCCCGTCCCGACTCGATGCTCCTCGGCGCGGTGGCCCAGGGACCCGACGCCAGCTGGTTCTTCAAGTTCACCGGACCGGAGAGCACGGTCGAGGGCAACCGCGAGCAGTTCATGAGTCTCGTGAGGTCCCTCGAGGTCGGGGGGTAGCGCAGCAGCGAGGGCAGCCACCGAGCGGACCCACCCCAACGGGTGGTTTTTTGGCGGACACAATAGCGATAATTGTCAGAAACAGGCTGGAGCAAAAGCCCCATCCGATCTGAGATCTCGTGGCACGCGTTTCGAGCAGGTTGTGTTCTCGCGTTTTCGTCCTCGCTGCGGCGCTGGCTCTCGCGGTCGCGGCGGTCGGGGCGCAGGAGTGCGTCTGGGAGGAGGCCCGGCGAGCGGAGGCGGCCCAAAGCGGCCGGCCCGATGCACGGGGATTCGCGACGGACGATGCCCCCGCCGGGCTGGCGACGGATGACGCGGGCCGGATCTACGTCTCCCATCCCGACGCGGGCAACGTCGTGGTGCTCGATCGCGAAGGCCGCCGCTTGTCGGAGAAGCGCGGTCTCGAACGGCCGCTCGCTGTCGCCGCGGACGCGGCAGGCCGGATCTACGTCGGCGAGCAGCTCCCGGGCCGGGTGGGGGTGTTCGACCCCGATTGGAGCTTCCAGTTCTATCTCGGACAAGGTGCGGGGGAGTTCCTCGTCCCGACGGGGATCGCGGTCGACCCGGAGGGTGCGGGCTGGATCTACGTAGCGGACGGCGGCGCGCACGAGGTGCGCGTCTTCGGCGCCGACGGGACCTTCCTCTTCGCCTTCGGCGGCCTCGGCAGCGGCCCCGGTCAGTTCGATTTTCCGGCGGCGATTCATCTCGTGCCTGGCCTGGACGAGCTCCCGGCCCGTCTCTACGTCAGCGATCAGAACAACGACAGGATCCAGATCCTGGACACTCAGGGCAGCTTCGTCTCGTGCATCGGCGGAGACGGAGGCACCCGCCGGTTCGGTCGCGTGACCGGCCTGGGGAGGAATCGGCTGGGTACCCTCTACGCTGCCGATTCGTTCCAGGGTCACGTCTGGGTCTTCGATAGCGCCGGCGCGCTGCTGACCACCGTGGGCGAGTTCGGCTCGACACCCGGGCACCTCATGACGCCGCTCGGCCTGGCCATCGTCGGTGACACGCTCCTCGTTGCCTCCTTCAACACCGGCAGGGTCGAAGCGTTCCTGATCCCCGGCCCCACCCGGGCCACACGGACGGGGAAACGGGAGCCATGACGGGCCGGCGATTCCTGGCGGTCGCTCTCGCGATCGCCGCCGCCGGCCCGCTCGCGGCGCTCGATCCGCCGCACGAGCTCGTGCCGCAGGTCTGCGACGCCTGCCACATCACCCATACGGCGCCGGGCGGCGCTCTGACCACGGTGGCGGGCAACTTCAACCTCTGCGCCAGCTGCCACGTCGTCGGCGGCCAGGCGTCCGCCTTCCCCTTCTCGGCCACCGACGACCCGGCGCTGCCGGGACCGGGGCTGCCGCCCGGGTTCACGCCGATCGGCGACTCGCACCGCTGGGACTCGGGCAGCGCGGGGCACACGCAGGCCGATCCGGGAAACACCTCGCCGGGAACGGTGCGCAGCGGCGGGACGTTCAACGGCCGCTTCGCCAAGACGTACGTCGTGACGATCACCGGCGCCGGCAATGCGGGTGTCGCGACCTTCTCGTTCACCGACACCGAGGGAGGGAGCGGCGCGGCGACGACCGGCACCGACGTGCCGCTGAACGAGGGAGTCAGCGTGACCTTTACCGACGGCGGGCCGGCACCGTCGTTCCGTCTCGGCGACGTGTGGCGGATCTTCGTGCGCACCGATCTGCGCGAGCCCACGGTGCCGTCCATGCTGGCGCGCCTCGAGGACGGCAAGCTGATGTGCTCCACCTGCCACAACCAGCACAACCAGTCGAAGACGCCGTTCGACCCCTTCGCGCCGCCCTACGGCGGCCCGGGGACGGGCGCGGGACGCCACTTCCAGCGCATCGACAACGACGCCAGTCAGATGTGCTTCGACTGCCACGCGCAGCGGGTGACGACCCAGTCGGCCGACGGCTCGCATCCCGTGGCCGTGCCGATCCCCGGCGGCGAGTATCAGGCCCCCACCGTGGTGCCTCTCGACGTCTTCGGCGAGGTCGTCTGCTCCACCTGCCACGGCGTCCACTACACGGCGAGCGACGACGGCACCCTGCTGCGTCTCGCCGATCCCAGCAGCCTCTGCACCGACTGCCACACGCTGGCCGACGTCGCCCAGGCCGAGCATTTCGTCACCACCGACCCGCGGACGCTGTGGCCCGGAGGTCAGTACGGTTCCACCTATCCCGCGGTGACGGCGCCCGCCGCGACCGGGACCTGCGTCAACTGTCATCGTGGCCATGGCTGGCCCGACGCCGACAACGGCTTCGTCACGGACTACCCGCTACTGCTCGTCGACCGCGAAGAGAAGCAGTGCTTCACCTGCCACGACGGATCACCGGTCTCGGCGGACATCCGGTTCGAGTTCACGAGCGCGTCCAAGATCTCCAGCCATCCACTGACGCTGGCGACGGACGTCCACAGCCCGGGGGAGGCAGCGATTCCAGAAGCTCGTCACGCCGAGTGCGCCGACTGCCACGACCCTCACCAGGCCCAGACGCGAGTCGATCTGCCGGGTCCGTCCACCTCACCTCGGCCCGCCTCCGGTCCGCTCGCGGGAGTCCGCGGGGTCGACCTTGCCGGAAACGCGGTCGATCCCGCCAGTTTCGAGTACGAGCTCTGCTTCCGCTGTCACTCGACGACGGCCACTGGCTCGCCGCCGACGCCGCGGCAGTTTCCGGAGACCGATCTCCGGCTCGAATTCAACCCCAGTGGAGACTTCCGCAAGTCGTTCCACTCCGTCGCCGCTGACAACACGGGCTCCCATCCCGTGCCGAGTCTCCGTGCGGGATGGTCGACGAACAGCAAGACGGCGTGCACCACCTGCCACAACAACGACAGCGGACCCGCCGACGGGGGCGTCGGACCGAACGGACCGCATGGCTCCACGCAACCGTCGATCCTCGAGAAGCGCTTCGCCACCGACCAAGGCAACTACTCTCAGGCCCGCTATGCGCTCTGCTTCGAGTGCCACGATCCGGCCGTCATCCTCGACAACAATGTGAGCTTCGAGGAGCATGACAAGCACGTCCTCAGCGAGGATATGAGCTGCAACTACTGCCATGACCCCCACGGCTCCTCGTCGCAGCGGTTTCTCATCAACTTCGACACGACGGTCGCCTTCCCCTCTGGGGGACGGCTCGAGTTCGAGGCCCCCGAGGACTCCTCCGACGGCAGTGGGCGGTGCTGGGTGGACTGCCACCTGCCGAACGGGAGCAGTCGGGATCACAATCCCGAGAACTACAACCCGAATTACCCCACGAACTGAGAACCACCCCGCCGACTGGATGGCAGGGGCGAAGCCTCGCCGGCTCGTGGCCGGCTTCGGGCACACCGTGAACCTCGCCCTCCACGACCTGCGCGACCGGGAGGCAGCCCGGTGACGGAGGAGTCCGCATAGGCCGCCGTCGTAGCCCGTCCGAGGCACGGTCGACCTTAGGTCCGAAGGCGTCGGGATAGGCTCGGACGGCGGTCGAGGAGGACGCCCTCGTCGAGGCCCCCCGCCGGCCGTAGACAACGGAGCCGCACCCGAGGATTGGAGTCGAGATGAAGAAAGCACCCATCGCAACCGCAACGAGTCTCCTGGCGGTCCTCCTGCTCGCCGGCTGCGCCGGAGAGGCGGGCAGCGACGGCGAGGCCGCCCGGAGCGCGATCCCGGTCCAGGCCGACCAGGAGCTGCCGGCCGGGCACCCGCCGGTCCCCCCGGCCACGCCGCCGGGGCATCCGCCGGTCGCGCCGCCCACGCCGTCGGGAATCGTCCCGCCGCCTCCCGGCAGCGGCAGCGGCGCCGCGGCGCTCACCTGGACGAAGCCGGAGGCGTGGCAGGAGGAGACGCCGTCGTCGCAGATGCGCCGCGCCCAGTACCGGGTCCCCGGGCCGGGCGGCGACGCCGAGTGCGTCGTCTTCTACTTCGGCCCCGGCCAGGGCGGCGACCCCCGGTCCAACGTGCTGCGCTGGGCCGACCAGTTCGGCCAGCCCGACGGCGGCCCTTCCCGCGACGTGCTGGTCACCGAGGAGCTCGTGGTCGCCGGCATCCCCGTCCTCACGGCCGAGGTCAAGGGCACCTACAGCGGCGGCATGACCGGCATGGGACCGCAGACCCCGCGCCCGGAGTCGATGCTCCTCGGCGCCGTGGCCGAGGGCCCGGACGCCAGCTGGTTCTTCAAGCTCACCGGCCCCGAGGAGACGGTCGAGGAAAGCCGCGAGCAGTTCATGAGCCTCGTCCGGTCGCTGCGGCCGGGAGAGTCGTAGCGCGGACGTCGCGGTCGGTCCGCGAGCTCGATGACCGCTCGCCCGAGGCCTGGCCTTCGTTCCGCGGCTAAGCGGGATCTCGTGGCGTCACGGACGGGACCCGCACCACGGGCGGCAGCTCGGCGTGGATCTCGCGGGCCGCTTCGAGACCGGTCTCGAAGGCTCCCGGAAACGAGCCGTTGAACATCGTCCGCGAGGTGGCCTCGCCGGCGAAGAAGAGGCGCGGAGTGCCGCCCTCGGTCGCGGCCACGGGCCGGCGCAGCGCGCGCCGCAGATCCCAGGCGCCGGGCGCGGGCACCGAATAGGCGCCGAGCGCGTACGGCTCGAGGCTCCAGCGCGTGACGTGGATCTCGTCCTCGCGGATCGCGCCGCGCACCTCCTCCGCGCCGTACATCGCGGACAGCGCGCGCACGGCGCCGTCGATCGCCGCGTCGTCGCAGCCGCTCGCGCTGCGCGGCCCCGAGGTGTGCTCGATGCCGGCGCAGCGGCCTTCGAGGCGTCGCGCGCGCTCGCCGCCGTAGAAGCCGATGGCGACGGGCGCGCCGAGCGGCATGATGACGAAGGCCATCACCTCCCGCCCCCCGCCGCCCCCGACGGGGCCCTCGTAGAGAACCCAGGCGTTGGACGGCTCGTCCCCGAAGACGTCGCGCGCGAAGGGGACGATCACCTTCTGCATGTGTCCCATGTGCAGGCCGTCGATCGCTTCCTGTTTCCAGTCGGGAAGGGGCGGCTCGAACTCGATCTTGCCGGCCCGCAGCACCCCCACGGAGACCGTCACCAGCGCTGCGGCGCCTTGGTACTCGCGGCCGGCGGCCTGGACCGTCACGCCGTCGTCGCGGTACTCGACGCGGCTGACCGGGGAGACGAGGCAGACGGGCAGCCCCTCGCCGTAGGCGCGAACGAACGCGCCCATTCCTTTGTCGACGAGGTCGTCCTCGCCGGCCGCGAACCCCGCGGCGTCGACCGCCGAGCTCGCTGCGAGCTCCGCCGAGGTCTCGAGCGGCCCGGCGGTGGCGGCCACCAGGTCCACGACGCCGGCAAGCTCCGGCGCGCGCGGGAGGTAGTCGGCCGCGACGTCGCTGGTGGTCCGGACCGCCGCCTCGACGGCCCGGCAGAACGGACCCGGCTCGAGGGCGCGCTCCTGAAGCAGACGGGCGCGCGCGCAGAGCTCCGCCGCGGTTCCGCCGTCGGGGAGATCGCGATCCATCCGCGCGCACAGCGCGCCGGCCGCGAGCCTCCCGGCGGCGACCTCCTCGCCCCCCGCGCAGGCGCGCTCCGCGACCGCCTGCTCGTGCACGATCCGCGCCGCGGCCTCGGAGAGCGCCTCCTCGTACTCTTCGTAGGCCTCGTCGAAGCGGGCGAGATCCTCCTCGCCGGCCCGCTCGTCGTCCACGTAGAAGGGCACGTCGAGCTCGCTGCGAACGCGCTCGAAGCCCATCGCGTCCACGAGCGACGTGAGGGGGTTGGTCGGCACGCCGTGGAGCCAGGCACCGCCGTAGTCGATGGGCACGGGGGGCTCCCCCGCCGGCCCCGCGCTCACCCGGCCGACGAGCGCCCGGCCGCCGATCCGATCGGTGGCCTCGAGGATCAGCACCGAGCGGTCGAGGTGGAGAAGCTCCCTGGCGGCCGCCATCCCGGCGAGACCGGCACCGACGACGAGGACGTCGTACGGACCGGTGCGAGCGCAGTCGGCTCCTCCGAGCGCGAGAGGCGTCCGGGCTTCCGCCTGCGCCGCAGCCGGCAGCGCCGCGGTCCGGGCCGCCCCGCCGGCGCCCCGGTGGGCACAGGAGGCGAAGAGGCAGAGGCCGAGCGCCAGGGCGACCACCCCGGCCGGCCGCCGGCGCCCGGTCGCCGGTCCCCTGCCGGACGCGGCCCCCGCGCGGCGAAGCGCGGCGGGCCCCGTCCGTCTCGGAGCATCGATGGAATGGGATCGAATTCCCCTGGTAGCCGCGAGTCTGATTGGCACGAGCGAGATCCCCTGGTTTCTCATGTCCTGTAGAGGGCTCACGAATCGGGCGACGCCCGCACGACGTAGAGGTCCTGGTGCTCCCACCAGTACCCGGGGCGGAGCAGGTGGAGGCTGCCGCCCGCGCTGCCGAGCTCGCTCTCGATCTGGCCGAGCACGTAGTGGAAGTCGACGATGGTCTGGCCGTACTCCGCGGTGTCGAGGTCCTTCTGCTCGCTCTCGGCCCGGAACCAGATCCCGGTCTCGGGGATCGGCGGATTGCCGAAGTGCACCCGGCTCGCCCGACCGTGCGTCGTGAACGCCAGGAAGCCGCCCGGGCGGACCCGGTCGAAGAGCACCCGCAGCCAGCGCGACCAGGTGCGCGGGGGCATGTGGGAGAAGAACGACAGGCAGAAGACGAGGTCGAAGCCGGGCGTCGCCGGATAGTCCTCCGGCGCCGCCGTGGACTGGATCGTCTCGACCCCGAAGACCCGGCGCAGAAACTCGTTCGCCTGCTCGTGGACGTCGGAGCAGACCACGTTGGGCACCCTGGCGGAGCCGACGAGATGCCGCGTGACGCAGCCGTAGCCGCAGGCGAACTCCAGGACCGTCGCGCTCTCCGGCGCCAGCTGCAGGTCGTCGGCCATGAGCCTAGAGAGCTGGCGGGCGGACTTGAGGCCGTCCTCGAAGTAGTAGCGGACCGCCGGGTCCTTGGACGGAAAGCAGGGGTTCTCGAGGAGGAACCGGAGGATGTAATCGCCCTCGTGCAGGTCGGCCACGGCGCCCGTCTCCAGGGCGTACCGAGCGGCGGCTCGGCGGACCTCTTCGTCGATCATCATGGGGCGGTTCCCGAGATCCAGCGTGCGGCGCAAGCTACTACCGCCGGCGAGGAAGAGTCAAACCCCCGAGGGGC
>JAOTWP010000085.1 GCA_029862975.1 Acidobacteriota bacterium
CCATCGAGGCTCGTCACCGCCGCCAGGGTCTCGACAAGCCACGGCTTGCCGGGAAGATCGCTGGTCGCGATCGTCTCGCCGAGCGGGTCGGTGAGGGCGGCCGCCACGTCGCCCCGCGTCTGCTCGACGAGGAGCTCGACGTAGGTCCCGGCGGCGAGCTGCAGGGGGATCTCCAGCACCCCGCCCGGCGGCAGCGCGCGCTCGTCGGCCTTGCCGCCGTGCGCCGTCGCGGCTCCCGGCGGCAGGGCCGAACCGCCCAGGCACAACGCCGCGACGGCGACGGTCAAGGCTCCTGTGAATCGCCCCATCGAGAGCTCACCCCTGCGCGCAAAGGACCACCGCACCGCCTGCATAGGCGCGCGAGCCCGGCGCTTCGTTACCCGGGCAGCCTACAGGGCACGTCGCCCCGCGGCCAGGCGCCACCCGAGGGAGCGCCTCTCGGGGCCCCACCGGGCCGCGGTCGCTCCGGGCGGGCGTCCTCTTGAAGAGCGCCTCGAGATGCGAAAAGATGCGCCCGCCCCGGCGCCACGCCCGGCCTTGCAGAGTGCTCCCTTCCGTTCGGCGCCGAGCGGGGACAACTCCCGGAGAACCGATCCCGCCATGAACCACCGATTGACACGACAGGAGATCAAGCGCGACGAGGTCATGGAGGGCCTGTCGCGAGCGGTGGAGTTCCTGCGCCGCCACGGACGGGCTCTCGGCATCGGCCTCCTCGCCGTCGTCGTGGTGATCGCGGGGCTGGCGATCTGGAGGGTCGTCAGCGCCGGCCGCGAGGAGCGGGCCAACCTGGCGCTCGCCGAGGCCCTGAGCGGCGTGACGGCGGCGGACGGCGAGCTCGGCGCGGCCCGGGAGGCGTTGGAGGGCGTCGCGGAGCGCTACGGCTCGACCGGGCCCGGGGCGGTGGCGGCGGCGTATCTGGGAACCATCGCGGCGCGGGAAGCGGACTACGAGACGGCGCGCAGCTACTGGGAGCGGCTGCTCGACCGGCGCGCCGACGACGCGCTGGCGGCCGGCGTCGAGCGCAACCTCATCTCCCTCGACCGCGCCGAAGGCCGGAACGACGCGCTGGCCGAACGGCTACGGGCGGCGCTGGCCGCCGGCACCTCCGCGCTCGGCGAGGACGCGCTGCTCTTCGAGCTGGGGCGCACGCTCGAGGACCTCGGGCAGGTCGAAGGGGCCAACGAGATCTACGGCCGCCTCCTCGAGGAGCATCCGACCTCGCTCTTTGCCGCCGCGGCGCGCGAGCGCACCTCGGCGCTCGCGGAGTCCTGAGCGGCTCGCCGGCTCCGGCGCTCAGCTGCTCTCGCCGAAGTTGCCGGCGAGCTCGGCGAGGTCGCGGCCGTCGACGATGTTGTCGTCGTTGATGTCGGCGAGCTTCGAGTAGCGCGGCTCGCCGTTGCGGGCGCCGAAGGCGAACGCCACGATCAGCAGATCGGCGCCGTCGACCCGGCACGACCGGTTGAGGTCGCCCTTGAGGATCCTGCCGCCGGCGACGGTGAACTCCTTGTACACGCGGTCGGTGACGTTGGGCGGGTCCGCGAGGTCGGAGGCGGCGAATCCGACTTGCGCATAGCAGCCGAGCGACTGCGCGGTGGCGTCGTGGTTGAGGATCCGGCGCCGCTCGCTGCCGCTGTGGGTCGTCGCCACCGGCTCGCCGTTGATCGTCAGCGTCACCCCGGCGGCGTCGATGCCGGCGCCGAAGTCGTAGATCGTCAGCTCGATCGGGTCTCCCGGCGCGATCTCGTCGGTGCCGTAGGTGGGGCTCAAGGCGCCTGGCACGGGACCGACGGAGTCGATGCCGCGCACCACGTCGAAGAAGAGGTCCGCCATGAAAGCAAAGCCCGCGGCGTTGGGATGACCGACGCCACCCTGGGTCGGTGAATAGAGCCGGCGAAAGGCGCCGGGCTCGAAGAAGAACCCCTCCCAGACGTCGACGAGACCGCGCTGCTGACGGTAGGCGAGATCGCGCAGCGCGCGGCTCAAGGCGAAGGTCAGGACGTTGCTGCGGTCGAGGTTGACGCCCGGCGGGCGCGGCAGCAGGTTGCCGTAGTAGATCCGAAGCCCGGCGCTGGCCGCCCGGGCGGCGATGCCCGCGAGGTTGTTCTCGATCGACTCGAAGGAGATGCTGCCTTCGATCACCTTGTTGATGTCGTTGGTGCCTTCCATCAACAGGAACGCGTCCGCGTCGACGAGCTCCAGCACGTTGCCGACCCGGCTGAGCCCTTCGGCGGTGACCTCGCCGTCGCGCCCGAAGTTGTAGACGACCGCCGCGGGGTCGGCCTGGCGCAGCCTGGCCTGCAGGCGGCCGGGATAGCCGCCCCTGTTCTCCTCGTCGAACTGGCTGCCGCCGCGGGTGATGCTGTCGCCGAAGGCGAGGAACGCCGAGTCCTCCTCCTGGGCCGCGGCCGGCCCCCAGGCCGCCCCGCACCCGGCCGCGAGGAGGAGCGCTGCCGCGGCCGCCCGCGCGCGGCGCCGGCTCACGGCACGGGCTCCCAGGAGAGGATCTCCGGCTGCGGGCGATGCGCCCATTCGAAAGCCAGGCCGCGGCCGGCCGGCGAGCGCAGCACGGGCGGCCGCCGCGACTCCTCGAGCACCGAGGCGAAGTCGCTCGGCTTGCCCTCGCCGTCGAGCCGGAAGGCGGTCCAGCCTCCCGGCCAGGCGCTGCGCACGAGGAGATAGTCGGCCTCGGCGAGCCGCCGGAAGGCGGGTGTCAGGGTGCCGCGCACCCCGAGCGAGCGCGGCTCGGTCCACCTGGTGCCGTCGAAGCCGGCCAGGAAGACCTCGTACTCCTGGCGCAGACCGCTCCAGGCCAGGAGCGCCCCGGAGCCGCGCGCCAGCAGCTGCGGCGTGACGTCGGGCGCGGCGTTGGCGGTCAGCCCGCGCGGCGCGCTCCAGCCGCCTCCCGGCCGGCGGCGCGACCACGCGATCTCGTCGTCGCGCCCGTCGAAGCGACTCCAGGCCAGAAGCCACGAGCCGTCGGCCAGGACGGCCGCCGTGAGGCCGGTCTGGCTGCCGCGCGGCGGCGCCGGGCTGACGGTCTCGACCGCGGTGAAGGAACCGTCCTCGATCCGGCCGGCGCGCACCGCGAGGGCGTGGAGGTCGCCTTCGAGCCAGGCGAGGCCGACCAGGCGGCCGCCGTCGATCACCGGGACGGGGGCCGTGCGGACGGCTCCGCTGCGCGTCGCCGGCACCGTGAGGCGCCGCGGGCCGCGGCCGAGGTTGGCGACGAGGGAGAGGTCGACGCCGTCCCCGGAGAGCCGGATCCCCGTGGCGATCCAGCCCGTCGCGAGCTGCGAGAACCCGAGCAGGCGCTCGTCGCGACGCAGCCGGAAGCCCCCCCGGGCGCCGCCGGGCAGGCTGACCCGCGCCCGCCGCCCCTTGACGGCCAGCACCGCGCCGCCTTCGGCGTCGCTCGGCTGCAGCAGCTCCGTGGCCCGCCGCCCCGCCTGCGCGGCGGGTGGGGCCAGGGAGGACAGCAGGACGGCGGCGAGGGCGACCGCGCAGCGACGCATCGCCGGCATCCTAAGCCCGGCCCGGGGCACTGTCAAACGCCGGCCGCGCCGCCTCTTCCGTGCTTGTTTGCCGTCCGGCGAGTCCCTATGATGCGGCGATGAAGGCGGCCATTCTGGCGATCGGCTCGGAGCTTCTGGGCCCCGACCGCCTCGACACCAACTCGCTCGAGCTGACCGAGACCCTGGAGCGCCACGGCGTCGAGCTGGTGAGCAAACAGGTCGTCGGCGACGACGTGGAGCGGATCGAGAGGGTCCTGCGCCAGCTGGCCGCGGACGCGGATCTGATCCTCGTGACCGGGGGGCTGGGCCCGACGGCGGACGACGTGACCCGCGAAGGGGTGGCTCGGGCCACGGGGCGCGAGCTCTCGGAGGATCCGGCGATCGTCGAGGAGATTCGGCGCAAGTTCGCGGCCTTCGGCCGCGAGATGCCCGAGGTGAACCGCCGGCAAGCCGCCGTTCTCGCGGGCGCCGAGGTCCTGGAGAACCCGCGGGGCACGGCGCCGGGCCTGCTGCTGGAGCACGAGGGGACGACGTTCTTCCTCTTCCCGGGGGTGCCGACCGAGCTCCAGGGGATGGTCGCCCACCGGCTCGAGCCCTGGCTGGCGGCTCGCCGGCCGCGGCCCCCGCGGGCGCGGCGGATCCTGCGCGTGGCGTGCCTTCCGGAGTCCCGCGTCGAAGAGCTGCTCGAGCCGGTCTACGCGCGGTTCGGCGCGCTCGGCATCCTGGCCTCGCCGGGCGACATCCGGATACGGCTCGAGGGGGCGAGCGCGGCCGAGCTGGAGGCCGTCGAAACGGCCACCCGCGAGTGTCTCGGGAGCGCCGTCTACGGCACCGGCGCGCAGAGTCTGGAAGAGGTGGTGGGCGACGGTCTCAGGCGCCGGGGCCTCACGATCGCCACGGCGGAGTCGTGCACGGGGGGCTGGATCGCGCAGCGGCTGACGGCCGTGGCGGGCAGCAGCGACTACTTCGTGGGCTCGGTCGTGGCCTACTCCGACCGCGTCAAGCGCGAGCACCTCGGCGTGCCGCGGGAGATCCTCGAGCGCTGCGGCGCCGTGAGCCCGGAGGTCGTGGCCCTCATGGCGTCCGGGGTGGCGCAGCGGCTGGGGAGCGATTGGGGGCTGGCCGTGAGCGGCGTGGCCGGTCCCGGCGGCGGCACGGAGGCCAAGCCCGTGGGGACGGTCGACGTCGCCCTCTTCCGAGCCCGCGAGGAGCCCTCGCGCGCGCGCCTGCGGCTGCCCGGCGGGCGAGCGACGGTGCGGCTTCTGGCCACCCAGTGGGCCCTCGACATGGTCCGCCACGCGCTGCGCGAGGAAGCGGGTTGAGGGCGGCGGAGGCTTCCGGCCCGTGATCCCGGTCGCGCTCGCCGCCGCGTATCTGCTGGGAGGCCTGCCCTTCGGCTACTGGATCGTGCGCTGGCGCCGCGGCCTCGACCTGCGGCGGGTCGGCAGCCGCAACCCCGGCGCCACCAACGCCCTGCGCGCCGGCGGCGTATCGATCGGCGCGATCACCTTGCTGCTCGACGTGCTCAAGGGCGTCGCGGCCGTGGCCCTGGCTCGCGCCCTCGGGACTCCGCACGCCCTGCTCGGCGCCGTAGCGCTGGCGGCCGTCGTCGGCCACGCGTTTCCGGTGTGGCTGGGCTTCCGCGGCGGCAAGGGAGTGGCCACGGCGACCGGGGCCTACCTCGTCCTGGCGCCGTCCGCGCTGGCCGCGGCGGTGGCCGTGTTCTGCCTGGCCCTCGCGGCGTCCCGAATCGTCGCCCTGGGCTCGATCGCGGCGGCCGTGACGGTGCCTCTCGCCCTGGTCGCGCTCGCGCGCTGGGGCGCCCCGGGCGCGGCGCTCGATCCCCTGCTGCCGTGGAGCGTCGCGATCGGCGCTCTCGTGGTCGCGCGCCACCGTTCCAACCTGGTGCGCTTGTGGACCTGGAGCCGGGAGCGGCCGCGGCAGGAGGGGAAGCCGTGAGCCGCGGCGGGCCGCCGATCGGGATCCTCGGGGCCGGCTCCTTCGGCACGGCGCTCGCCGTGCACGCGGCCGGGCAGGGGCTTGCCGTGCGGCTGTGGGCCCGCGATCCCGAGACCGCGGCGCTGCTGACCGCGAGCCGCCGCAACGAGGCCTATCTCCCGGGCGTCGAGCTGCCTGCCGGCCTCGAGGTCACGTCGGACCTCGGAGCGGTCGCGAGCTGCGAGCCCATTCTCGCCGTCGTGCCTTCGCACGGGATGCGGGCCATCGCGCGCAAGCTGCTGGCGCTGTGCACGCCGGACCGCCGCTACACGCTGGTGTCGGCGAGCAAGGGCATCGAGACCGAGGGCCAGGCGCGCATGAGCGAGGTTCTGCGCCAGGAGGCGGAGGCGGCCGGGCGGGCCGTCGACGTGGCCTGCCTCTCCGGGCCGACGTTCGCCGGCGAGCTCGCGCGCGGGGTGCCGAGCGCCGCGGTCGTGGCGTGCGAGACGAGCGAGATCGCGAGGCGGCTGTGCGCTCAGTTCGCCGGCGCGGCCCTGCGCCTGTACTCCTCGACCGATCTCGTCGGCGTCGAGCTCGGCGGGGCGACGAAGAACGTCATCGCCATCGGAGCGGGGATGATCCACGGCCTCGGGCTGGGGCACAACACGATGGCGGCGCTGGTCACCCGCGGGCTGCACGAGCTGGCGCGCCTGGGAGTCGCCTGCGGCGGCCGCCTGGAGACGTTCTCCGGGCTCGCGGGGCTGGGCGATCTGGTCCTGACCTGCACCGGCGGCGCCTCGCGCAACCGGCAGGCCGGAATCGCGCTCGCCGCGGGCAAGAGCCTGGAGGAGATCAGGGCGCAGACCCGGACGGTCGCCGAGGGGTTGACCAACGCGCGCTCCGTGGCGCTGCTCGCCGCGAGGCTCGAGCTCGAGATGCCGATCACGGAGCAGATGAACGCGGTGATCTACGGCGGCAAGTCGCCTGCCCGGGCGCTCGGAGAGCTCATGGCGCGGGACCTGAAAGCGGAGGCGGAATGACCGACCAGCACCAGACCGTGCTCATCCTGGATTTCGGCAGCCAGTACACGCAGCTCATCGCCCGGCGCGTGCGCGAGAACCGCGTGTACTGCGAGATCCACCCTCCGACGCTGCCGCTGGCGGAGATCGAGCGCCGCTCGCCGTTGGGCGTGATCCTGTCCGGCGGGCCGCAGAGCGTCTACGAGGCCGGCGCGGCGCGGGCGGACCCCGGGCTCTTCGAGCTCGGCGTTCCCGTGCTCGGCATCTGCTACGGGATGCAGCTCATGGCCCAGGCGCTGGGCGGCGCCGTCGCGCGGTCGCAGCATCGCGAGTACGGCCGCGCCGAGAGCGAGGTGGGCGAGGGTGGAGCGCTGTTTGCGGGCTGCGCGGCGCGGGAGACCGTCTGGATGAGTCACGGCGACCGGGTCGAGAAGGTGCCCCCGGGGTTCGAGGCCTGCGCCCGCACGGCCAACGCGCCGGTCGTCGCTTTCGAGAGCCGGGAGCGCAAGCTCTTCGCGATCCAGTTCCATCCGGAGGTGTCGCACACCGTCTCGGGCGACCTGATCCTGCAGAACTTCCTCTACGCGGTCTGCGGTGCCGGCGGCGATTGGGGGATGGCCTCGTTCCTCGAGGAGACGATCGCGGGCCTGCGGCGCGCGGTGCCGGAAGGCAACATCATCTGCGGACTGTCGGGCGGCGTGGACAGCTCCGTGGTCGCCGTTCTCCTCGACCAGGCCTTCGGCCCCCGCGTCAAGCCGGTGTTCGTCGACAACGGCCTCCTGCGCAAGAACGAGGCCGAGCAGGTCCTCCACGCGCTGCGCGACAGCCTGGGGCTGGACGTCATCGCGGCCCGGGCCGAGGACCGCTTCCTGGCCGCTCTGGCGGGCGTCACCGACCCCGAGGAGAAGCGGCGCATCGTCGGCCGGGTGTTCGTGGAGGTCTTCGCGACCGAGGCGCGGCGCATTCCGGACGCCCGGTATCTCGCTCAGGGCACCCTGTACCCCGACGTGATCGAGTCCGTCTCGGTCAAGGGTCCGTCGGCGACCATCAAGACCCATCACAACGTGGGCGGCCTGCCGGACGAGCTCGGTTTCGAGCTCATCGAGCCGTTGCGGCTCCTGTTCAAGGACGAGGTGAGACAGCTGGGGCGCGAGCTGCGGATCCCGGAGGCCCTGATCGGGCGCCACCCCTTCCCGGGCCCCGGGCTGGCGGTGCGCATCCTCGGCGAGGTCACCCGCGAGCGCGCGGAGCTGCTGCGCGAGGCGGACGCCATCTTCCTCCACGAGCTGCGGGAGGCCGGCTTCTACGACAAGGTCAGCCAGGCGTTCGCCGTGCTGCTGCCGGTCCGGACGGTCGGCGTGATGGGCGACTTCCGGACCTACGACTGCGTCGTCGCCCTGCGCGCCGTCGAGACCCCGGACTTCATGACCGCCGATTGGTGCATGCTGCCCCACGAGCTGCTCGGGCGCTGCGCCAATCGCATCGTCAACGAGGTGCAGGGGGTCAATCGCGTGGTCTACGACGTGACGAGCAAGCCGCCCGCGACGATCGAGTGGGAGTGAGGGTGCCGTTCGAGCTCGTCACGAGACGGGGCTGCCATCTCTGCGACGAGATGGAGGCCGTCCTGCTGCGGGTGCTGCCCCGCCACGGCATGACGCTTTCCTACCGCGACGTCGACGCCGAGCCCGATCTACGGGCGCGCTACTCGGACGTCGTGCCGGTGCTGCTGCGCGACGGCGTCGCCGTGGCGAAGATCCGGCTCAGCGAGTCCCGGCTCGAACGGCTCGTGGCTCGTCGCCGTTGAGGAAGAACTCCGCCGGCCCCGAGTGGTGGCCCTTGCCGGCGTGCCGGATGAGGAAGCTGTTGCCGCGCAGCCACGGGGCCAGCTCGAGCTTCTGGAGATGCTCGCGCAAGAGCTCCGTGCTCGCCGCCTCGATGTGCCAGCCGCGAGCCTCGAACCAGCGCAGCCACTCGGCGTGCGGCCTGCAGTTGATGTGCCCGCGGCCGGCCTGGCCCTCGGGCGCCGCCGAGAAGTAGATCCACGTGCGCGCCACCCGGGTCAGCGTCTCGACCAGGGACAGCGAGCGGTCCGGGGCGATGTGCTCCGCGACCTCGACGCAGCAGGCGAGATCGAACGTGCCGACGGCGGCGCCGAAGTCGGCGACGCGGACGGCGCCGTTGAGCCTCCGGCCCAGCAGGACGGGCACGTCGGGCGAGACGTCGACGCCCGCGATCCTCTTGCCGGCGTCGTGGAATCGCTCGAGCAGGAAACCGTTGCCGCACCCGACGTCGATCGCCGACTCGAACGACAGCTCCCGCAGGAGAAAGTCCGCCAGCAGGTCGTAGTCCGGCCGCAGGCGCTCCCGGCGCCGCAGGTCGCGCAGGCGATAGGGCTTGGGACGGTGGGCCAGGCGCTGGAACAGGCTCACGCGGTTTCCCCGGGGTCCCGGTCGATGACCGACCAGTCGATGGGCTGGAGCCGATCCCCCTTCTTCTTCAACATCTTGGCGAGCCGGACCGCGAGTCGGGAGCGCAGCGCCTCGACTTTGCCGTCGCCGGCCTCGGAGACGGCGATCCAGCCTCCTCCGATCATGCCATGTCCGCCGCCCTTGCCGCGGCGGCCGAGCAGGCGGCGCATCAGGCGGCCCGCGTCGCCGCGTGGGTTGGTCGTCCGCACGGAGAGGTAGAGCCGCTCCTCGAAGGTGCCGGTGCACAGCGACCAGGTCTTGCCTTCGAGCCTGAGGAGGAGGTCCGCGACCTCGGGGACGATGTCCGGCTGGTGCACGGGGCCGAGGTGGGAGACGACGAGGGTGCTGACCGTCTCCATCGCCTCGACGGCGCGCCGCAGGGTGTGGAAGTAGGCCAGGCTCAAGGGTGGCGACTGGATCTTGGCGAGGCTGCGCAGGTCCGACAGCGGGCGCAGGGTGTCGTAGATCTGGCGATCGGCGTTCGAGAACTCGCGGAGGAAATCCTGGGTCTCGGTGCTGATGGCGTAGAGCAGGGCGGTGGCGATGGGCCGGCTGATGGCGATCCCGGTGGCTCCGAGATACTCCGCCAGGATCGTGGCGGTGGCCCCGTAGTCGGAGCGGACGTCCGAGAACGCCGCGTCGCGGGTGGCGCGCCGGATCGGGTGGTGGTCGAAGACGAGGTCGGGACCGAGATGATCGGGGAACTGGTTGTTGCCGGTGCCGGGCTGGCAATCGACGAGCGCGAAGCGCTTGTAGTCCTTCCACGCCAGGTGCCGCAGCGGGCTCGGCGTGAGCCCCAGCGTGCGCACCATCTGGCGGTTCTCGGCGCGGCCGATGATGCCGCCGTAGGCGATCGTCACGCGGCGGTCGAAGGCCTTGCGCAACAGCATCGTCAGCGCCGCCGCCGCCGCCAGGGCGTCCGGATCCGGGTTGTCGTGGGTCAGCACCAGCCACCGCTCGTGTGGCGACTGGGCCGCCAGCAGATCGGTCAGCGCCGCCAACCGCTCTTCCGTGCGCTCCGTCGTCATGAGGCGCGCATTCTACCCGCAGACGCCCCCCGGGGGCACCTCGGCGGGCCGGAGCGGAGGGTGCGGAGCGAAGAGCCGGATCGGTCTAGGGGAATACCTTGCCGGGATTGAGGATGCCCAGCGGATCGAAAGCGGCCTTGACGCGCCGCATGAGATCCAGCGTCTCGGGCGTCAGGGCCCGCTCGAGGTGACGGCGCTGGGTCCAACCGATGCCGTGCTCGCCGGAGACGGCGCCGCCGAGATCGAGGACGGCGGCGACGAGCTCCGACTCGGCGCGGTCGCGGCTCGCCTCCCACCCCGCGGGGTCGAGCCCCCCGCGGAGGAGATTGACGTGGAGGTTGCCGTCTCCCGCGTGCCCGTAGCAGACGCACTCGAGGCCCGCGGCGGCGGCGGCGAGCCGGGCGCGCCCCACGAGGTCCGCGAGGCGCGTGCGCGGCACCACCGCGTCCACCTCCTTGTAGGCGGAGAACGCCTTCACCGCTTCGCCGATCTGCGAGCGGATCTGCCACAGCTTCCTGCGGCTTCGCGGGTCCTCGGCCACCAGGGGCTCGGCGGCCGGGAAGAGGTGGCCCACCGCCGACGCCGCGGCCAGCACCGCGGCCGGCGAGTCGCCGTCGAGCTCGAGCAGGACGAACGCCTCGGCGCCGCGTAGCGGCTCCGGCAGGGGGAGGGTGCGCCCCACGAGCTCGAGGGCGCGCCCCTCCATCAGCTCGCAGGCCGCCGGCTCCACGCCGGCCGCGAAGATCTCGACGACGGCCCGCGCCGCCCGCTCCAGGCTGGCGAAGGAAAAGGCCATGACCACCGCCGCCGCCGGCCGCCGCAGCAGGCGCAGCGTCGCCGCGGTGACCACCGCGAGCGTTCCCTCGGAGCCGACGAGCAGCTGGGTGAGGTTGTAGCCCGTGACGTCCTTGCGGTTCGCGCTGCCCGTGCGGACGACCTCGCCGCCGGCGAGGACCGCCTCGAGGCCGAGGACGTAGCGCCGGGTGGTGCCGTACTTGCACGAGTGCGGCCCAGCGGAGTCCTCCGCGATGTTGCCGCCCAGCTGGCAGGTGTCGCGGCTCGCCGGGTCGGGCGGGTAGTAGAGACCGCGCGCCTCGGCCTCCTCCTGGAGACGGGCCGTCACGACGCCGGCCTCGACCTCGACGGTCATGTCGGCGGGGCTCCAGCGGCGGATCCGATCGAGGCGCTCGAGCGACAGGGCGAGGCCCCCGTGGACCGCGAGAGCCCCGCCGGAGAGACCCGTGCGCGCCCCCTGCGGCGTCACGGGCACGCGATGGCGGGTGGCCCAGCGCAGGACCGCCGCCACCTCCCGGGCGTCGCGCGGCAGGGCCACGAGCGCAGGGGGGAACCGCAGCTCCTCCGTCTCGTCGCGGGCGTAGCGCTCTAGGTCGGGGCCCTCTTGGAGCAGGCTGGCCGACGGCAGGACGGCCTCGAGCTCGGCTCGGGCGGCGGCCGAGATCCGGGTCGCCAGGCCGCTGGGGCTGTCGGGCAGGTCCGGCACGGCCGCCCTATCGTATAGTCCCCGGAAGCCGCGGGCGGCCGGCCTTCCTCCCGCGAGCCGCCAGAGACCATGCCCACGCCGAGAACCCGAGCGCTCATGACCGCGGCCGTGCTGCTGGCGGCTGCCCTCGGCGCCGGCGAGGGCGGGTCGCAGCCGGACCCCCCGGCCACGGCGATCTGGGACGAGCTGCTGCGCCAGCACGCCCGCGGGGGCGGACTCGATTACGCCTCCCTGGCCCAGGACCGCGGGCGGCTGGAGTCCTACCTGGAGGCGGTCGCCGCTACCGACGTCGGCGCGCTCGACGACGCCGCGGCGCTGGCGTTCTGGATCAACGCCTACAACGCCGGCGTGGCTCGGCTGGTTCTCGAGCGCTATCCCGGCCTCGCCTCGGTCGAGGACGTGGACGGCTTCTTCGACGAGCTCACGGTGGAGGTGGCGGGGCAGGCCATGACCCTCGACGAGATCGAGACGCGCGCCCGGGACAGCGGCGATGCGCGGGTGCACTTCGCGGTCGTGTGCGCTTCGGCCAGCTGCCCCGACCTGCGGGCCGAGGCGTACGTCGGCGCCCGGCTCGAAGAGCAGCTGAGCGACCAGACGTCCCGCTTCCTCGCCGATCGCGACAAGGGGCTGCGCTTCGACCCGGAGCGCGAGGAGCTGCACCTGTCGTCCATCTTCAAGTGGTACGCCGGCGATTTCACGGGCGGCAGCACGGTGGTCGCCTTCTTCGCCCGCAGCCAGATCACGGCGTGGGTTCTCCCTCATCTGCCGGAGGAGCTGGCGGAGCGGATTCGCGCCGCCGCGCCGGCGGTCCGATACATGGACTACGATTGGACTCTCAACGACCGTTGAGGCGTCCATGATCCCAGAGCTCTTCCATCTCGGTCCGGTCGCCATCAGTCCCTTCGGCCCGGCGATGGTGGCGGCGTTCGTCGTCGCCTGGGCGCAGCTGCGCTGGGGCTTGAAGCGGCTCGGCCAGCACGACGAAGAGGGCGCCAGCGCCCTCCTGCTGGCCGCCGGCGTGGGCGGCATTCTCGGCGCCAAGGTCTACTACGCGCTGCTCTACGCCGACTGGCGCCTCCTCTTCGACCGTTCGGGCCTGGTGTGGTACGGGGGGCTCGTCGGCGGCACGCTGGCCGTGCTGTGGGCGGCGCGGCGGCGCGGCATGCCGCTTCTCGCCGTCGTCGACGCCGGGGCGCCGGCGGTGGCGGCAGGCTACGCCGTGGGCCGGATCGGGTGCTTTCTCGTCGGCGACGACTATGGCGTGGCGACCCGGCTGCCTTGGGGCGTGCGGTTCCCGTACGGCCTGCCGTTTCCCACCACGGCCGGCAACATGCGCGCCTTCGGCGGTCACGTCGACCCCGGCCTGGCCGCCGACGAGCTGGTCCCGGTGCATCCGACCCAGCTCTACGAGACGGCCGCCGCTCTGTTCGTGGTCGTCGTCTGCCGCCAGCTGCTGCGGCGCGGAGTACGGCCCGGGGCCACCGCCGTCGCCGGCTTCGGGATGCTGGCGGCCGAGCGGTTCCTGGTCGAGTTCCTGCGGGCCAAGGACGACGTCCTCTTCTCCGGCTTCACCCTGGCGCAGCTGATCAGCGTGGCGCTCCTCGCCGGGCTCGGCTGGTGGTGGTCGCGCCTGCGGCGGCGGGAGGCCTGAGCCGCGTCGTCGCGGAGCCGCCGGGGCGGGAATCCACCGCCCGCCGGACGCGTTGACCAGATCGACATCGCCGCGGGCGGCCCCACCGCCGCGCCGCGCGCAGACAGCAGCGGCCGATTCCGCTCGCCGCGAGGAGCACGAAGATGAGACCAAGCCTGATCGCCGCCACCGCCGCCACCGCCGCCCTCCTGGCCCTCGTCCCGCGGGCGAGCGCCCAGCCGCCCGCCGAGCCCGGGGCGTTCTCCGAGGAGGTCGAGGTTCGGGTGGTCAACGTCGAGGTCGTCGTCACCGACCGCGACGGCGTCCCCGTCCGCGGCCTGGGGGTGGCCGATTTCACGCTCGAGGTCGACGGCGTCGAAACGCCGATCGACTACTTCAGCGAGATCCGGGGCGGCCAGGTGCTCGCCGGCGGGGGAGAGGGGCGCCTGGACCTGCCGTCCGTCCCGGCGCTCGTTCCGGGAGAGTCCGTCGGCACCAGCTACCTCGTGTTCGTCGACGACTACTTCACCTTCGAGGACCAGCGCAACCGGGCCCTCGACGGGATCGCGGCCGACCTCGGCCTCCTGGGGCCCCGCGATCGCATGGCCATCGTCGCCTTCGACGGCCGGCGTGCCGCGATGCTCAGCAGCTGGAGCGGGTCGGCGGTCGAGCTCGAGCGGGCGCTCGGCGAGGCCAAAGGGCGCCCGGCGCAAGGGCTGCAGCGCTTGAGCGAGCTACGCCAGTACGAGCGCGACGCCGTCGTCCGGCCCTCCACCTCGGGCGCCGGGTTCGAGCTCGATCCTGACACGAAGGCCTACGTGCTGCGGCTCGCCGACCAGGTCGACCGGATGATCGACGGGGCCGCCGCCACCCTGCGCGGCTTCGCCAAGCCTCCCGGCCGCAAGGTGATGCTGCTGGTCGGCGGCGGCTGGCCCTACAGCCTCCTCGATTTCGTCGGGGCCGACCTGCGGGCGCGGTCGGAGCTCGGGATCGTCGACGGCGACCGGCTCTACCGCCAGCTCAGCGACACGGCCAACCAGCTGGGCTACACCCTCTACGCGGCGGACGTCTCGGGCAACGGGGCGCGCTGGGAGGAGGATCCCGGCGCGGCGTCGCGCTTCGAGCCCGGCTCGGCCACGCTGGCGCTGGCGCGGCGGTCGGAGCGCCAGTACAGCTCGCGGTATCTCGCGCGCCAGACCGGCGGGCGCGCTCTGCTCCTGGGCGACGCCGAGCGGCCCTTCGCGAATGCCGTCGCGGACACCCGCTCGTACTACTGGCTGGGGTTCTCGCCGGACCGCGGCTGGGACGACCGGCGCCACGACCTCCGCGTCCGCACGCGGGACGGCGAGCTCGAGGTCCGCTCTCGTCGGGACTTCCTCGACTCGTCGCGCAGCGCCGAGGTGACGATGAGCGTGGAGAGCGCCCTCATCTTCGGCGGCCTGCCCGAGGAGGCGGAGATGACGGTCGAGCTGGGAGAGTGGCGCAAGGCCGGGTTCCGCAAGATGGAGCTGCCGTTGACGGTCTCGCTGCCGGTGGATCTCCTGACCTTCGTGCCGTCGGGAAGCGGGCTCGTCGCCGACCTCGAGCTGCGCCTGGCGGTCGAGGACGAGACCGCTCAGCGAGCGGAGATCCCCGTCATCCCGGTCCGCATCGAGACCGGCGGGCCGCCGCCGCCGGGCCAGCGCTGGACCTACACCGTGCCACTGCGGCTGCGGCGTCAGGAGCATCGGGCGCTGGTGGCCCTCTACGATCTGGCCAGTGGTAGGATCTTCACGTCGGAGATCCGGATCGCCCCCTAGACCGAGACCGCGGCGGGTCGGGATCCACGCGAACGCCCGGGCCCGAGCCCGGGAACTCTAGGGATCCTCCGGAGTCGAGCCATGAACCAGCACCTCATCGTCGGGGCGGCGGCCCTGCTCGCCATCGCCGGGCTGGCGGCGGCGCAGGAGCCCGGGCCTGCGGCGCTGGCCGAGTCCGCCGAGAGCGAGGGCGCCTTCTTCGAGACGGTCGACGTCAACCTCGTCAACGTGGAGGTCTACGTCACCGACAAGCAGGGCCGCGCGATTACGGGGCTGACCCGGGACGACTTCGTGATCCTGGAGGACGGCCGGCCCGTCGAGATCACCAACTTCTTCACGGTCGAGGGAGGCATGCCGGTACTGCCGCCGCCCCCCGCGGCCGTCGCCGCGCCGGCGCTGCCCGTGGGCGGCGCGCTGCCCGAGACCGTGCAGCCGCTGGCCGTGCCCGAGGACCAACGGCTCTATCTCGTCGTCTACGTCGACAACTTCAACATCCGGCCCTTCAACCGCAACCGGGTCTTCCGCCGGCTCCGCGAGTTCCTCACCGAGCAGCTCGGTGCCGAGGACCGGGTGATGCTGGTCTCCTACGACCGCTCGCTGCACTACCGGCACCCCTTCACGAGCTCGCCCGACCTCGTCGCCCGGGCGCTCTTCGAGCTCGAGGACTTGAGCGGGCACGCGATCCACGCCGACTCCGAGCGCCGCGACATCCTGCGGGAGATCGCCGAGGCGGAGGCTCTCGGCGAGGTCGAGTACCGGGTCCGCACCTACGCGGAGTCGATGTACAACGACCTGAGCTTCAGCATCGACGCCATGGACGAGATCGTGACCTCGCTGGCCGGGCTGCCCGGCCGCAAGGCGCTGCTCTACGTGAGCGACGGGCTGCCGGCGACGGCCGCTGACGACATGTTCCAGGCCCTCTCGCGGTCGTTCAACACGACCACGGTGCTCAGCACCGCCCAGGAGTTCAACGCGAACCGCCTCTTCGAGCGGCTGGCGGCCAAGGCGAACGCCAACCGGGTGACGTTCTACACGGTCGACGCCGCGGGGCTGCGGGCTCCGGGCGGGTCCAGCGTGGAGCTGGCGACGGCCGCCGAGGCGGGTCTGGCGACCTTCGTCGACTCGGTCTACATCAGCAACCTGCAGGCTCCGCTGCTGCGGCTCGCAGAGGCGACGGGCGGGCAGGCGATCATCAACACGAACGACGTCGGGGAGCGCCTGGCGCAGGTCGCCACGGACTTCAACACCTATTACTCCCTGGGCTACCCGTCGGCGCACAGTGGGGACGGGCGCTACTACAAGCTCGAGGTCCGCCTCGCGGAGAAGCTCAAGGGGGCGAGGGTCCGCCATCGCGAGGGGTACCGCGACAAGCCGATCACCGACCGGATGAGCGACGGCGCGCTGGCCACGCTCGTCTACGGTTTCGAGGACAACCCGCTCGATCTCGCGATCCGGGTGGAGGCGAGCCAGCCCGACGAGGAGGGCGGCTCGCGGTACTACCTGGTGGACATCGTCGTCGACATTCCGCTCAACCGGATCGAGCTGGTGCCGATCGGCGACTTCCACGTCGGTCAGACGAGGGTCTACTTCGTCGCCATGGATTCGGAAGGCGACACCTCCGACGTCTCGGAGGTGCCCCTGGCGCTGCGGATTCCCAACGCCCAGGTGGCGGCCGCGCTCCAGCAGCTCTATCCGTACCGGGTGACGCTGCGCATGCGGCAGGGGCCGCACCGCCTCGCGGTGGGCGTCGTCGACGAGATCGGAGCCAACCGGTCGTTCTTGAGCCGGAGCTTCGTGGTAGGCGGCTGATGCGGCGGCTGGTCGCGGGCTGGACGGAGTCGGCGCGGGCCGTCGGGGCCGCGCTCCTCACCGTCTGGCGGGCCGAGGTCGAGGCGCTGCGGCAGGACTTCGCGCGCTCGGGCCGGGAGCTGCGGGCCGGCGTGGTCCTGGCGGCCGTGGCCGCGGGAATCGGGTTCTGGACGATCGGCCTGGGGCTGTGGGCGGGCGTCGAGGCCCTGGCGCTCCGGCTGCCGCGCTGGGCCGCCGCCGTCGCCGTCTTCGGAGTCGGGGTGCTCGCGACGGCGGTTCTCGTGCTGCTCGCCGGGCGCCGGCTGCGCAGCATCGAGACCCCGCTGCGGCTCGTGAAACGGCGCGGCCGCGAGCACGTGGAATGGTGGCAGGAGGCGGTCATGGCGCGGCCTGCGGCGGACGCCAGCCCGGCCGCGGAGACGGCGGATGAGGGCGACGGCGGCAACGGAGCTGGCTGAGGCGCGGCGCCGGGCCGAGCGCGGCTTGCGACTCCTCGAGGACGCGGTCGCGGCGGAGACCGGGGCATCCCTGAGGCGGGGGAGCTGGATCCTCCTCACGGTGGCCTTCTGCACGGGCCTCGCACTGGCCGCCGGACGGGGGCGGAGCGCCGGGGCGGTCCCCGCCGATGGATCCGGGCGGCACGGGGCCTCTTAGGATGCGCGGGTGAGGGAGCAGGGCTGCGTCGTCGTGTTCTCGAAGCCGGCCGTCCCGGGGACGGTGAAGACGCGGCTCATCGGCGAGCTCTCCGCCGAGCAGACGGCGAAGCTCCATCAGGCCTTTCTCGACGATCTCGTCGCCCGGCTGGGGGCGAGCGACCACGCCGTCTGGCTGGCCTGGGCGCTGGCCGAGGGGGAGGAG
>JAOTWP010000228.1 GCA_029862975.1 Acidobacteriota bacterium
ACGGCGGACTCGCAGAAACCGGTGGCGTCGACGGCCGTCACCAGGTAGGAGTACTCCACCTGACCGGAGACGGTGTCGTCGCTGTAACCGGGGCCGGCGACGCCGGCCGCTACCTGCTCGAAGCTGCCGCCGGGGCAGGCGCCGAACGAGCGGTAGACGTTGAAGGTCAGACCCGGGCCGCCGCTCGCGCTCCAGCCCAGATCGATCACGTTGTCGCCGCCGGCCGCGGCGGCCAGGCCGGTGGGAGCGTCGGGGGCCGTGCACAGCTGCGGCCGCAGCACGAAGAGTCCCTCGTCGATGCCGCTGACGAGTACGTTGCCGCTGTCGAAGTAGGGGTAGACGCTCCAGGCGCCGCTGAACCCGGCGCTGTCGCTCGCCGGGTAGATGTCGAAGTAGGCGACCTCGGTCAGGTTGCCGTTGGCCACGTCGTCGAGGCTCAGGATGCGCAGGCCGCTCCTGTAGTTGGCCTGATACGTGTAGCCGTTGTGGACGTACTGATTGTGGTCGATGGCGGGCAGGTCGCCCGTGTAGGTGCCGATGACGGTCGGCGCGTCGAGGTCGCGCACGTCCCAGACGTAGGTCCGGGTGTTGTGACCGAAGTTGCTTTCGTCGAGCTCGTCGTCCAGCAGGAAGTAGGCGTGATCGTCGGTCAGCCATCCCTGGTGGGTGTAGCCGCGGCCGGAATAGAGGGTGCGCGACAGCTGCACGGGCGAGGTCTTGATCGTCGTGTCGACGATGGTCAGGGTGTCTTCGTTGGAGTTGAAGCAGATCTCCTTGCCCTGATGGTCGGGGTCGGGTCCGAGGTAGTCGACGCACTGCGTGTCGTGCGTGTACCCGTCGCTCGAGAAGCAGCCGGCGAACTGAGGCGAGTCGGGGACGGCGAGGTCGATCATGTGCAGGCCGCCGGAGCAGTTGCCGCCCACGACGTAGGCGAAGCCCGAGTCCTCGTTGATGGCGATGTTGTGGGCGCTGCCGAACTGCCCGTAGTGGGCGCTCTCGCTGAAGGTGACCGGAGGATTGACGACGTCGCGCAGGGCGTCGAGATCGAAGACCTGCAGGCCGTGGGAGCCGTTCAGGTCGGAGACGACGAAGGCGTGGTCCTGGTAGACCTTGATGTCGCGCCACGACGAGCTGCCGGTGTGGCTCGGGAGGTTGCCGAGGTACACGGGGTTGACCGGGTCGCTCACGTCGACGAAGGCCGTGCCGTTGGAGCGGCCCATGATGGCGTACTCCTTGCCGTCCAGGGGGTCGGTCCAGCCCCAGACGTCGTTGCCGTCGCCGCCGCCGATCGTGCCCAGAGGCATGAAGGCCATGAGATCCACCCGGTCGCACGGGTAGATGTCGGCCGATCCGTCGATGCAGGGAACGGCCGCGAGGGCCCGCGCCGACTCGTCGCCGGACGGCCGCGCCAGGAGCTCGATCTGGGCCGCGGCCAGGTGGGACGAGAGCGCGACGCCGGGTGGGGAAGCGGCGGCGACCGCAGAGCCACCGAGCACGACGAGCGCGCAGATCGCGCCGTTGCGCCGGTTCATCTTCGTCTGGCAGGACAATCGCATCTCGGGTCCTTTCTCGAGGGCGGCTCCTCCCGTTGCCGCGGGCCGTGGAGGGCGGAGGCAGGCCGCCGCCGGCGGGCAGTCTGGGCCACGGGCCGTTACAGGCAGGTTACAGGCCGCCGCGAGTCCGGGCTCGCCGCGGGCGGCGGCCTCGCAATCGCCTGATAGTACAATCCGATCGATGTCGAGCTCCGGGACCCATGTGACGACCTGCGTGCTCGACTGCCCGGATGGCTGCGCGCTCGCGGTCGAGGTGGTCGACGGCCGGGTGGCGCGGGTGGGGCCGGCGGTCGCGGAGGGCACGGAGTTCATCTGCGCCAAGGTCGCGGGCTTCGCCCGGCGGCTCTACCACGAGGAGCGGATCCTGCATCCGCTGCGGCGCTCCGGCGTCAAGGGGGGCGGCCACTTCGCGGTGGTGTCCTGGGACGAGGCGCTGCGCGAGATCGCCGATCGGCTGCTAGAGGTCCGCGAGACGTGGGGTGGCGAGGCGATCCTGCCGTACCACTACGGCGGCTCCAACGGCAAGCTGACGGAAGAGCTGCTGGACGACCTCTTCTTCGCCCGCCTGGGGGCGTCGCGCCTGGCCAAGACGATCTGCGCGGTGCCCGCCACCGAGGTCGCGACGGGTATGTACGGCAAGATGCCGGGCGTCGCCTTCGAAGACTACCCGCGGGCGAAGTGCATCGTCGTCTGGGGGGCCAATCCGCGCGGCTCGAACATCCATCTCGTGCCCCACCTGCGCGCGGCGAGAGAGCGCGGCGCCTTCGTCGCCACCGTCGATCCGCGCGACAACTTCGGACCGGGCGAGGTCGATCTCCACCTGCCGGTGCTGCCGGGGCAGGACCTGCCGGTGGCCCTGGCGATGATCGATCGCTGGCGCCAGCGCGGCGAGCTCGACGCGGCCTTCCTGCGCGCCAGCAGCCACGGCCTGGAGACGCTGCTCGAACGGGCGTCGGACTGGACCCCCGAGCGCGCGGCGGCGGTCGCCGGGGTGCCGGCCCGGGACCTCGTGCGGCTGGCCGACCGGCTCGTCGAGCTGTCGCCGGCCGTCGTGCGCTGCGGCTGGGGGCTCGAGCGCAACCGCAACGGGGCGCAGGCGATCGCCGCGGTCCTGGCGATCCCGGCGCTGCTCGGCAAGTTCGGGGTCCGCGGCGGCGGCTATACCCTCTCCAACAACGGCGGCTCGCGGTTCCGCCGCGAGGCGCTGCTCGGCCCCTTCGACTGGCAGACCCGGCGGCTCAACATGACGCAGCTCGGGCGCCTGCTCGATCCCACTGCCGGCGAGCCGTTGAGCCCTCCCGTCAAGGCGCTCTTCGTGTACAACGCGAACCCCGTGGCGTCGACCCCCGGCCAGGCGCGAATCGAGCGCGGCCTGGCGCGCGACGACCTCTTCACCGTCGTCCACGAGCAGGTCATGACCGACACGGCGCGCTGGGCCGACTTCGTGCTGCCGGCGACGACGTTCGTCGAGGGCACCGACCTGCGGGTCAGCTACGGCGACTACGTGGCCGGCGGCATCCGGCCGGCGATCGCGCCCGTCGGCGAGGCGCGGACCAACATGCAGCTCTTTGCCGCGCTCGCGCGCCGACTCGGCATGCTCGACCCCGCCTTCTCGTGGAGCGACGAGGAGCTCCTGCGGCGGGCGGCGGCGGCGGTGGAGCTCGGGGGCGGCCCGGCGGGCGCGGAGGTCGGCCGCGGCGGCCGGCAGCGCTACGGCTTCCGGGGCTCGCCGCCGGTCCAGTTCGTCAATGTCCGCCCGCAGACCCCCGACGGCAAGGTACAGCTCGCGCCGCCGGTGCTGGGCCCCGAGCCGTACGCCTGGCGGGAGCCGGCGAGCCGTTTCCCCCTGGCGCTCGTCACCGCGGCGAGCTCACGGCTCATCAACAGCACCTTCGGCGAGACGAGCGTAGACACGCTGACGGTCTCCGTGCATCCCGACGACGCGGCGCGGCGCGGCCTCGTCACGGGCGCCGCGGTCAAGGTCGCGAACGATCTCGGCGAGGTCCACTGCCGCGTCCGCGTCAGCACCAAGGTGCGCCCCGGCGTCGCCTGGATGCCCAAGGGCGCCTGGAAGCGCTCGTCGCTCAACGGCGCCACCTCGACGGCCCTGTGCCCCGACGACGCCCAGGTGGTGGGAGACGCGGCGTGCTTCAACGACGCCCGGGTCGAGATCGAGCTGCTTTCGGCCTGACCGGGCTGGCTTTCGCCGCCGGCTGCGCCCAGCGCAGGCCCGGCTCGCCCTCGTCCGCGATGCCGAGGCCGTCGAGCACGCGCAGCGCGTAGTGGTCGAGGAACCGGTCGAAGCTCTCGCCGCCGATGTAGAAGGCCGGGATCGGCGGCAGGACGACGGCGCCGGCGTAGGTCAGGCGGCGCAGGTTGTCGAGGTGGATGGCCGTCAGCGGCGTCTCGCGAAAGCCGAGCACGAGCGGCCAGCGCTCCTTGAGCGCCACGGCGCCGGCGCGGTGGATGAGGCTGCGGCCGGCTCCCGTGGCGAGCGCGCCGATCGTGGCGGCGCTGCACGGCAGGATGACGGTGCCGGCCAGACGGTAGG
>JAOTWP010000229.1 GCA_029862975.1 Acidobacteriota bacterium
GGCGCCAGGCAGTTGGTGGTGCACGACGCGGCGCTGAGCAGGCGGTGGCGGGCCGGGTCGTAGCGCGCGTGGTTGACCCCCATGCAGATCGTGACGTCGAGGGCGGCGTTGGCCGAGACGATGACCCGCTCGACCCCGGCCCGCACGTGCTGCTCGGCGAGCGCCCGGGTCTTGCACCTTCCCGTGGCGTCGACGACGGCGCGCGGGGCGGTCTCCTGCCAGGGGATCCGCGCCGCGTCGACCTCGTTGTGGACCGCGACGGGGCGCCCGTCGAGCACGAGCCGGCCGCCGGCCGCGGCCACCTCGCCGGCGTAGGGGCCGTGCAGGGAGTCGTGGGCGATGAGCCCGGCCAGCTGCTCGGCGGTGCCCAGGTCGTTGACCGCCACGAGCTCGAGCCCCGGCCGCGCGGCGGCGATGCGCAGCAGCGCACGGCCGATGCGGCCCAGACCATTGATGGCGAAAGGTAGGGACATGGCGGGACGGATCGCCTGCAAGAGAGTCGGGGCGGCGGTCGCCGCCGGGGCGGTGAGCTTACCAGCTGGCGCTCTCTCGCCGGGCCGGATTCCCGTGCCGGCCCTCCGGCCGGCGGGCACCCACCGCGGCGCCGCGGGGCGAGTCGCGAGGCTGGGCTACACTGGCCGCGCCGTGCCGGACCTCGTCGACGTCGACCGGGAGCTGGCGGCGGCGGCCGGAAAGCTGCGGTTCGCGCCGCCCGTCAGCCACGTCTACAACCCCCTCGTCTACGCCTGGGAGCCCCACCGCCGCTATCTCGAGGCCTGGGGCGGGGGGAACAAGGAGATCGCCTTCCTGGGGATGAACCCCGGGCCGTGGGGGATGGCGCAGACCGGGGTGCCCTTCGGCGAGGTGGCCGCGGCGCGCGACTGGCTGCGGGTGGCGGCGCCCGTCGGGCGGCCGCGGCGCGAGCACCCGAAGCGGCCGGTCACGGGCTTCGCCTGCCCGCGCAGCGAGGTGAGCGGCCGCCGGCTGTGGGGGTGGTTCCGGGACCGCTTCGGCACCCCGGAGCGCTTCTTCGCGCGCTGCTTCGTGCTCAACTACTGCCCCCTCGTCTTCCTCGAGGAGAGCGGCCGCAATCGCACGCCGGACAGGCTGCCGGCGGCCGAGCGCGAGGCCCTGCGCGCGGTCTGCGACCGGGCGCTGGCGCGGGCGCTGGCGATCCTGCGGCCGCGCCTCGTCGTGGGCGTCGGCCGCTGGGCCGAGCTGCAGGCGGCGCGGGTCGCCGCGGGCCTGGGAGTGGCGACCGGCCGGATCCTCCACCCCAGCCCGGCCAGCCCGGCGGCCAACCGCGGCTGGGCGGCGCAGGCCGCGCGCGACCTGGCGGCGCTCGGCGTCGAGCGCTTCGGGCGCTAGGGCGCCGCGGCGCGCAGCGGTGGGCGAGCCCGGCGCCATGGCGCTCGCGAGGAGGGCGGGCCGGCCTGCATTCTTCGTGACGCCGGGGCGCTCGGGAAGAATGCAGGCTAGGATGCGAGGCGCCGCCGAGTGCGCGGCGAGAGACGAGAGACGATGATCCCCGTGAGAGACAAGCCCGAGCGCGGCGGCTTCCTGCCGGTGCGGATGCCGCTGGTGCGGCTCGCCGCGCTGGTGGTCGTGGTGGCGGGTCTCAAGGCCGCCGAGCCGGTGATCATCCCGATGCTCCTGGCGCTCTTTCTCGCCGTGCTGAGCTTTCCGCTGCAGGCGGCCCTGCTGCGCTGGGGGGTGCGGCCCAGCCTGGCGCTGGCGGCGACCGTCGCCGCGGTGATCGCCGTGGTCCTCGTCTTCGGGCTGCTCGTCAACCAGGCGGTGGCCGGCTTCGTCGAGGCGCTGCCGAGCTACCAGGGCCGGCTGGTGGTCAAGGCGCAGCACTGGCTCGAGCTGGCGCGCGAGCGCGGCGTCGCGCTCTCCGACTGGCTGTCCCCCGAGACCTTCGACGTCTCGAACTGGTTCGATCTCGCCGGCGGCATCGTCGGCGGCACCGTGCGCGGCGTCGCGTCCCTCGTCTCGCTCTTGTTCATGACCCTGGTGGTCCTGATCTTCATGCTCGCCGAGACCCTCGGGCTCGGCGGCAAGCTGAGCGCCGCCTTCGGCGAGCGCCGCGAGCTGCTCGACCACGTCGCCAGCATCACCCGCAGCACCCAGCGCTACGTCGGGGTCAAGACCTTCGTCAGCGCCCTGGTCGGCCTGCTGGTGGCCGCCTGGACGGCGCTCCTGGGGATCGAGTTTCCCATCGTCTGGGGCGTCATCGCCTTCTTCCTGCACTACATCCCGACCTTTGGCGCCTTCATCGCCGCGGCGCCGACGATCCTCGTCGCCGTCGCGCAGCACGGCTGGGGGCGCGCCTTCGGCGTCGCCCTGGGGTATCTCGTGATCGGCTCGGTGCTCGGCAACATCGTCGAGCCGGCGCTCATGGGGCGGCGGGTCGGGCTCTCGCCGCTGGCGGTGCTCGTCGCCATCGTCTTCTGGGGCTGGCTGTGGGGCCCGATCGGCATGATCCTGTCGGTGCCGGTGACGATGATCCTGAAGATCGCCTTCGAGCACAGCCGGGACTTCAAGTGGATCGCCGTCCTGCTGGGCCCGAACGGCAAGCCGGCCCCCAAGCCCGATCCGGCGGCCTGATCCGGCGGCCCATCCGGCGGCCCATCCGGCGGCCCATTCCGGCCGCCCGATCCGGCCGCCTCGCGGCCCGCCGCCGAGCCGCCGCTTGACAGGGCGCGGCCCGCTGGTAAGAATCGGCGTAAATAGGACCACAGCGGTCCCCTTTCCGGAAGACCCCATGCTCCGCATGACCAAGCAAGCCGACTACGGCATCGTCCTCATGACCCGGATGGCGGGCGAGGCCGGGCGTCAGTTCACCGCCGGGGAGCTGGCCGAAGAGACCCAGCTGCCGGCGCCGACGGTGAGCAAGATCTTGAAGATCCTCACCCGCCAGGAGCTCCTGGACTCGCACCGCGGGGTCAAGGGGGGCTACAGCCTGGCCCGCGACACCGCGGCGATCACGATGGCGGAGATCATCGGCGCCCTCGACGGCCCGATCGCCATCACCGAGTGCATCGACGACAGCCCGGGCGAGTGCGTCCAGGAGCCGTCCTGCGCCGTGCGCGCCAACTGGCAGCGGATCAACGACGCCATCCGCCTGGCGCTCGAGAACGTCACGCTGGCGGAGATGGTCCACCCCCTGCCGCAGCGCCTGGTGACCTTGGGCGGACGGCCGAGCCCGATCGCGGCAGATCGCCTGGCGGCCGGCGCCGCGGGCGCCGAAGCTCTGAGATAAGGGAGACAGCATGCCACCGTCCAATACCGAGATCATCGACGAACAGGTCGCCCAGGAGTACCGCTGGGGCTTCGTCACCGACATCGAGCAGGAGACCCTGCCCCCGGGCTTGAACGAGGACGTCGTGCGCTTCATCTCGGCCAAGAAGGCCGAGCCGGAGTGGATGCTCGAGTGGCGCCTCGCGGCCTACCGCCACTGGCTGACGATGACCGAGCCGACCTGGCCCAACGTCAGCTACCCGACGATCGACTACCAGGACATGATCTATTACGCCGGGCCCAAGAAGCAGGGCGACGGCCCCAAGAGCCTCGACGAGGTCGATCCGGCGATCCTCGCCACCTACGACAAGCTCGGCATCCCGCTCCACGAGCAGAAGATGCTGGCCGGGGTGGTGGCGGTCGACGCCGTCTTCGACAGCGTCTCGGTGGCGACCACCTTCAAGACGAAGCTGGCCGAGGCCGGCGTCATCTTCTGCTCGATCTCGGAGGCGGTGCGCGAGCACCCCGAGCTGGTCCGCAAGTACCTCGGCTCGGTCGTGCCGGCCGGCGACAACTTCTTCGCGGCCTTGAACGCGGCGGTCTTCTCCGACGGCTCGTTCGTCTTCATCCCCGCCGGCGTGCGCTGCCCGATGGAGCTGTCGACCTACTTCCGCATCAACGCCCAGAACACGGGGCAGTTCGAGCGCACCCTGATCGTGGCCGAGAAGGGGGCGCACGTCAGCTACCTCGAGGGCTGCACGGCGCCCAAGCGCGACGAGAACCAGCTCCACGCGGCGGTGGTCGAGATCTACGCCCAC
>JAOTWP010000086.1 GCA_029862975.1 Acidobacteriota bacterium
GCCTGGACGCCGGCCGGCATCGTCGGCTAGCTGTGCATTTCCATGACGTTGTTCAGTCGGCTGATACGGCTGGCCGGGGGCAGTCCACCGAGTGCCTGGTGCATTCGATGGTGATTATAGAAGTGGAGGTATCGGGTCAGCCTCTGCGCTCTACGGCGAGAGGATCGGTAGGGGAAGCGATAGGCCCACTCGCGTAGGAGCGTCTGGATCAGGCGCTCGGCTTTGCCGTTGGTCCGGGGGCGATAGGGCCGGGTGAAGCTGTGCTTGAGGCCCAGGCCACGACGGACGTCGGCGAAGAAACCAGAGCGGTAGCAGGAGCCGTTGTCGGTGAGCAGCCGCTGGACCTCGATCCCGCAGCGGGCGTAGTACGCGACAGCTCGCTGAAGAAAGGCAGCCGCCGACTCTTTGCGCTCATCCGCGAGGATCTCCACGTAGGCCAGTCTGGAGGCGTCATCGATGGCGACGTGGATAAACTCCCAGCCGATGCCGCTGTTTGTGTGCAGGCGCTTGCCCGTGATGCGGTGGCCGATACCGCGGATACGTCCCAGCTTCTTGATATCGAGGTGCAGCAGCTCCCCTGGGTGCTGCTTCTCGTAGCGGCGAGCGGGCTCCGGTGGATCGAGGGCTCGCAGGCGGTTGAGCCCCTCGCGTTGAAGCACCCGCGCAACGGTCGTGCGCGACATCCCCAGCCGGGCGCCGATCTCGGCCCCGCACATCCGCTTGCGACGTAGAGCCAGGATTCTCCTTACCTGGAAGGCACTGGTGCGACCAGGTACCCGGTGGGGCCGGCTCGAGCGGTCGGCCAGGCCACTGCGGCCCTCGGCTCGATAGCGAGCCAACCACTTGTAACCAGTCCTCTCCGAGACTCCGATGGCCTCCGCGGCCTGGCCGACGGGCCAGCCCCGCTTGAGCACCCGATCAACGAGAAGCTCTCGACTTGCGGGGCAACTTCGGGCATTCTCATGCATGTCCATCCGGGCTCTCCTCCTGGGCCTCTTTGGCTTGACACCAGGAAGCCTCGCTGAAGAGGCTCGGATGGACAACCCCTAGACCTGAACAACGTGGTGGAACACCACAGCTAGCCGTCCGCCGCCAGGGACTCGAGGGCCCGGACGAACTCCTCGTTGTCGGGCTCCAGGGCGAGGGCATTCTCGAGGGCCTGCCGGGCCCGCGCCCGGTCGCCGAGCTCGAGGTGGATGCGGCCGAGCAGGAAGAGGGCTTCCGAGTCCAGTGGATTGATGAGCGCGGTCTGCTGCAGGGCGTCGCGGGCGCCCTCGGCGTCGCCCATCGCGGCCAGGATGCGCCCGAGCACGAACAGGGAGTCCGCCCGGTAGGGGCTGTACTCGAGCGCCAGCTCGACGGCCTCGCGGGCCACCTCGTAGCGGCCCGCGGCGTAGAGGATCTTCGCGAGCTGGCTGTAGGCGCCGTCGTTGTCGGGGTCGAGCTCGAGGGCGCGCTGCAGCAGGGCCAGGGCCTCGTTGGGGCGGCCGGCCGCCGCGTGCTCGCGGGCCTCGCGCACCAGGTGGTCGGCCTGGACGCCGCCCTCGCGCTCGGTCTGCTCCTTCTTCGCCAGCTCGGCGAAGCGCCTGCGCAGCCGCGCGGCGTCCTCCGGTCGTCCGGCGCACTGATAGGCGCGGGCGAGCAGCGAGACGGACTCCGTGTGGTCCGGCTCCGCGTCGAGAATCGTCTCCAGGTGTCCGGCCCCGTCGGCGCACCGCCTCTCGCGCACGAGAATCGTGGCCAGCAGGAAGCGCCCGCGGCGGTTCTCGGGCTCGAGCTCCACCACCCGCTCGGCGTCGGGCAGCGCCCGCTCGGCGTCGTTGCGATCGGCGTAGATCGACGCCCGGAAGTACCGCGCCAGGGCGTTGCCCGGCTCCTGGGCGATGGCCCGGTCGAACTGCGCGAGCGCCGCTTCGAACTCGGCCCGGGCCTTGTAGACGCTGCCGAGGAAGACCCGGGCGGCGGCATTGCCGGGATCGAGCTCGAGGGCCGCTTCCAGCGCCCCCGCCGCCTCGTCGTACAGCTGGAGATCGATGAGCAGCCGGCCCAGCGCGATCGCCGGTGCCGGGCTCTCCGGATGGGCCGCGACCGCGGCCTGGAGGACGAGCCGCGCCCGGTCGAAGTTGCTCAGCTGGCGGTAGGACTCGGCGAGGGTGAGCCGCGCGAGCAGGTGGTCCGGACTCAGCTCGAGGGCCCGCTGGCAAGCCGCGATCGCCTCCGGCATCCGCAGCACGGAGCGATGAGCCTCCCCGAGCTCCACCCAGAGGTCCGGGTTGTCCGGATCCCGCGCGAGGACGCCGCGGAAGAGCTCGATCGCCTCGTCGGCGCGCCCCTGCGCCAGCGCCGCGCGCGCCGCCGCGAGCGGACCGGCGAGCGCGGCCTCGGCGTCCCCGCCCTGCGCCGCCCGGGATTCCGCGCCGCGGGGCGCCCCGAGGCCGGTGAGCAAGAGGAGCGCCGCGGTCGCCGCCGCCGTCCGAGCAAGGGGTCGCATCCGGCGGCGATTATACGGGTGCTCTCGCCGCCGGCAGCGCCGCGTTGACCCGCCCTCCGGGCGGCACGTAGGATGACGCCTCGACGTTCCACGGAGCCGGGAGGGGGGGAACATGCGCAGCCTACGAACCGTCGGTCTGGTGCTCGGCCTGGCCTCACTCGCCGTCGCGCCCGCAGTCCGGGCCGACGACGGACGCATCAAGGTCTTCGTCGACCAGGACACCTCGGGCCCGGCCGGCACCGACTCGATCTCGATCGCCATGCTGTTGCAGGCGCCGAACATCGACGTCGTCGGCATCGGGGTCGTGGCCGGCGACGCCTGGCTCGATCAGGCCGTCTACCACACGCTCAAGATGGTCGAGCTCACGGGCCAGACCCACGTCCCCGTCGCGGCCGGCTCCGAGGTGCCGCTGCTCAACAGCCAGGGGATGATGGAGCGCCGCGAGGCGCTGTGGGGCGAGAAGGCCGGCGACGGCTGGCACGGCAACTGGGGCGACGAGGTACCGCCGAGAGGCGAGATCCCGCTGGAGCCGGGCGGCCCGACGGCGCTCGAGGTCGTGGACAAGTCGGCGGCCGAGCTGCTGATCGAGATGGCCCGCAAGTACCCGGGCGAGCTCGTGCTGCACACCGCCGGACCGCTGACCAACATCGCGCTCGCCGTGCGGCTGGCGCCGGACATCGTCGACAAGATCAAGGCCGTCTACACGATGGGCGGCCACATCGCGACGAACCAGCGCTTCAACTTCTGGTGGGACGCGGAGGCTGCGTTCATCCACCTCCGGACGCCCTGGAAGGAGCGGCACCTGACGCCGATCGACGTCTGTCACAAGACCTACATGACCCGGGAGCTCATCGAGCAGATCGCCTCGGCCGGCACCCCGCTGGCGGAGTATCTGCGGGCGAGCTACTTCGACCTCGACCGCGGCTACAGCTACATGTGGGACGAGCTGGCGGCGGCGGCGATCATCGATCCCGAGATCATCACCGCCACCGAGGAGCTGCGTCTCGACATCGACTACCTGCCCGGGCCGAGCTACGGCAAGACGGTGTGGACCACGGACCGCATCCAGCCCTGGTTCTCGCCCGCCACCTGGACCGTGCAGACGGACATCGACGTCGAGCGCTTCGAGCGCCTCTTCGTCGACCTGATGCGCCGGCCGCCGGCACGCTGACGACGCGTCAGGGCCGCGCGCGGTCGTCGAGGAACCGGTCGACCGCTTCGGGCATGAAGCTTGCGGCGCTGAAGGCGCCCGGCAGGGCCTCCTCGAAGGTCGTCATCCGGTACCGGGGAGCGGCCGGGGGCGCGGAGGCCGGGGGGTCCTCGACGAGGATCAGCCGGATCGGCGGGTACCCCCGCTTGGCGTTGAACGAGCTCGCTTCGTAGCCGTACTGCCGATCGCGGTAGCTGACCCGGGGGATCGTGCCCGGCTCGCCGGCCACGACGACGGCTGCGACGAAGTAATCCCGGTAGGCGGCCGCCTGCTGGAGGGCGGCGCCCAGCGGGTAGCGGTAGTGGAACGCGGCGTCGTCGGCGCCGGCCGAGCGGTAGACCCGGCCCGCGGTCGTGAGCGCGGCGACGCCCAGATGCTCCGCCGCGCTCGTAAAGAGGGCGACGCCGCCGGCGCGCGCCTCGCGGGCGGTCGCGGCCAGCTCCTCCAGCCGCTCGCGAGGGAGTCCGGTCGCGGCCGGCTCGACCTCGGGGAAGTCCGTCTCGGGCACGACCCACTTCGCGAACCGGGACACCTGGACCGTGTGGTCGCGACCCGAGCCGCAGACCATCAGCAGGTCCTCCCAGCGCGTGGTGGTCATCAGGTAGTCGCGGCAATCGCCGCAGGATCCGCCGCCGCCGCACGTTCCGTCGGTGTAGAACGCGAGGAAGTCGACCTCGCGGCGCGCCGACTCGGGCCCGATGGCGTTGATCACGTGGTTCATGAGCGAGGTCTCGCCGTGAATCGCCTCGGGATAGCCGGCCCACTCGGAGTTGCCGCCGGCGATGGCGCGGTCCGCGCCCGCCTGCCCGACGACCGTGGCCGCTCGCACCTGGTAGCGCGAGATGCTCGGATCGGTCCCGGCCTCGGCGGCGGCGTCGAGCGCCGCGAAGATCCGGCTCTCGAGTGCGGGGTCGGCGACCAGCTCGGAGGCGGACTCCGCGAGCCTCCAGGGGGTCCTCGCCTCGCTCTCGGGCCGGGCGCAGCCAAGGGCCACGAGGGTCACGAGCGCGGCGAGCGCGGCGGGAAAGCCGGCGCGTCTCATTGCCGGCTCATGACCTCCACGAACAGGTCCTCGAAACGGTCGACGTCCGCTTTCAGCTGTACGGTCGCGGGCGTCAGGTGAGAGGGCGGCTCCAGGTGGCCTCGCCACGCGGCTCTATCCACCCCGCCGGGGCCGCTGTAGGGCAGAAAGAAGCTCGGAGCGCCCTCCTCCGGCTGCCTCCAGACGACGGTGTGGCCGTACTTGGGACCGCGGGTGAGGTCGACGTCGAGCCACATCGTCTCGGACTCGATGATCACCGACGGATCGAGCAGCGCGGCCACGGCCAGCTCGTCCCACATCGCCGACCACTGGGACAGCCCTGGCGGAGGCTCGAAGTCGAGATAGAGCGACCGCAGGTGCTCGACGAACGGACCTCCAGCCGCGACGACGCGGCGCATCAGGCGCTCGCTCGAGGTCACGCTGAACCCGATCTCGCCCGTCGTCACCACGATCTCCCGCCAGGGCTCCCGCATCACGATGGCCGCCGCTTCCGGGTCCCACCACCAGTTGAGCTCGAAGCCTCCCCCGCTGCTCGCGCCCATGACGTAGAGCGACTTGACGAGGGGGACGATGCCCGGATCCATGCGCACGGCGAGCGCCAGGTTGGTGAGCGGGCCGGCGAGGTACAGGACGACCTCTCCCGGGTGGGCGCGAACGGTCTCGATCAGGAACTCCGCGGCGCGACCGGGACGGGGCGCGGCCTCGGCGTAGCCCCCGGGCGGCGGCCAGGTGTGCTCCGGCCTCGGGGTTCCCGGGTTGAAGGAGCCGTGCCAGTTGGCGAAGGAGCCGTAGAGGGCCTCCATCAGCTCCTGCTCGCGCGCGGTTCGGAGCAGAGGCTTCTCGGCGCCCTTCACGACCGGCACGTCGCGCCGGCCGGCGAGCTCGACCGCGTACAGGGCGAAGACGGTGGCCTGCTCGACCCACTGGTCGCCGCTTACCGTCGTGATCCCCAGCAGGTCGATCCGCGGCGAGTTCAGCAGCATCAGGAGGGACAGGAAGTTCGTCCCGTGCGGCCCCGCGCTGTCCTGGTCCGCGATGAGCTTGATCCTGGCCGCGGCGGACGGGCCTTCCCCGAGCGCCGCAGCGGTGCTCTCCTTCTCCAACGCCCCTGCCGCGGCGGCCGCGAGCGGCCACGCCGCGACGACGAGAGCCCCTGCTGTCCGAGCGGCGAAGCGCCCGCAGCGCATCATCCGACTCGGTCGGCCCAGGCCGCCTCGAAGGCCTCCCGGCTCAGGAACGACTTCTGGGTCCCGACGCCGGTCGTGGACAGGCCGGCGTAGAGGTTGGCGCGCCGCACGGCCTCCCTCTCGGCGACGCCCTCCCCGAGGAAGACGGCGAAGCTGCCGATGAAGGCGTCGCCCGCTCCCGTCGTGTCCACGGCCTCCACTTCGAAGGCCGGAACGTGCTCCATGCCGTCGGCCCCGGCCAGCAGCGAGCCCATGGAGCCGAGGGTGATGATCACCCGCCGGACGCCGGCCTCGAGCAGCCGCTCGGCACAGAGCTTCGCGTCGTCCACGCTGCGGACCTCGATTCCGGTCACGGCCTCCGCCTCGGTCTCGTTGGGCACGAAGTAGTCCAGGTGGGCGACCTTGCCCATGTCCACGGGCTGCCCCGGTGCCGGGTTGAGGATGCAGGGAATGCCATGCTCGTGAGCGAACCGGATCGTGTAGTAGACGGTCTCCAACGGAATCTCGAACTGCAGGACGATGCAGCTCGCGCTCTGGAGAACCGCCGCCGCCGCGTCCACGTCGGCCGGCAGCACGCGGTTGTTGGCTCCCGGGATCACGAGGATCCGGTTCTGCCCGCTGGCGGTGTCGACGAAGATCGGAGCCACGCCGCTCGAGACCCCGGTGACGATCTTGACGTGCTGCGCGTCGATGCCGAGCCGTTCGAAGTTGTCGATCGTGGCGGGGCCGAACAGATCGTCTCCCACCCGGGCCACCATCGAGACCCGGGCGCCGCAGAGCTTGGCCGCCACCGCCTGGTTGGCGCCCTTGCCACCGAACCCGAGATCGAACCTCTGCCCGAAGATGGTCTCGCCGGCGCGCGGGAAGCGATCGTTGAAGGTCGTGAGATCGACGTTGGCGCTGCCCACGACGACGATGTGAGAGGTCTTGGTCATGAGGGAGGCTGTCTCCTATCGTTGCGACGCCGGTCTCGCCGGAATGGGCCGGGTGACCCGCTCGATGAACATCCTGATGAACCGCTCCCAGTCGAGATCGTACTGGACGGCCATCTTCCGCGCGCCTTCGGCGCCGGGCCAGATCCTGTCGAAACCGAGCGCGGCGCCGTAGCTGACGCCGGGGTTCGTGTCGACGTCCACGTAGAGCTCGGTCGTCGTGACCAGAGTCGGGTCGATGAGACTCGCCACCGCGATCTGGTCGTACATGAACACCACCCGCTCGGGGTCCTCCGCGTAGCGGGGGCCGTCGAGCTCGCGGATCAGCCGGGTGAACGGGGTGTCCGCGGCGACGAGCTTTTCGAACCACGCCCGCGTCATGGCCGCCTTGCGGGACACGTTGAGCGGCGAGAGCTCGATCGGAATACCCGACCGCAGAACGATGCGGGCGGCCTCGGGGTCGACCCAGAAGTTGAACTCGGCGGCGGGCGTCATGTTGCCGGCCCCGTCCGGCAGGACCGCGACGGCCCCGCCCATGATCACCAGCCGCTTGACCTTCGCCGCCAGGCCGGGCGCCTGCCGCAGCGCCATGGCGACGTTCGTCAGCGGCCCGATCGCGAGCAGGGTCACGGCGCCCGGGTTCTGCTCCACGGTGTCGACGATGAACTGGACGGCGCCGAGCGCCTCTGCCTTCTTCTCCGCGAAGCCGCCGGGCGGCGGCGTGGGCGGCGCGTCGGACCACCACGAGCCGTAGGTCGTTCGCGCGTACTCGTCGGGCTCGTGCACGAGGGGCATGTCCGCGCCGGCGTAGACCGGCAGGTCGCGGCGCTCGGCGATCTCGAGGAACCTCAGGACGTCGGCCGTGCCCTGCTCGATCGACCAGTTGCCCGCCACGGTCGTGATCCCGAGGATCTCGAGCTCCGGGGAGTGGAGGGCGAGCATCAGCGCGTACGCGTCGTCCTGCGGGATCATCCCGAAGTCCGTGTCGAAGATGATCCTGTGCCGCTGGGGAGCCGGCGGCTCCCGGGGCTCGCCAGGGGCCGGTCCCGCGAACGCCAGCGCGGCGACGGCCGCCGCGGCCGGGGTCATGCGCCGCAAGAGGGCCACCTACGCGGCCTGGTAGGCGCCGGCGATGGCCACGAGCGCCAGGAGGTAGCAGACGAACATCAGGGCCAGGTAGATCTTCGCCTGCCTGTCGGCGCGCGCGAACTCGCGCCAGACGAAGACCCCCCACGCCGCGGCGACCATCGGCGCGGCCTGGCCGACCGCGTAGGAGATCGCGACGCCCACGAGGCTCGCGGCCACAAAGTTGAAGACGGTGCCCGTGCCCCAGACGAACCCGCCGAGCACGCCCAGCAGGTGGTCCTTCGGCCGCGCGGCAAAGAAGCCCGAGAAGGCGACCGGCGTGCCCACGAGCGGCTTCTTCATGAAGTAGACGTTGACCACGAAGCAGCACAGGAAGGCCCCGAAGGTGAAGAACACGGCGATGCTGTAGGGAGTGAGGGCATGGCCGGCGGTTAGCGCCCGGGTGACGAACGGGGCGAACGACCCCATCAGCAGCCCGGAGACGACGCAGACGATCAGGCTCTTGCGGGAGACGGACTCGCCGTCCGTCGGCAGGCGCCCGTAGGCCTTGCCGATGAGCACCACGGCCACGATCGCCAGGACGACCCCGAGGCCGAGCAGCGCCGGGTCTCCCACCGGCTGGATGGCGTAGCTCATGACGACGCCCACGACCAGCGCGATGCCGATGGCGACGGGGAAGGCCACGGCGAGGCCGGCCATCTCGATGCCGGCCACCAGGAGCAGGTTGGCGATGTTGAAGATGAACCCACCGATCATCGCCGACCCGATGTTGCCCCGATCGGCCGCAGCGACGTTCTCGAGGAAGCCCTCCCCGGCTCCGCCCGTCGAGCCCATCGTGAACGCGAGGAGGACCGAGACGAGGAAGATCCCGATCGCGTAATCCCAGTAAAACAGCTCGAAACGGTAATCCTTCGTGGCCTTGTAGGTGTTGGCCCACGAGCCCCAACAGACGGTGCTCGTGACCATCATGACCATCGCGACGGCAAACGTCTCTGGAACGAACACGGGGCCCCTCCCTTCCCGACGGCTGAAACGCAGGTGACTCGCACGAATGACGAGCTGGATCGCGATCGATTATAGCCGACCGCGGGCGCCGCCGCCGGGCCGGTGGCCTGCCTGCTATGCTGCGCCGATGGCGCGGAGACCCGCGATCGCCCGGTTGCTGGCCGCCGCGGCCGGCCTGCTCGCGCTGGCCCCCGCCGGCGCGGCGGAGCGCGCCGACCTGATCGTCTCGAACGCCCTGGTCCTGACCATGGACGGATCGGGAACGGTCCTCGAGCCGGGCGTCGTCGTCGTCCGGGGCGACTCGATCGCCGCCGTGGGCGGCCCCGAGCTGCTCGCCCGCTACGAGGCGGACACCGTCCTCGACGCCGGCGGCGACATCGCCATGCCGGGCATGATCAACCTGCACAACCACCTCCCGATGGTGGCGTTCCGCGGCCTCGGCGAGAACGGCGTCGCCGACCGTCTGTTCCGGTTCTTCTTCCCCCTGGAGAAGGCGCTCCTGTCGCGGGAGCTCATCCGTACGGCGTCGCGGCAGGCGGCCATCGAGCTGGCCCTGTCGGGCGTGACGCTGGTCGCGGACATGTACTACCACGAGGACGAGGTCGCGCGCTCCGTCGCCGAGGTCGGGATCCGCGGGGTGCTGGGCGAGACCGTGATCGGCTTCCCCGTCGTCGACGCGCCGGAGCCCTTCGGGGGACTCGCCTACGCCGAGCGGTTCATCGCGGAGTGGAAGGGCCACCCGCTGGTCACCCCGGCCGTGGCGCCCCACGCGCCCTACACGGTGCCGCCCGAGTGGCTCCTCAGGTCGAAGGCGCTGGCGGAGCGCGAAGGCGTGCCGGTGCTGATCCACATGGCCGAGTTCGCGCACGAGCGGGAGCTCATCGCGGAGCGGATCGGGGCCTTCCCCGCCGGCGCGTCCGTCGTGCGCTACCTCGAAGACATCGGCTTCCTGTCGGACGCCCTGCTCGCCGCCCACGTCATCTACGTGGACGCCGAAGACCAGCAGATCCTGAAGCGCCGCGACGTCGGCATCGCCCACAACCCGAAGGCCAACGGCCGGGGCAACACCGGGATGTCGCCGGCGTGGGAGATGTTCGAGAACGGCCTCGACCTCGGCCTCGGCACGGACGGCCCGATGAGCTCCAACCAGATGGACGTCCTCGACGTCATGACCCACGCGGCCGCCGTCGCCCGCTTCCTCGGCGGGGACGCGACGCGCTTCACGCCTCGCGAGCTCCTCTACCTCGCCACCGTCGGCGGCGCGCGGGCCCTCGACCGGGAGGACGAGCTCGGCTCCCTCGAGGTCGGCAAGAAGGCGGACCTCGTCATCGTCGACGCCCACGCCCCCAACGTGCAGCCGGTCTACGACCCCTACGCTTCCGTCGCCCTCGGCGCCTATCCCGAGAACGTCCGTACCACCATCGTGAACGGCCGGCTCGTCGTTCGCGACCGGGTGCTCCTCACCGTCGACATGGACGCCCACTGGCGGGAATGGACGGCGTTGACCGGGCGCGTCGCCGAGTTCGCGAAGACGCTCGAGTAGGCGTCCGCCCGCCGGCCCGGAGCCCGCCAGCCTGCCGGGAGCGGTCGGGCGGCGCCGTCAGTCGCCGAGGAAGGCGAGCAGGGCCCGCAGGCTCTCGGGGGCGATGACCATCTCGAAGTGGCCGCCGGTTGCCAGGTAGGTGCCCTGCGACGCGGCCTCCTCCTGCGGCGACAGCCGGCGCTGGCTCTCGAGCGTGGCGTGGCCGTCGCCCGGCGCGGCGGCGAGGGCCCGGAGCGCGCGGTCGCGGGCGACCCGTCGATCCGGTGCGAAGAACGTCCGCCAGCCGGCGCCTGCGGGCTCGAGGAGCGCAGCTTGCATGGTCGCCGCCGAGCGGTTCTCCAGACGGTAGTAGCGCACGGCGGGAAAGTGAGGCGCGTCCCGGGCGAGCAGCCGGTGCAGGCGCCGCGCGGTGTCGAGCCGCCGCGCCAGGTAGGACAGCTGGAGCTCCTCGTCGCCGAAGAGATCGGGGCGGGGGGCGGCGGCCAGCCGCCGGCGAGACTCCGGATCGAAGATCGACCAGCCGTACCGCTGCCAGTTCCGGGCCTCGTAGAGATCGACGGCGAGGGGACGCCCCCGGGAATCGACGAACACCGGGTCGGCCGGCGCGGGCAGGTCCTCGAACAAGGGACGCAGCGAGAAAGAGACCTCGGGCTGGAGGTGGCGGCCGATGACGGGAACGTAGCGGCGCCCCCGGGTCAGCTGTTCGAGAGCGCGCACGGCGCCGCCGTTCGAGGCCCCGACCAGCACGACCTTGCGCACGGCGAACGGCAGCTCCGGAGCGCGGCCGTCCTCGGCCTCCGCCAGGCCGAGAGCGCCGTACTTGACGAGGTAGCGGCAGATCCGGGCGGCGTTGCTCTGGCAGACCAGGTCGACCTCCAGGCGGCCGGGCGTGGCCGCCGCGAGGGCCGTCAGCTGCCGCGCCAGCCTGGCCACGCTCTCGAGATTGCCGCGCCGCCAGTCGTAGTTGAAGAAGAAGAGGGTCTCTCCCGCGGCGGGCGATTCGAGGCGCCCGAGCCGGTAACCGGTCCGCTCGAGCTCCTCCCGGAGGGGCCGGTAGATCGGCTTGGTCCAGCCCGGAATGCGCATCTCCCAGAGCGGCCCGGTGGGCTCGTAGAGGGCCTGGGGATGGAGCCCCTCGCGCCCGGCGCTCGCGGCCTCGCCGGCGGCCCGGGGATCGAGCGGCAGGGTGAGAAGCCGGCCGCCGTCGTGGGGCCGAAGCAGCTGCGCGGCGCCGCCCCAGATGACGCTCCCGTCCCGGGGATCCTCCAGCTGGGTGCCGGTGAGGCCGGGCACGAAGACGACCGGAGCTCGCACCGCGGCGGCGGGCGCGGGCTGCGACCCGCGCGGCAGGGCGAGGAGCCCGGCGGCGAGGGCGGCCAGGATCGCCGGCACGCGATGGGCGGCAGCCTGGGAGTGGCCGGCGGGGACGGGCTCCCGTGGCGGACTCGGCCTACCCATCGCGCGCTCGCTCCGCCGTCCCGGGCCCGCGGCCGTGCCCCGCCCTAGCGGGTTGCGGCGTCGACGCCCAGCTCGCGCAGGAGCGCTTCCGAGCCGGCCGGCCGCGCGCCGTCGAGCAGCCAGAGCAGGTAGCGGACGTCGGCCGCGACGTTGCGGGCGATCTCCGGGTTGTAGCCGAAGTCGTTGGCGACGTTCTCCCACACGCGGTCGAAGTTGACGCCCACCAGGTCGCCGCGGCCGTCGAGCACCGGCGAGCCCGAGCTGCCCCCCGTGGTGTCGCCGGTGGCCAGGAAGCAGACGGGGACGTCGCCGAGCGCCGGGTCCGCCCAGCGGCTGGCCGCGGCGCCCGCGGCGCCGGCGAGCACCGCCTCGGGGGCCGCGAACGGCTCCTCCCCGGTGTGCTTCTCGACGACGCCCGCCAGCCGGGTGACGGGGGTCATCCAGACGCCGTCGCGGGGGCTGTAGCCGGCGACCCGCGCCAGGCTCACCCGCAACGTGCCGTTGGCGTCCGGGGCGACCGGGCGGCCGGCGTGGGCGGCCACGGCCGTCCGCCAGCGCGGGCGCAGCCGCGATTCGGCGCCCTCGCGGCGCTTCTCGCGCAGCTCGAGCGGCTCGACGACCTCCTCGACGAGGGCCGTGGCGAGCGCGAGCAGCGGATCGCCCCGCGCCGCCAGCTCGGCCGCGCTCTCGTCGAGCATCGCCAGCCGCTCCTCGAGGAGCGGCACCCGGGAGGCGGCGAGGAGCTCCGCGACGCGCCGCTCGCGCTCGCCGCCCGCGGCGGCGAGCAGGGGCTCGAGCGCCGCCACCCGCTGCTCTCCCTCGAGCCGCTCGAAGCGGGCCAGGAGATCGAGCAGCAGCAGCTCCTCGGCGGGCAGGTCGAGCCGCGTCTGGTCGCGCTCCAGCCGGTCTCGCGCCCGGGAGCGGTTGCGCTCCTGGAACTCCGGCCGGCGCTCGCGGTCGGGCTTCTCGCCCTCGCGCGCCCAGCGCACCAGATCGATGGCCTGGGCGAGCGGCAGCGGCCCGGAGTCGATCTGGTGGACGAGGAAGTCCCGGTCCCAGGTGGCGAGCGCTTCCTCGGCCAGCGCCGTGAGGCCGTCGTAGGCCGCGACGGCCGCCCGATGCTCGGGGCGGTCGCGCGCCCAGGCCAGGACCTCGGCCTCGGCCCGCCGCTTCTTCGCCACGAGATCGCCGCGCTCGATGCCGGCGACCTGCCCGCGCGAGCTCTTCTCCCGGTTGGCCAGCCCCTTCAGGCGGCTGGCGAGGGTGATGGCGGCCGCCTCGTCGGCGCCGCTCCGCGCCTCCAGGAGGTCCATCCAGGCCCGGTAGAGCTCGGCGCGGCGGGGAAAGAAGAGGCGGAAGCGCTCGTCCATCTCGGCGGCGACGAGCCGGCGCGAGGTGCTGCCGGGGTAGCCCACGACCATCACGAAGCTGCCCTCCGCCACCCCGCCGGGGGCGATCCGCAGGTGCCGCCGCGGCCGGTAGGGGGTGTTGTCGGGCCCGTGCGGCGCCGGCTCGCCGCCGGCGGCGTAGACGCGCAACAGCGCGAAGTCGCCGGTGTGGCGGGGCCACATCCAGTTGTCGACCTCGCCGCCGTACTCCCCCACCGCCCGCGGCGGGGCGTAGACGAGCCGCACGTCGGGGTACTCGAGCGCCTCGATCAGGGTGTAGCGCACGCCGTCGTCGTAGGCGGCCACCCGGCAGCGGCGGTCGGCAGGCGCCTCGCAGGCCGCCACCAGATCCTTCTGCGCGCGGTCGATCGCCTCGTAGCGCTCGAGGTCATCCGCCCCCGCCGGCACGCTCCCCTCGATCTGGGCCGTCACGTCCTCGAAGCGGTGCGGGATCTCGGCCCGCGTGCCCTTGCCGGGCAGCTCCTGGGAGCGCTCCGCGGCCAGGAACCCGTCGCGGATGAGGTCGCGCTCGGGCGAGCTGTGCTGCTGGAGGATCCCGAACGCGCAGTGGTGGTTGGTGAGGAGGAGGCCGTCCGGCGACACGAAGCCCGAGGAGCACCCGCCGACCTGGACCACGGCCTCGAGCAGGCCGCCCTTGCCGTCCCACAGCTCGCTGGCCGGGATCTCGAGACCCAGCCCGGCGAGCCACGCGGGATCGTGCTCGAGCAGCTGCTCCGGCGTCCACTTGCCGCCCACGATCTCGCCCCCGCCCGGGGGCGCTGCGCCGGGCCCGGCCGCGGGCGCCGGCCCCGCCAGGAAGAGGGGGAGTAGAAGCGAGAGGAGCCCGCGGGAGCCGAGAGCCGTCTGGCCGGTCATGTCCCGCAAGCTATCACGCGCCGCGCGCGCCCCGGCCGCCGCCACCACCCCCTCGGGCGGCGGAGAATCCGCCCGCCAACCGCCAGAATGGAGGCGTAGTATCCGTCCCGAGAGACGGGAGACAGCTCACGAGGAGGCCGCATGAAGACGATCCGCAACACGACCCACCGGCCGTTGAAGGTCCACCTTTCCCAGGACAAGGTCCTGCACCTTGGACCGGGACGGGAAGGGCATATCTCGACCCCCGACCTCGAGCGGACGAGCGTGCAGCAGCTGCTCGCCGCCGGCGAGGTCGAGATCGTCGGCGAGGGCGAGGTGCCCGGACCGCTCCACGAGACCGGCCACGTCCACGCGGACACCCGCGGCCACCACCCCGATCTGACGGTCAGGAAGCGCGGCGAGCGCTAGGGCGCGCCGTCACTCGAAGGCGCCGCGGCGCCGGATCTCGCCGTCCTCCATCATCACCGCGCCGCGGGCCAGCACCCAGCGGACGCGGAGGTCCTCGTCGACGAGCAACAGATCGGCGTCGTGGCCCGGGGCGACGGCGCCCTTGCCGGGCAGGCGGAGGCGCCGCGCCGGGTTGGCGGTCACGAGGGCCAGGGCGCGCTCGAGGTCGAGGCCCTCGCCGACGGCGGCCGCCGTCTCGTCCCACAGCGCCGCCGGCCGGCCGCTCGCCAGCCGGCGCAGCCGTCCCGCCGCGTCGAAGTCGGGCAGCGAGCCGCAGGCGTCGGAGCTCATCGTGACGTGGGCCGGGGGGACGCCGGCGGCGAGCAGCTCGCGCACGGCACGCGACGGCTTCACCTCTTCCTCCTGGAAGTAGGGCCAAGCCGAGGCGGTGACGTCGACGGGGCCCTCGCGGCCGTAGTCGAGGGCCTCGGCGAAGACCCGGGCCGTGCGGTTGACGTGGGTGGGCAGGAACTGGGCGAGCCCGAGCTCGCTGCCTTCGACCGCCGCCCGGATCATGGCGAAGCCGCCCTCCGCGTCCCCGAGGTGGAGGTGGACGAGGCCGCACTTGCCGCCCAGCATCCCGCCGAGCCGCGCCTCCTTGGCGAGCTTGACGAGCTCCGCGACGGTGGGGCTCGAGGAGCGATGGTCGGCGACGGCGATCTCGCCGACCCCGATGACCTCCGCGACGAGGGCGAGGTCGCGGGCCACGCCGCCCGTCAGGGTCGGCGGCGGCAGCTGGTAGGCGCCCGTCCAGATCCACGCCGAGACCCCTTCGGCGCGCAGCCCCTTGGCCTTCATCAGCAGGCCTTCGAGGTTGCGGGTCACTCCGTCGGCGCCCAGGAGGCCGACGACGGTGGTCGTCCCGCCGGCGATCATCTGCGACAGGGTCATCTCCGGCGTGCGGGTCGCCGGCCCGCCCTCGCCGCCGGCCCCGGCGATGTGGACGTGGCCGTCGACGAGCCCCGGAAGGAGCTTCATCCCGCGGCCGTCGATCACCCGGGTGCCGGGCGGCCGCGCCGCGTCGAGCCCCGCCTCGACGGCGAGGATGGCGCCGCCGCCGCACAGAACGTCCTGGCGGCCGCGGGGGGCCGGGCTCCACACCTCCGCGCCGCGGATGAGGATCGTCGACGCCGTTTCGGTCACACAGCCTCCTCGGTCACACGGCCTCCTCGGTCACACAGGCTCCACGGTCACGAGCTCGACAGTCACGAGCTGCACGGTCACCCTTGTCCAGTCACCCCTGCCACCCTCCGCGCGCCGCGCCCCGGCCCGCGGCGCCGCGTGCGCCGACTCTATCCAGATCCGCCGCGGAAGATCGGGCTCGACGGCGGTGATCGCGTCTTCGAGGAGCCGCAGAAAGACGTCCTCGGAGAGCGCGCCGTGGCGGGCGCCGAGCACCGGCATCGCGAGGGCCGCGATCCGCCGCCGCTCGGCCTCCCGCAGCACGGCGGCGAGCGCCTCCCCCACCCACTCCGGGCGCCAGGTCGGATCCCGCGCCAGGTCGTGGACGATCGCCCGCAGCTCGAGCGGCCGCCCGGGGCGCACGACGACGCTCCCCGGCGTCGCCGGCTCCGCCTCCCAGGCCGCGGTGTGGACCCGGATGGGGTGCTCGCCCGACTCCCGGAACCGCGGATCGGCCCCCAACACCAGCCACGTGTCGTCCTCCACCACCCGCGCCTGGACCGCGAACGGCGGCCGGCCGGCCGGTGCGAACCGCAGCTCGGGGACACTCGGCGCCATCGCGTGCTCTCCCGGACCTCGTCAGCGCTGCGCCGGGTCTTCCGCCGGCGGCCGCAGGGGCTGGCCGGCGCGAGCCCGCTCGATGAGGGCGGCGGCGGCCTCGTGGCCGGCCTCGCGGGTGAGCGCGACGAGATCGCCGCCGTAGGGCTCGACGCCGGGATCGGCGCCGTGCTCGAGCAGGAAGAGGACCATCTCCTCGTGACCGCCGACGGCGGCGCTCCACAGCGGCGTGTAGCCGTACGCGCGCTTGCCGGGGTCGCCCTCGACGTCGGCGCCCAGGGAGAGGAGGAGCGCCGCCATGTCGGTCGCACGCGACGACGCCACGCCGTCCAGGAGCTGCGTGGCGCCGCCCGCCTTGGCGAGATCGGCGCCGCGCTCGGAAAGGAGCCGGAAGGTCTCGAGGTCGCCGGCAGCGCAGCGCAGCGCGGTCGCTCCGCCCTGCCCCTCGAGGTCGACGGGCACCCCGGCGTCGAGCAGCAGGCGGACGATCCCGGCGCGCCCGCGGCTGGCGGCCTTGTGCAGCGCCGTGTCGCCGCTGAAGCGCTCCTCCTCCTCGATCTCCCGGGCCAGGGGATCGGCGCCGGCCGCCAGCAGCCGGCGCGCCAGCTCCTCGTGCCCGGACCAGGCGGCCTCCATCAGCGCCGTCCGGCCGTACCGCCGCGGCTCGGAGGACCGCTGATAGTCCCCCCCGATGAGGACGTCGGGGTCCACCCCGTCCGCCAGCAGCCGCTCCACCTGCTCCAGGTTGCCGTGATCGACGGCGATGGCCCACGCCCAATCGAGCCGCCCGGCGGCGTAGACATCCGCCCAGCGATAGACCGTGACGCCGTCGGGATCCGGCTCGGGCAGCACCACCGGCGCTGCCGCGCCGCCCTCGCCCTGCGAGACCGCGGACTCCCCACAGGCCACCGCCCCCAGGAGGAGGACC
>JAOTWP010000230.1 GCA_029862975.1 Acidobacteriota bacterium
GGCGGCCGCGCCAGCTCTCGCCCGACGAGCCCGGCCGCCCCCACTGCTGCCCCCACGTCGCGCCCGACGGCCGCCGGATCGCCTACCTGAGCCTCGCCGAGGGGCGCCAGCGCTACCGAGACGAGGAGGCGACCGGCGAGCTCCGCTTGCTGGCCGTCGACGGCTCCCCGGCTGCCCTCCCGGCCGCTGAACGCTCCGCGGCCAGCCCGCCGGCCGCCACGGGCGGCGCGGCCGGCCCGCCGGCCGCCGGAGACCTCTCGACCCGCGTCCTGGCGCGCGGCGCGCGCACCTACTTCGAGCACCGCGCCGCCGTCTGGGTGGACGAGGACACGCTGCACTACATCGCGGCCGACGGCGGAGTGCGCCGGCTCGACGTCGACACCGGCGCCGAGACGGTCGTGCTCGCCGCCTCCGGCGATCTCTCGCGGCGCTGGCTGGTCGACGCCACGGGCCGCTGGGCGGCCAGCGGCCGGGCGCTGGTGGCGCCCCTGGTCGGCGGCCGGCCGGGGCCGGAGACGCCGCTGCCGGGCTGCCAGCCCTACTTCTCGCACGACGGCCGCCACGTCGTGTGGACCGCCGGGGCCGGCGGCCCGATCGACCGCTACGACCTGGCGAGCGGCGAGGCGGAGACCCTCCTGCGCAAGAACGATCCGCGGCTGCCGCCGGGCCGCGGCTACCTCTACTTTCCGATGCTCGCGGCCGACCAGACGCTGCTCGCCTTCGCCGCCTCAGACGGCGAGCACGACCACTTCGGCGCCGACTACGACGTGTTCGTGGCCGAGGTCGACGGCGGGACGCTGGAGGTCCTGGGCAGGCCGTGGGCGATCGCCCCCGACCCGGCGGTGGACCGCTTTCCCGACGTCTGGCGCGCGCCGCTCGAGCTCGGGAGGACGGTGGGCGAGGCGCCGCTCGACCTCGCCCTCGCGGCGCCCGGCGCGGGCGACTGGAGCTGGCGGCTCGACGGACCCGGGACGGCGGCGGCCGCGGGGGCGCGCTTCGCGGCGACCCTGACGGCGCCGGGCCGGTACGCCGTGACGGCGAGCTCGGGCGGCCGCGACGCCCGCGGCGTGGCCGTCGTCCTCGCGCCCGCGCCGCCCGTCCCCTTCGAGCAGGAGTGGCCGGTGCGGCGAGACGGACTGCTCTGGTCCTGGTCGGCCGCGTCGGGCACCGCCACAACTCCGCTGCTCGCCCGCGGGCGTGCCCTCGCAGCCGGCGAGCCGCTCGCGCGGCCGCTGGCCCTCGCCGGCCGCTCCTTCGTCGCGGAGCGCACGGCGGGGCTCCTGCTCGCCGGGCTCCAGGGCAGAAACCAGCTCGGCCTCGAGCTGGCCTTCGTCGCTCCCCGCGAGCCGCCCGAGAGGCTGGCCGCCATCCTCGCCGTGGGCCGCGACGGCGCCCGCGAGAACCTCCTCGTCGGCCAGCGCGGCGACCGCCTGGTGATGCGGATGCGCGTCGGCTCGGAGCGCGACCGCCCCTACGCCTGGACCGACCTCGGCCCGCTCGCGCCGGGCCGCCGCCTCCACCTGGCGCTCGCCTACACCCCCGGCCGCCTCGCGATCTTCCGCGGCGGCGAGCTGGCCCAGTACCGCCGGGACCTCCTCGCCTACTTCTTCCACTGGCGCACCTACCCCCTCACCCTCGGCGACCGCGACCGCGGCGGCGCCGGCTGGCCAGGCACCCTGGAAGCCGTCGCGATCTACGACCGGCCGCTCGACGCGGAGGAGGTACGAGCGAACGCGGCCCGCCTCAGCTCCGCGCGGCCAGCTTTGCCTCCCAGAGATCCGGGTGGCTCTGGTTGAGGCCGTCGTCGACGTGGACGACGTCGGGGGTCGAGAAGTCGCCGCCCCAGCGCAGGTCGGGGTCGTCGCGGAGGCTCGCGATGAACTGCCGGACGGAGTCGGGCTGGCCGTCGAGGTTCTTGAGCTTCGAGGAGTTGAAGAACTCGCCGGATGCGGACCGGAGGTTCATGTCGAAGGCGTGGCCCACGAAATGGTTGGAGCGCCGGGCCGGCGTCACGATTGCCCCCTGAACGGTTCCCCCCGGATCGCGCAGGGACGAGGTGACGTGGACGAAGAGGCCGGCGTCGGCCGCGAAGCCGGCGATGCGGTCGAGCAGCGGGAAGAACTCGACGTCGGCGGTGATCGGAGCGCCGATGAAGCGCTCGTGCTGGAACTGCGCGAGCGTCAGGCTGCCGGAGAACGCGACGGTGGCCACGGCCGGCGCCGGGGGCGCCTCGTCGCGCTCGATGAAGTCGCCGAACACGAAGCCCTCGAGCCCGTCGCGGGTCTTGACCCGGAGCCAGGTCTCCTCGCCCAGGATCTCGACCCGGCTGGACTTGCGCAGCACCTTGATCACCTCGCCCATCGTCAGCGGGCCCCTCAGGTTCAATCCGCTCGCTCTCACGGTTCCGTCCGGCATGGGTGCTTTCCTCTCGTCGTCGGTCTGCTGTTCAGAGTACGGGTCGCTGGCCGCCTCCTTGCGTCGCGGGCGGTCAGGGCTTCCAGATCAAACGCGCGACGCTCCAGCTCGTGAGGACCTCGAGCGGCGGCAGCTCGCCGTCCGGACCGTCCCAGGGTCCGGAGAAGACGAGCGTCAGGTGATCGTCGTCGGGCGCCCGGCAGGCGACCTGGCCCGCAGCCTCTTCCACGCCCGGGCCGCATTCCGGGGTCGTCCCGCGGGGAAAGACCTCGCCGAAGGTGTCGCCCCGCGAGACCCCGAGGCCGGACTCGAGACCGGTCCCGAAGTCCGGCGCGCCCCGGCCGAGGATCTCGACGCTGTGGATCGCAGCGCCGTCGCCGGTGCCGCGCACGAGCAGCAGCGTCTCCTCGTCCTCGACCACGAGGACGGGGTAGGGCTCCCCTTCGGAGCTCTCGGTGCGCTCGGTGACTCGCGCTGCCGGGAAGAGCGACCTCAGCTCCGAGGCGCTGAAGGGCGTCAGCCCGGTGATCGGCCCGAGCGCGCCGCCGGCCGCAGACGGCTCCGGCGGGGCCACGCCGGCGGCCGAGGCTCCCGCGCCCGGATCCCCCGTCGAACAACCGGCGGCCGCGAGGAGGCTCGCGGCGATCATCGCGGCCGCGAGGCCGCGGCGAAGGCCCGAAGGTCTGGACATCGTGAGCCCACTCTAGCCGACGCCCGAGCTCCTCGGAACGGAGGTAGACCGCGGCCAGAACCGCCTGGCATCCTCCAAGCTGCGCACCGGTCCTTCGTCGGCGCTCTTTGGGCGCCGTCGCTTGACGCCGCTGGCGATCCTGCGCTATGTTCCTACGGGAGGTTCCCATGCATTGCGTCAACGTCCGCCAGCTCAAGAACAACCCCTCCGCGGCGCTGCGGGAGGCGGCGGAGGGGCCCGTGCTGGTGCTCAAGGGTGACCTGCCCGAGGCGCTGCTCCTTCACCTGGGGGCCGGGGACGCTCCCGAGGACGCCGACCTGCGGCTGGCGCTGGCCGTGGCGCTGTTCAAGGACGGGGCGCTGTCGCTGGGCCGGGCGGCTCGGCTGGCGGGAAGACCGCTCGCCGGGCTGGTGAGCCATCTCTCGCGGCTGGGGATCCCCGTTGCCGCCGGCGATCGCGACGAGACCGCCGGGGAGCTCGAGAGCTTGAGCGCGTGGCTCGCCTCGTCCTGACCGACGCCAGCCCTCTGGTCGGCCTCGCTCGCGTCGACGGCGTCGAGTGGCTGCGGCGTCTCTTCGGCCGGGTCGAGATGACCGCCGCCGTCTACGAGGAGCTGGCAGCCGCCGGCCGACCGGAGCCGGCGGTCGCCCAAGCGCTGGCGATCGGTTGGCTCGTGAGCAGGCGCGGAGAGGGGAGCGGCCCGGCGCGCCCCCCGCACCTGGGCCCCGGCGAGTGGAGTACCCTGGTGGCCGCCCGCCGGCACCGCGGGCCGGTCCTGGTGCTCATGGACGACCGCCTCGCCCGGCGGGAGGCGCGGGCCCAGGGCCTGACGGTCGCCGGCACCGCCGCGGTGGTCGGGATGGCCCAGGCGCGGGGCCTGATCCCCTCCGCCCGGGACGTCTTCGAAGCCCT
>JAOTWP010000087.1 GCA_029862975.1 Acidobacteriota bacterium
CCCGCCGCCGCCCCCGCCGTCTCCCGCGCCGCCGCCAGCTCCCGACCCGATTCCGTCTCGCCCGAAGCCAGCGCCGCCTCGAGCTCCGCCACCCGCGACGCCAGCGCACTCGAACGCTCCGCCAGAGCGTCGCGCTCCCCCACTACCGCCGCCGCCGACTCCCGCGCCGCCGCCAGCTTCCGACCCGATTCGGCGTCGCGGGACTCGAGCTCCGCCTCCAGGCGCGCGATCCGCTGCCCGCCCTCGGCGGTCAGCCGGCGGGCGGTCTCGAGCTCCTCCTCGAGCCCGGCGAGCCTCCGAGCCTGCTCCTCGCGCTCGCTCAGAGCCGCGGCCAGCTCGGCCTCCCGCGCCGCGAGCTCGGCGCCGGCGTCGGCAGCCTCTCCCGCGCGCCGGGCGAGCTCGGCGTTCTCGGTCCCGCGCTGCTCGGCGAGATCCACGGCGGCTTCCAGCTCCACGCCCAGGTCGCGGACCTGCACCAGCAGATCGTCGCGGATCCGGGCCAGCGCCGCGAGATCGGCCTCTCGCTCGCGCAGGGCTGCCGCCGCCTCGCCGGCCGCCGCGAGCTGCCGTCGCAGCTCGGCATTCTCGGCCTCGCGGCCGCTCGCGCTCTCGCGAGCGTCGTCGAGCTCCACCTCCAGCTCGCCGAGCCTCTCCTGGAGACGGTCGCGCTCCGCGGCGAGCTCCGCGCCTCCTTCCTGGACCGCCCGCAGGCGCGAAGCCTCGGCCTCGGCCTCCTCCGCCCGCTCCTCGCGGGCGCGCAGCTCGGCGAGCTCCCGCTCGCGCTCGGCCAGCCGGCCCGAGAGCTCGGTCACCTCGGCTCGCAGCTCGGCGCTCTCGACCGCCGCCTCGGGAGCTCCCGCACGCAGCCGGCCGAGCTCTTCCTCGAGCGTGCGCACTCGCAGGAGCGCCACGTCGCGCGCCAGCTCGGCCTCGCGGGCCGCCCGCGCCGGATCGGCCGCACCCGCCTCGCTCCCCGGCGCGAGCGCAGCGTCGACGACGTACTCGGAGTGCACCCAGCCTTCGACGGCGCCGGACCTCACCCGGATCCACAGGCCGCGCCGGCTGATCACCTCGAGCTCCCGGCCCTCGGGCAGGAGCTCGATCCGGGGGCTCGAGGTCGTCGGCTCCTGGCGCAGGTTGAGCCGCGCCGTCGTGCGCACCGTCTCCGCGGCGGCGAGCCCGGGAAGCGCGAGAAGGGCGAGGAGAACGATCGCCGCCACCCGGCGGCACCGGCGGGCGGTCGCGGTCGACGCGGTCGACGAAGACTTCGGAATCGGCATGGTCGTCCGGACTCAAACCCCCTTGAACACTGCCATTTTCGGCCCGCACTCTAGCACGGCGAACGAGCGCCCCACGGCCGCGGCGCCGGCGTCGGGAGGCCGCCTTCTCCCGCTCGCGGGCACGGCAAAGCGCCCGGGCCGGAGCCCGGGCGCCCGAAGATCACTACCGCGACTCTCGCCTGAGAAGGCTAGTTGACGTCGATCGACTGCAGGGTCACCGGAACCGGATCGCCGCCGAAGCAGACGTCGTCCGTGGTCTCGACCGAGACCCCCGAGGGGTCGTTGATGACGATCGAGCCGACCCCGCCCGGGGCGTTGCTCGAGATGCCGAGGAAGGTCCCGGCGTTGGCGCACGCCGAGGCGGTCGAGGCCACGAGGACTCCGCCGCCGTCGAAGACGTCCACGTTCACGGAGGGCGACCCGAAGTGGCACTGGATGTCGAGACCGATGGCCTCGACGGCCGGGTTCAGGTTGACGATCGTGTTGTCGACGAAGAAGTTGCTGCCGAAGGTGATCGACGGGTTGCCGTCGAAGCCGGCGGGAACGATCACGAGACCGCCGAGCCCCGGCCCGGAGTTCTGCGTGCAGTCGATCTCGAGGCCCGCCAGGATGTCGCCGGCGTTGTAGCCGCCGGGGCACGAGGTGCCGTTGTTGGCGGGCGCGTCACAACCGAGAAGGACGTTCGAAAAGTCCTGCCAGTCCTCGCACGGCAGCCCCGGGAAGGCGGCATCGAAGCTGGGGCGGTCACCCCAGAAGGTGATCGGCCCGCCGACCTGGGTGACGATCTGGCTTTCCGGCCTGCCGATCGGAACGCCCGACGCGCTCGCGTCCGACATCCGGTCCTGGGCCAAGCCAGGCATGGCAACCAGCAAAACGCACACGGTGATCCACAGCAATCGCACTCTCATTGGGTTCGTCCTCCCGTTGTTCTTGGTTTTGTTCAGGCGAGCCCAAGCGTCGCGGCCAGCTCGAGGTCGAAACCGGCGGACCACAGTTGAGCTACCTGTGCTCGATGAACTCCCTGTCGGCGGAATGATCGCCCATTAGAGAAGGAAAGTCCAGTCTCCACCAGGGTTGCCCGTCACACCTGCCACAGAGGAACGATCTCGAAGGCGTCGACGTCGACGAGCCCCTGGTCGGTCAGCTTGAGGCTCGGGATGACCTCGAGCGCCATGAAGCTCATCGCCATGAAGGGATCCTCCGGCGTCGCGCCCAGCTCGCGGGCGCTCGCGATCGCGCGGTCGAGCGCCGCGCGCACGGCCGCAATCGGGCGGTCGCTCATGAGACCGGCGAGCGGCAGCGGCACCTCCGCCAGGACGCGCTCGCCGGCGGCGACGGCGATGCCGCCCCCCATGGCCGCGGCGTGCCGCGCCGCCGCGTGCATCGACACGTCGTCGGCGCCGATGACGACGAGGTTGTGGTGGTCGTGGGCGACCGACGAGGCGATGGCGCCGTGCCGCAGGCCGAAGCCACGGATGAAGCCGAGACCGACGGCGCCGCTGGCCCGGTGGCGCTCGATGACGGCCATCTTGAGCAGGTCGCGGCTCGGGTCGGCCAGGGCCCAGCCGTCCGCCACGGGCGGCTCGGCGACGAGGTGCTCCGTCACCAGCTGGTCGGGAATCGCGCCGATCACCCGCGCTCGCGACCCCGCCGCCGCGATCGCGAAGTCGACGGCGCCCCAGTCGACGTGCATCGAGTCGGGAAGCGAGGCCGAGCGCGCCTGCGAGGCGCCCGGAACCAGCGCGCCGTCACGGGCCACGACCCGGCCGCCGCGCACGACGAGGTGTGGGCGGGGCGCCTTGAGGTCGGCGAAGACGACGAGGTCGGCCCGCTTGCCGGGGGCGACGGCGCCGCGATCCCACAGGCGCAGGTACTGGGCGGTGTTGTGGGTCGCCATCCGGATCGCCGCGAGCGGATCGACCCCTTCGGCGATCGCCACCCGCACCATGCTGTCGATGTGTCCCTCGTCCAGGAGGTGGGCCGGCGTCCGATCGTCGGTACAGAAGCAGAACCGGTGGCAGTTCTCGGGCGTCACGAGGGGCAGGAGCTGCCGCAGGTTACGGGCGTTCGTGGCCTCCCGCACGAGGAGGGTCAGCCCGGCGCGCAGCTTCTCCCGCGCCTCCTCGATCGTCGTGGACTCGTGGTCCGACTGGATGCCGGCGGCGACGTAGGCGTTGAGCTTCAGGCCGGAGAGGCCCGGGCAGTGGCCGTCGACGACGCGGTCCGCGAAGGCCTCGAGCTTCGCCAGCACCGCCGGATCGCCGGCCACGACCGCGGGGAAGTTCATGACCTCCGCCAGGCCGAGAACCCAGGAGCTGTCGCGCAGCGCCGCCAGGTCGGCGGCGGTGAGCGCCGCGCCGCTCGTCCCCATGTGGGTCGCGGGCACGCACGCGGGCGCCATCACGAACGTCGACATCGCCCCTCCGCGCGCGCTGGCGAGCATGAACCGGATGCCTTCGAGGCCGTGCACGTTGGCGATCTCGTGCGGATCGGTGACGACCGTGGTGGTTCCCATCGGCACGACGGCGCGGCCGAACTCGGACGGCGGCACCATGGCGCTCTCCACGTGCGCGTGGGCGTCGATGAAGCCGGGCGCCACGTACGCGCCTCCCACGCTCAGCGTCTCCCGAGCCGGGTATTCGCCGAGGCCGACGATCCACGAGCCCGCGATCGCGACGCTCGTAGCGACGACCTCGTGCGCGAAGACGTTCACGACCGCGGCGTCCGTGAGCAGCAGGTCGACCGGCTCGTCGCCGCGCGCCAGGCGCACCATCCGCTCGCGGTTCATGGCGCCGGCCTCTCGAGGCTCCCGGCTGCGGCCTCGCTGCGCGCCAGTTTCGGGGAGCTCGCCACCACGCGCCGCTCCACCCGGCGCCCCAGCCCGCAGGCGATCTCGTAGGGGACGGTGTCCGCGAGCCGCGCCAGGTTCTCCAGGCTGTGGGGGGAGCGCGGGTCGCTGGAGATGACCTCGACCTCGTCACCGACCTCGCAGCCCGCCACGCCGGTGAGGTCGACCACCGCCTGGTCCATCGACACCCGGCCGCGGACCGGCACGTCGCGGTCCTGGACCCGCATCGTCGCGCGCCCGCCGAGCGCCCGCGGATAGCCGTCGGCATAGCCCACGGACACGAGGCCGATGCGGCTCTCGCGCTCGAAGACGTAGGTGAGGCCATAGCCCGTCCTGCTGCCCGCGGGGACGGTCTTGACCTCGAGCAGCTGGGCGCACAGCCGCAGGACCGGCTCGAGGGCGAGCGGCCGCTCCATCTCGGGAGACGGGTAGCAGCCGTAGAGCGCCAGGCCGGTGCGGACCAGGTCGTAGCGCGACTCGGGCAGGACGAGGGTCGCCGCCGAGTTCGCCGCGTGCACGACGAGGCCCGCCCCGCCGCCGGCCGCCGCCAGCACCTCGTCGAAGACGGCGAGCTGGCGGCGCGCCGAGCCGAGGTCGCGCGCGTCGGCGCTCGCGATCTGGGTGTAGACGCCGGTCAACCGGATGTCCGAGCGCGCGCGCAGCCGCGCGATCCAGCCCGGCGCCGCCGGCGGCAGGACGCCGCTGCGCGTCATTCCGGTGTCGACCTTGAGATGGACGGCGACCGGACGGCCGACGCGCGCCGCGATCCCTGCCAGGAGGTCGAGGTCGGCCTCGCCGGCGAAGGTCACCGTCACCTCCTGCCGCGCCAGCTCCTCGACCTTGCTCGCCACGACGTCGCGCGGCGCCGATCCCGCCGCCCGGAAGAACGCCAGCACCGGTCCGCGCCAGCCGAGCTCGCGGACCCTCAAGGCCGTGGCGGGCAGGGTCACCGCCAGCCAGTCCACCACGCCGCTCATCTCCGGCAGCAGCTCCTCGAGCCCGTGGCCGTAGGCGTTGGCCTTGACCACCGCGCACAGCGCCACGCCGGGGCCGACCAGCCCGCGCACCGCGGCGACGTTGCGGCGCAGCGCGGCGGAGGACAGATCGGCCCTCAGGATGCCCGACATCGGGCGATCATACGCGCAGTGCCGCCGCGGCCGCGCGCCGCCCGCGCCAGCCGGCCAGCGCCGTCGCCCACAGCGCGGCGGCGGCGGCGCACAGAGCGCTGGGGAGCAGCAGCACGGTGCCGTAGTAGTAGCGCGAGAAGGGGAAGGAGAGAAGCGAGATGAGGAGCACGTAGGCGAGGAAGTAACTGCCGCCCAGCAGCAGCAGGCCGGCGGCCTCGGGGACCCTCGACCCCTCGCCCGCGGCCGGCACGATGCCGCGCCGGCGGCCGACCAGCAGCGCGAGCGACGAGACCGCCAGCACCGCGGCCGGCCAGACCACCCAGGGAGAGCCGCCGAGCTGGCGCCAACCGTAGAGATTGGCGTCGCGCACCCAGGCCAGGTACTTGGCCGGCCGGCGGCGGATCACGTCCTTCGAGAGCGCGCCGAGCCTCTCGTTGACCTCGAGGCGCACGTACCGGGGCGCGGCGCCGGGGGGCGTCGCGGCCTCCTCCTGCCGGACGCGCGCGTACGCCACCGGGGCGCTGACCTGCCAGATGTTGGGGCTGTACTGCTCGAACCAGGTGATGCTGCCGGCCGCCGGATCGTACGGCGTCCAGCCCTTGAGGGTCCGCCGCCGGTAGATGCGTGTCGCCAGCTCCCGGTGCTCCCCCTCGAGCTCGGAGAGCATCTCCTCGTCGATCAGCGAGGCGGCCAGGCCGCTCATGTTGTAGCCGCCGAACGCCACGAGCCCGAGCTCGCCCACCCGCGCCTGGCGCCAGCCGATGAACGCCAGGTAGGGGATGACCGTCGCCGCAGCGACCGCCGCCGCCCAGCGCAGCGCAGCACCCCCCAGGCGCCGCTCGCGCAGCGCCCGCAGCGCCCAGCCTGCGACCGGCAGCCAGCCGATGACGAAGAGCGTGGCCGGCCGGCACTGATAGGCGGCGAGCACCGCCAGCACGAGCACCACCCAGGCCGCCACGTTGCGCGGCCGTGCGATCGACACCAGGAGCGCCCCCACGGCGACGAGGACGAAGCCGCAGGAGACGAAGTCGGGCTGGATCCTGCCGAGCAGCTCGAGGGTGTCTCCGTAGAGGAGCGGCGAGGCGGCCGCCAGCCCCAGCCAGGAGCTGCGCCCGTAGGCGCCGACGCCGGCAAAGAGGCACAGCGTGCCCAAGAAGAAGATCGCGAGCTCGCGGCCGGGGAGCTTTCTCCAGCCGAACAGCCGGAGGAGCAGCGCATAGCCGTTCGTGCGGTAGTGGGTGAGAGCCCCCTCGACCGTCTTCACCTGCGCCAGCTTGAGGTAGCTCGCCGTGTCCGGAACCCGGATCGCCCGCACCTTGCCGTTGCGGGTCAGGCTCTGATGAACCAGGAGGATCTGCGCCAGGAGCAGGAGCACCGGCAGCGCGCGCCGCGCCAGCCGCCGGAGAGCGCCGGAGCCGGCGCGCGAGCCCGGATCTAGCTCCACGCCGGCGTCATCCGGGAAACGTCGAGCATCGTCAACGGGCTTCCATGCGCTACTGCAGGTAGCCCAGAGCCTTGAGCTGCTCGATCGTTTCCGCCGAGACCTCGACTTCCTCGCGGACGTCGTCGACGTCGATCTCGGCGTCGAAGGAGCCCCGGATCCACCAGGCGTAGAGCTCGTCCTTGAGGCGCGCGAAGATCTCGGGCTCGCTCTCCGCGAGGTTGACCGTCTCCCCGGGATCCGCTTCCAGGTCGTAGAGCGCGTAGGGGCGGCCGCGGCCGCCGATGTAGCGTTGCGAAGCGCTGTACGGCGCGAAGATCAGCTTGTAGCGCTGGTCGCGGACGATCTTCTGCCAGCGCCCCTCCGTCGCGTAGCCGGCCTCGGCGTGGCTGAAGCCGTCCTCGTCGTCGCCCGCCTCGCCGGCGAGCCTCGGCAGCAGCGAGCGGGCCTGCATCCACGCACCGTCCGGCAGCGAGACGCCGGCGAACTGCAGGATCGTCGGCGCGAGGGAGAGCAGCTCGACCGGCTCGCGATCCACTCGCGGCTCGATCCGGCCCGGGAAGTAGAAGACGAGCGGCACGTGCAGGCAGCTCTCGAAGCCGAACCGGCCGTGGTCGAAGTAGTAGTTGTGATCGCCCAGCGACTCGCCGTGGTCGGACGTCAAGACCGTCAACGTGTTGTCCATCAGGCCGGCGCTGCCGAGCTCGTCGAGCAGCCGGCCGATGTGGTGGTCGGCGTAGGCGATCTCGGCGTCGTAGGCCGCCACGTAGTAGCCCAGGTCGCGGCGCCTGTCGAGCAGCTGGTTCTTGCCGATGCCGCCCATCTGCCGGTGCGGGGTGCCCGCGACGTCGAGGACCGCGAGCGGCTCGTACACGCCGTCGGCGAGGAACGGAGCGAGCCACTCGGCCGGCGGACGGTACGGGAAGTGGGGATCGATGTAGTGCACCCAGAGGAAGAACGGCCGCGAGCGGTCCATGGCCGCCACCGTCGCGAGCACCTCGCGGTTCACCACCGCCGCCGTGTTGGCGGAGCCGTCCGGCTCCGGCGGCAGCTTCCAGGTCTCGACGTAGGTGTCGAAGCCCTGATCGAAGTAGAACTCGCGGCCCACCGCGCTATTGGAGACGACGGCGTGCGTGGCGTAGCCCCGCCGTTTCAGGCCCTCGGCCAGCATCAGGAAGCCTGCCGGCAACGGCGTGCCGATGCGCCGCACGATCCCGTTGTCCTTGGGGTACGTCGCGGTGAAGAGCGACGCGAAGGAAGGGCCGGTCTTCGGCCACTGCGCCCAGGCCTGGTCGAAGCGCACGCCCTCCGCCGCCAGCCGATCGATGACCGGCGAGGTGGGGCGGGCGTAGCCCCAGGCCGACAGGTGGTCGGCGCGCAGCGTGTCTACGGTCACGAGCAGGACGTTGGCGACCGACCGCCGCGGGGCGGCCGGCTCGCCGCAGCCGGCGACGGCCAACGCCGCCGCCAGGATGCCGAGCAGGTTCGAACGCAACGTCATTCGAGATCTGAGTTCGGGCTCTTCATTCGAGACACGACTCGGGGTCCGTGGGGCCGAATCTCGCAGCGGCGCGAGGAGGACGCTGCGCGCCTCCGACCCTCCGGCGAGCTCCGGGACGTGGCCTCGGCGGGGAGGATGACATACACTTCGCCGTGGCGTCCAGAACGCTCCCGCCCCGCCGCATCCATGATCCTCGACAGCCGTGACATCGCTCGCGACAGCGCTCTCGCCGCCGATCTCTGCATCATCGGGGCCGGCGCGGCGGGCATCTCGCTCGCTCTCGAGCTCGCCGGTGGGCCCCACGAGATCCTCGTGCTGGAGGGCGGCGGCCCGGCCTACGACCAGCGCTCGCAGGAGCTCTACGACGGTCCCGAGGCGGGCCTGCTGATCCCCCCGGGCAGCCGTTACCTGGCCTCGACCCGGCTGCGCTACTTCGGCGGCACGACCAACCACTGGAACGGCTTCTGCCGGCCGCTCGACCGCGAGGACTTCGAGCCGCGCGAGTGGGTCGCGCGCAGCGGCTGGCCGATCTCGCTGGCGGACCTCGAGCCCTTCTACGCGCGGGCCTGCGAGCTGCTGCAGATCAGCCCTTTCGACTACGACCAGGCCACGGCCGGAGCCCACAGGCGGCTGCTCGACGGCGACGAGGTCTTCGAGACCAACTTCTTCCATATCAGCCCGCCCACCCGCTTCGCGCAGGCCTACCGCCGGCCGCTCGAGGAGAGCGCGAAGATCCGCGTCGTCACCAACGCCAACGTGCGGCGCATCGAGGTCGACTCCGACGCCCGCCACGCCGTCGGCCTCGACGTCGTGCGCCCGGACGGCTCGCCGCTGGCGGTGACGGCCCGGCACTACGTCCTCGCCACCGGAGGCATCGAGAACGCCCGCGTGCTGCTCAACTCGGATCGCGTCCGGGAGAACGGCCTCGGCAACGACTACGACCTCGTCGGCCGCTGCTTCATGGAGCACCTGGCGCAACGAATCGGCGTGGTGGTGATTCCCAACGGGCGCCGGCAGGTGCCGAAGACCTACTCGAAGTCGCGGGTCCGCAGCCGCAACAACTGGATCTGCGGCGCCATCCGGCCCCGTGCCGAGGCCCAGCGCGAGCGCCGGCTCCTCAACTCGCTGCTGATGGTCACGCCGCTGGCGCAGAGCGAGGTCGCGGACCTCGCGCCCGCCGTGGAGAGGCTGGCCCGGGACCTGCGCGAGCTCGCGGCGCTGCCGCCGATCGACACCAGGCCGGGGTACTTCGGCTGGCTCCACGCCTACGGCGAACAGCAGCCCGACCTCGATAGCCGAGTCTCGTTGAGCGACGAGAGGGACCGCCTCGGAGCTCGCCGGAGCGCTCTCGACTGGCGCGTCGACGAGGTCGAATCGCGGTCCATGCGCACGACCGCGCGGCTCTTCATCGAGCGGCTGGGCATGAACCTCGACGCGCGGGGCTGGCTGCTGCCCCCCGACCGGCCGTGGGGCGCCGCGAGGTGGAGCAACCACCACATGGGCACCACGCGGATGAGCGCCGACCCGGCGTCCGGGGTCGTCGATCCCGAGTGCCGCCTCCACGGGGTGGACAACGTCTTCGTCGCCGGGAGCTCCGTCTTCGCCACCAGCGGCAGCTCCAACCCGACGCTCACGCTGGTGGCCCTGGCGGTGCGCCTCGGCCATCATCTGAAAGGAGTGCTCGCCTCGTGAAGACCGTCAGCCGCCGCGCGATCCTCCGCGCCCTGGCGGCCGGCGCCGGCGTCGCCGGCCTCGGCGCCCTCGGTTGCCGGGGCTTCGATCCGGCCGCCCTCGCCGCGCCGCTGCGCGACCTCGCGCGGAACCCGGAGAGCCTCGCGGCCGTCGGCAAGGTCTTTCTCGCCGAGAACCCCGAGGAGAATCTCGACACCGTCACCGAGTGGCTGGCCGTGAACCTCGATTGGGACGAGGCGACGCCGGCCGACGAGCTGACGCGGCGGCTCGTCGAGCGGGTGCGCCACGACTTCCGCGACTCCCGCACCGTGCGGGTCGACAACTGGCTCCTCTCCGAGACGGAAGCGCGCTGGACCGCCGCCGTCGCCCTGGCCGCCGAGGCGCCGGCCGAGTAGCAGCCGGGCCGGAATCTCGGCCTCCCGCAGGGCTCGGCGCTCCGCGCCCGGCTTCCCCGCTCAGCCTTCCAGGAATGCCGCGCAGCGCGCGCGCTGCGAGTCCTCGCCCGCGGCCGGATAGCGATCGCACGCCGCGTGGACCAGGTCGCGGACGAGATCGACGACGCCGTCGTGGCTGCCGTCCTCGTTCCAGGCACCGTAAGCCGTCTCCAGCTGGCCGAGCCTCAGGTAGTTGCCCAGGGCGAAGGCGTCGTCGTGGGTCAGGAGCTCGTCGAAGATCGCGACGGAATCCGCCCGCACCGCCGCGACGTCGTCCGGCGCGAGCTCCATGAGCCGGCGCAGGTACGTGGAGCCCCACCGGAAGCGGGTATAGCGGCCGGCGGCCGCCTGCCAGGCCTGGCGGTAGAGGGCGACGGCCTCGGCGCTGCGGCCGGCATCGCTCTCGAGACCCGCCCGAAAGGACATGAAGTAGTAGGGCGCGTAGGTCTCGTCCTGCTTGTCCGCGAGGAGCCGCTCCGCCTCCTCGGGCAGGCCGGCCTGCTCGAGCGCGTAGGCCGCGGTGTTGAGGACGGTCTGGAGCTCGCCGCCGTCTGCCGTCGCGGCGATCGCCCAGGCCACCCTTTGGCGCACGTGCGCGACGAGCGCCTCGGGCAGCGGCGCCTCGGCGTCCCCGGCCGCGAGCCGGGCGAGCTCGATCGCGGTCAAGGTGGCCGTCAGCCGATCGTCCGTCGAGAGCTCCTCGTCCGCCTCGAAGCGCAGCGCCGCCTCTCGCCAGGCCTCGGCGAGCGCGCTGCGCTCCGGGCCGGCCGCCGGCTGCAGCACGGCGATGGCGGCCGCGGCGCCGGAGAGGACGTCGGTCACGTTCTCCCGGGCGAGCTCGACGTCGGCCAGGAGCGCCGTCACGGCCGCCGTGAGCCGGCTCCGCTCCCCGGCCGTCAGGACCGGCGGCTCGCCCTCCCCGGCGCCCCGGCTCCGGCGCGCGGCTTCGCCGACGTAGAGGGCGAGGAACCGCGCCCGCACGCCCGCGAGCTCGGCCGGCGTCTCCTCCCAGAGGCGCCGGAACGTCGGCAGGAGCTCCTCCTCGGGCAGCTCGATCTGGCTGTCCTGCCCCCACGAGTAGTAGGCCAGGACGTCGAGATCGGCGGCCGGCGCCGTCGCGGGCCCGGCCGCCAGCACGGCGCCGAGGATCTCGCGGATCGGCCGGTCGAGGGTGAGCGCCCGCTCCAGGATCGCCGCGTAGCGGGCGACCGGCACGTCGCTGGGCATGCGCAGCAGCTCCTCGCCGGCGGCGCTGTAGACCATGACCGTCGGGTAGCCCTGGACGTCGAGCTGCTCGCCGAGCACCTGGGCGCCCGCGTCGTCGCCGTCGAGGTACACCGCGACGAAGTCCCGCGAGCGGGCGACGAACTCGGGCCGGCTGAAGATCTTCTCCTTGAGGTAATGGCACGGCGGACACCACTCGGCCCCCCAGTAGAGAAAGAGCGGCTTGCCCTCCGCCCTGGCGAGGGCGAACGCCTCGTCCGGGCCCCCCTCGAACCAGGCGACCTCGGCGGCCGGCGCCGGACTTGCGGTCTCCTCGTCAACGGGCGGACCCGCGCAGGCCGCTAGGGCCAGAATCAGCGTGGCGCTCAGTGTCGGATGGCGTCGAATCATGACTCTTCCCCCACTCCTCCGAAGCCCGCCTCGGCCGAGCCACCTCGGACGAATCAGTCTATCTCCCGGACCCAGACTCACTGGTATCATGCGCGGATCGCACCCTCGACGAACAACCCTGACCGACTGAGCCGGGCGATTCGCGGCTTGACCCTCGCGGTGTGGTGTCTCTGCGTGCTCACCGCCTCGTCGCTCGCGATCTCGCTGTGGGGCTTTCTTTCCTGGTCCTTTACGACGCCGCCTTCCTCCGTCTCCCTGCGTTCGCTCGATTCGACACCCGATTTCGGTACTGCTCTGGACGAAGACAACGACTTTTTCGCCAGGCCCCTCGAAGACAGGATCCGCCGAGCCACGATCATCCTACTCGTGGAGCGCAAGGAAGAAGGCGGCCGTCACAAGGCGATCATCGCCGACATCCTCAAGAGAGCTCCCGGCACGCGCTTCTACTACGAGCTCGGAGACGAGTACGAGGGACTCTCCCATCACCCCAGAAAGCGTTGCGAAGACTGTGAAGGTCAGGGAGACGTCGTGTTCTTGACCGGCAATCCGGCCCACATGCGCGAGTCCGTTTCCTATGAGGACGGCCGCATCGGCGGCCTCGGCGACATCACGCTCGCCGAGCTCCGGCAGTTGATCGAAGCCTCCGAACAAAGCGCGCCAGGCTAGGCGACGATCGAGGTCCGAACCCTGGGGGCTCACTGATGCGCCAACACCGCCGTTCTCTTCTCGTTCTCCTCTCCGTCGTTGCCGCCCTCGGCCCAACCCGGCCCGCCGGCGCGCAGGAGGAACCGCCCCCGGAACCGACGTTCCCGACTCTGCCGGCGGAGGCTCCGGCCGGGAGCGGCATCATGCAGCCGTGCCTCGAGGAGCTCGCGGGCCGGGTGCGCTGCGGGCGCTACCGGGTCTGGGAGAACCGGGAGACCCGCAGCGGGCGGACCCTCGATCTCGCCTTCGTCGTCGCCGACGCTCTCGATCCGCGGGCCGAGGACACGTCGGCGGCCACCTACTTCTTCGGCGGGCCCGGATCGTCGGTCACCGCCGCGTCCCCCTTCGTGATCGAGGGCAGCGAGGAGCTGCGCCAGCACCGCGACCTTCTGTTCCTGGACTTCCGCGGCGTCGGGAGCTCCGGGAGGCTGGATTGCGGCGTGCCCTACCCGCGCGGCGTCGGGTCCCGGTTCGGGACGATCTTCCCGCTCGATCACGTCGTCGCCTGCCGCGATCGCCTCGCGGAGCGAGCGCAGCTCGACCTCTACACCAGCGCTCACAACATGGACGATCTCGACGAGCTGCGGGCCTGGCTCAACTACCGCACCCTCGACCTGAACGGCGGTTCCTACGGCACCCGCGAGATCCAGGTCTTCCTGCGCCGGCACCCCGAAGCGGCGCGGACCGTCATCCTGAATGCCGTGGCGCCGATCTTCGAGGCCGGCTACGTGACTCACGCCCTGGGGCTGCAAGACGCCCTCGACGAGCTGGTGGCGGAGTGCCTCGACGACGCGCGCTGCGCCGCTGCCTATCCGGATCTGGCGACCACCGTCGCGCGGGTGCTCGAGCGAGCCCGGACGGATCCGCCCGCGGTCGTCGCCGAGGGGGAGACGGTTCGCCTGGGACCCGGGGAGCTCGGCTACGCCCTGCGCGGCCTCCTCTACCGGCGCGCCGGCGAGATTCCGGCCCTCGTCGAAGCCGCGGCCGCGGGCGACTGGCAGCCGCTCGCCGACTACTACCTGCAGCGCAGCGGCTGGGTGGGCGACGGCGACGGCGAGGCCGGAATGCACTTCTCGGTGCTCTGCGCCGAGGACATCGCGCGCGTCGACCCCGAGACGATCGCGCGCGAGACCGCCGGCACCTTTCTGGGCGACTACCTCATCGGCGGCTACGCGCGAGTCTGCGAGGTCTGGCCCCACGCCCGGCTCGACCCGTCATTCTGGGAGCCGGTGACGAGCGACGTACCGGCTCTCCTGTTCTCGGGCACCCGCGACCCGGTGACCCCCCCGTCCCGCGCCGAGGCCGTCGCGCGCCGCCTCTCGAGCAGCCTCCACCTCGTCGTGCCCGGGGCGGGGCACGGCGTGGGCGGCCCCTGCATTCAGGAGATCCAGCGGCGCTTCGTCGAGTCCGCCTCCGTCGCGGGCCTCGACACCTCGTGCCTCGGGGCCCGGCCGCCGACGGAGTTCGTGATCCCCGAGCCCGCAGCGGATCCGGAAGGCCTTGAAAGGCGGTGACCGAGCCCGGTGACGCGGGGTAGTCGACGAAAATGCTGTAAAATCGGTGATAATGGCGCCGAATAACCTGAAGTATCGCGTCGTGCTCCAGGGCTCACGCGGCTCGCGGCTCTCGAGCACCTCGAGGCCTGGGGCGGAATGCCCGGCCTGCTCCCGCTGGGAGAGGGCCAGAGACGCGAGTGGCTGCGCTCGTACCAGCAGACCTTCCTCGAGCGCGATCTCCTCGACCTCGCCCGCCTCCCCGATCTCGACCCGTTCCGGTCTCTCGAGCAACTGGCGATGCTGCGCTCCGGGCAGCTGCTCTCCTACGCCGACCTGGCCCGCGACGCGGGAATCGCGCCGTCGACCGCCAGGGGGTACCTGCGCTACTTGCAGCTCTCGTACCAGGTCGTGCTCCTGCGACCGTTTCACACCAACCTGACGAGCACCGTGATCAAGGCTCCCCGCCTCTACTGGGTCGACCTGGGGCTGCTGCGACAAGGCACCCTGCAGTGGGGGCCGGCGACCGGGCCCCTCTTCGAAGGCCTCGTGGTCGTCGAGTGCCGCAAGTGGATCGACACGATGGCCGCCGACGCGAAGCTGTACTTCTATCGCACGCGCTCGGGCCTGGAGGTCGATCTCCTCGTCGAGACGGCCGCCGGCGTCCTGGGCATCGAGATCAAGCATCGCGATGGCGCCGTCCGCTCCGACGCGACCTCGCTGGCAGCGCTTGCCGAAGCCCTCGGCCCTCGCTGGCTGGGCGGGCTCGTGGTGACCCGGGGCGGCGCGATCCGCCCCTTGCGGCCCGACCACTCGATCTGGAGCGTTCCCGCCCATCGGCTGTTCTGAGGGCTCGGTCGGAGGCACGGTCGGAGGCACAATGGCGCCGTGAAGAAGCTCGGTTCGACGACTCTCGTCCTCCTCGTGACGCTCACCCTCGGCGCGTGCACGGCGGCCGGCCCCGAGGTCGCCCGCTGGGAGGCGATGGCGGACGACGTCACGATCACCCGGGACGACTGGGGGATCGCCCACGTCCGCGGTCCCACCGACGCCCACGCGGTGTTCGGCGCCATCTACGCTCAGGCAGAGGACGACTTCCACCGGATCGAGAGGAACTTCCTGCTCTCACAGGGGCGCCTCGCCGAGGCCGAGGGCGAGGCCGAGATCTGGCGCGACCTGCGCATGAAGCTCTTCATCGACCCCGTCGAGATGCAGGCGCTCTACGCCGAGAGCCCGCGCTGGCTCGCGGACCTCATGGACGCCTGGGCCGACGGCCTCAACTACTACCTGCACACCCACCCCGCGGTGACCCCCCGCGTGCTCGCGCGCTTCGAGCCGTGGATGGCCCTCACCTTCAGCGAGGGGAGCATCGGCGGCGACATCGAGCGCGTGAGCCTGGCGCAGCTCGAGGCCTTCTACGAGGGCCGGCTGGAGGGCACGGCGCTGGACGGGCAGGCGGTCGCCGAGCTGCCCGTCGACCGCGAGGAGCCGCGCGGCTCGAACGGTTTCGCCCTCGCGCCGTCGAACACCGCGACGGGCAACGCCATGCTGCTTATCAACCCCCACACCTCCTTCTTCTTCCGCTCCGAGCTCCACATGTCGAGCGACGAGGGACTCGACGCCTACGGCGCCGCGACCTGGGGCCAGTTCTTCATCTACCAGGGCTTCAACGAGCGCGTCGGCTGGATGCACACGTCGAGCGGCGTCGACAACATCGACGAGTACCTCGAGACGGTCGTCGAGCGCGGCGGGCGCTACTTCTACCTCGTCGACGGCGAGGAGCGTCCGCTCTCGACCCGGACCGTCACCGTCCCCTACCGCACGGGCAGCGGCATGGCGAAGCGTGAGTTCGCCGTCTTCCGCACCCACCACGGCCCGATCGTGCGCGCTCAAGACGGCAAGTGGGTGGCGACGGCGCTCATGGAGGAGCCGCTCTCGGCCCTCCGGCAGTCGTGGGGCCGGACCAAGGCGCGCGGCCTCGCCGACTACCTCGAGAACCTCGAGCTGCACACCAACTCGTCGAACAACACCGTCTACGCCGACTCCGCGGGCAACATCGCCTACTGGCACTCGAACTTCGTGCCGCGGCGGCGCAGCGACCTCGACTGGACGAACCCGGTCGACGGCAGCGTTTCCGCGAACGACTGGGGCGAGCCCCACTCCGTCGCCGAGAGCCCGAACGTCGTCAATCCGGCGGTGGGATGGCTCCAGAACACCAACAACTGGCCCTACAGCGCCGCCGGTCCGGACAGCCCCCGCAAGTCCGACTATCCGGCCTACTTCGAAAGCGGCGGCGAGAACGCGCGCGGCATCCACGCCATCCGCGTGCTCGAGAACCGGCGCGACTTCACCCTCGAGACGCTGGCCGCGGCGGCCTTCGACAGCGAGATGCCCGGGTTCGAGCCGCTCGTCCCGGCCCTCCTCCGGGCCTGGGACCGGGTCCCGGCCTCCGACCCCCGCAAGGCGCGGCTCGCCGCGCAGGTCGCCTTGCTGCGGGACTGGGACTACCGCTGGGGCCTCGAGTCCGTGGCGACCTCGCTCGCCACGTACTGGGCCGAGGACCTGACGGAGCGCGTCGCGGACGCCGCCCGCGACGCCGGCGTGTCTCCCGAGGACTTCATCGCCTTCCGCGCGTCCATCGACCAGCATCTGCGGTCGCTCGCGGCCGCGTCGGACCGGCTGGCCGCCGACTTCGGGGACTGGCGTACCCCCTGGGGCGAGATCAACCGCTTCCAGCGACTCACCGGCGACCTCGTCCAGCCGTTCAGCGACGGCGAGCCGTCCTACCCCGTGGGCTTTCACTCCGGGCGCTGGGGATCGCTGGCCTCGTTCGGCGCGCGGCGGGCCCCGGGCACCGTGCGACGCTACGGCACGAGCGGCAACAGCTTCGTCGCGGTCGTCGAGCTGGGCGACCGCGTGCGGGCCCTCGCGGTGACCGCCGGCGGCGAGAGCGGCGATCCGAGCTCCCCGCACTTCGACGACCAGGTGCAACGCTACGCGGAGGGCAACCTGCGGCCCGTCTACTTCTACCCCGAGGACGTCTCGGCCCACGCCGAACGGGTCTACCGGCCGGGCGGCTGACGCCCGGGAGCGGATGTCGGGCCGCGCGCCGACGACGGTTCGAGGATCCGGAACGGGGCAGCGCCCGCTCGC
>JAOTWP010000231.1 GCA_029862975.1 Acidobacteriota bacterium
GGCGTCTTCGAGGACGTCTCCAAGCGCGCCGGGATCGAGGAGCAGCCCGGCGGGGCCCTGGGGGTCGTCGCCCTCGACCTCGACGGCGACGGCTGGACCGACGTCTACGTGGCCAACGACCAGGTGCCCAACAAGCTGTGGCGCAGCGACGGACGCGGGGGGTTCGTCGACGACGCCCTGATCTCGGGCGTCGGGGTCAACGAGGCCGGAGCGCCGGAGGCCAGCATGGGCCTGGTGATCGCCGATCTCACGGGCGACGGCGCGGCGGACATCTTCATCAGCCACCTCACCGGCGAGACCAACACGCTCTACCGGCAGCAGCCGGGGGGGTTCTTCGAGGACGCCACCCGCTGGAGCGGCGCCGGCCTGCCGAGCTTTCCGGCGACGGGCTTCGGCATCGCGGCCGAGGATTTCGATCTCGACGGCTGGCCCGATCTCTTCGTGGCCAACGGCGCCGTCAAGCGGATCGAGAGCCAGCGCGACGCCGGCGATCCGCTCCCCTTGCGGCAGGCCGACCAGGTCTTCCGCAATGTCGGCGGCGGGCGCTTCGCCGAGGTGACGGCGACCGCCGGCGAGGCCCTGCGGGCGGTCGACGTGAGCCGCGGCGTGGCGGCCGGCGACGTCGACAACGACGGCGCGGGCGACCTCGCGATGTCCAACAACGGCGGCCCGGCCCGGTTGCTGCTCAATCGGACGCCGGGCCGCGGCCGCTGGCTGGGGGTGGCGCCGCGGCCGCCGAGCGGGGTCGCCTGGAGCGGCGCCACGGTGACCGTGGAGGCGCCCCGCGACGGCGCCAATCGGCCCGCCGGTCGGGTCGCCACGGACGGCAGCTACGCCTCGGCGCGGGATCCGCGGGTCCTCCTCGGGCTCGGCGCCGAGCCCGAGATCGCCGGAGTGCGGATCCGCTGGACCGACGGGCGGGCGCGCCGGCTCCGGTCGCCGCCCCTCGATCGCTACCTCGTGGTGCCAGCCCCAGAGAGCAGGCCCGTGAGAGCAGCCCCATGAGAGCAGCCGTGAGAGCGGCCCGTGAGAGCAGCGCCGTGAGAGCGCGGCCGCTCGCCGCCGCCTGCTTCGTGGCGCTGGCCGGCCTCGCGGCCGGTCCGGCCGCCGCGCAGTGGTCCCTCGTCGACCGGACGGCGGAAGCCGGCCTCGACTTCGTCCACTTCAACGGCATGTCGGGGGCGCTCTACTTCGTCGAGATGGTCGGGGCGGGGGCGGCGCTTCTCGACTACGACGGCGACGGCGATCTCGACCTCTACGCCGTGCAGGGCGCGATGCTGGGAGACCATCCGATCGCGGCGGCCGTCTTCCCGCCGCGGCATCCGCTGCCGCTGACCGACCGGCTCTATCGCAACGACCTGTACGCGGCGCCGGACGGCCGGCCGCGGCTCGTCTTCGCGGACGTCACGGAGCGCGCCGGGATCGACGCGACCGGGTACGGGCAGGGCGTCACCGCCGCGGACTTCGACAACGACGGCCTGCCGGACGTCTATGTGACCAACTTCGGCCCCAATCAGCTGCTGCGCAACGCGGGCGACGGCACCTTCCGGACGGCTGACACGGCGCGCGGGGGCGTGACGGACTGGAGCGTGTCGGCGGCGAGCGTCGACTTCGATCGCGACGGCTGGCTGGATCTGTACGTGACCAACTACGTCGACTACCGGCTGGCGACCCACAAGCAGTGCAGGTCCGAGGTCGGGACCGAGGACTACTGCGGTCCGCTGGCCTACCCGCCGGCAGCGGACGCGCTCTACCGCAATCGCGGCGACGGGACGTTCGAGGACGTGTCGGCGGCGAGCGGCGTCGGGGCCGTCGCGGGCAGCACGCTCGGGGTCGTGAGCGGCGACTTCGACGCCGACGGCTGGCCCGACTTCTACGCCGCCAACGACCAGGTACCCAACTTCCTGTGGCTCAACCAGCGCGACGGGACGTTCCGCGACGAAGCGATTCTCGCGGGCGCGGCCGTCAACGCCGCCGGGCAGCCGGAGGCCAGCATGGGCGTCGTCGCCGCCGATCTCGACGGCAGCGGCGGCGAGGACCTGCTCGTGACCCACCTGACCAAGGAGACGAACACGCTCTATCTGGGCGACGGCAGCGGCTTTTTCTCCGACGCGACGCAGCGCTCCGGACTCGGGCGCCCGAGCTTCCGCTACACCGGCTTCGGCGTCGCCGCGCTCGACTTCGACAACGACGGCCAGCTCGACCTTGCCGTCGCCAACGGCGCGGTGCGCAGGATCGAAGAGCAGGTGCGAGCCGGAGACCCGCATCCGCTGGCGGAGCCCAACCTGCTGTTCCGCAACGTCGGGGCGGGCAGCTTCGAGGACGTCTCGGCGGGGGCCGGAGCGGCGTTCTCCGACCTCGAGGTCAGCCGCGGCATCGCGGCCGGCGACGTCGACAACGACGGCGATCCCGACTTCGTCATCACCAACAACGCGGGGCCGGCCCGCCTGGTGGTCGACGAGACGGTCTCCGGCAACCACTGGCTCGGCGTGCGCGCCCTGCGCGGCGGCGGCCGCAGCGACGCCCTGGGCGCCCTGGTGCGGGTCGAGACGGCGCGCGGCGCCTCGGCGCACCGCGTGCGCACCGACGGCAGCTACGTCTCGGCGCGCGACCCGCGGGTCCAGGCGGGCCTCGGCGCGGAAGGGCCGCTGGCGCTGCGCCTGACCTGGCCCTCGGGCGCCCGCGCCACCTACCGCTCGCCGCCGGTGGACCGCTACCTCACCTTGTGGCGGCAGGCGGAAGGCCGATGAGGCGGCGGGCGCTCACCGTCGCTCGGGCGCTCCTCGCCCTCCTGGCGCTCGCCGCCGGCGCGGAGGCGCAGCTGCGCGAGATCCCGACCCCGGCGATCGACGCCCTCGAGCCGGCGGTACAGGAGCAGGTGCGGGCGGCGCGCGCCAGCCTCGATCGACGTCTGGCCAGCGGCGAGACCAGCGGCCCCGAGCTCGAGGCCGAGCTCGGCCAGGTCGGCCTCCTGTACTACCTCTACGATCTCGCCAGCGCCGCCCAGCCGTGTCTGGAGAACGCCCGGGATCTCGGCCCCGAGGACCCGCGCTGGCCCTACTTCCTCGGCGTCCTGGCCCAGTCGCAGGGAGACTTCGAGCGCGCCGCCGGCGACTTCGAGCGCGTCCTCGAGCTCGTCCCCGACGACGTCGCCGCGCAGCTGCGGCTGGCCGACGTCCTTCTCGAGCTCGGGAATCTCGAGACCGCGGCCGAGCTCTACGCGCGCCACGAGGATGGGCCGGCCGCCGCCGCCGCCCTCTTCGGCGCCGGCCGCATCGCGGAGTACCGCCAGGACCCGGCCCGGGCGGCGGAGCTCTTCGAGCGCGCCCTGGCGCTGCAGCCGCAGGCCAACGGCATCCACCACCGGCTGGGAATGGCCTACCGCCGGCTCGGGGACCTGGAGCGGGCGCGCGAGCATCTGGCGCTCAATCGCGGCGTCCAGGTGCGCTTTCCGGACCCCCTCGTCGAGGGGCTCGCGCAGCTCCTCCAGGCCTCGCAGATCTTCTTCAAGGCGGGGATCGAGGCCCTCAAGGAGAACGACGCGGCGGCCGCCGTGCCGTATCTGCTGCGCGCGCGGGAGCTCAACGACGAGGATGCCCTCGTGCACTACAACCTGGCGCTGGCCTACCTGCACCTCGGCGACGAGGCGGCGGCGGAGGAGAGCCTGCGCCGCTCGGTGGTGGTCGATCCCGGGTTCCGCAACGGCTTCTTCAATCTCGCCACCCTCCAGGCCCGGCAGGGCCGCCTCGCCGAGGCGGAGGCGGCGTACCTCCGCGCCTACGAGATCGACCCGCAGGACGGCGAGGCCCATCGCGAGTGGGCCGTGGCGCTGGCGCTCCTTGGCCGCACCGGCGAGGCCCGAGAGGAGCTGGAGAAGATGGTCGCCGCCCACCCGACGGACGTCGAGGGACGTCTCCATCTGGCGACCTTGCAGCAGGCGGCGGGCGACTTCGAAGGCGCGCTCGCCAACCTCGAGCGGGCCTCCGCCGACGGCTCCGCCGA
>JAOTWP010000088.1 GCA_029862975.1 Acidobacteriota bacterium
CTACCGCCCGGGAACGGCGGACGGCCGGCACCTGCTGGCCCACGAGCTGACCCACGTGGTCCAGCAGGGCGCCGCCGGGCCTCATCAGACGGAGCAGGAGAGCGGCGACCCGTAAGGGCGCTGCCACGCCATTCTGAGCACCGGCCATGCCCGCCATGCGCACCCACGCCACGGTCGCAAAGAGCCGGCCACCGGTTGCCCGGCAGCGCACAATCACGTAGGTGGATAGGGATCCGATGATGCGTATTCACGCCACGGCGGCCAAGAGGTCGGTTCCCATCGTTCGCTCCGCGCGGTTGCCGACCCGTCGGGCGCTCTCCAACCTGCGGACGCAGCGCCTCGAAGTGGGCCGGATCCTCGGCGCCCCCCGTCTGCAGCCGAAGCTCACGATCGGCCAACCGGACGACGTCTTCGAGCGTGAGGCGGACCGAATGGCCGACGGTGTGACGAGCATGCCGCTGGCAGCCGAGGGCGATGGGCCGATTCAGCGGATCTGCCCCGAGTGCGAAGAGGTTGGAGTGCGGCGGCGGGAGGAGGGCGAGTGCGCTGACTGCCGCCGCAAGCGGCTGCGGCGGAAGGCATCTCGTGAGCCTATGTCCTCTACCGCACCGCCCATTGTCAGCGAGGTGCTGCGCTCGTCCGGCCAGCCACTTGAAGCCGGGACCCGCACGTTCATGGAGGCGCGCTTCGGGCGCGACTTGAGCCGGGTGCGCGTGCATACCGGTGAGAGAGCTGCAGCGTCGGCTCAGGCCGTGAATGCCCTGGCCTACACCGTCGGAGACGACGTGGTCTTCGCAGCGGGGCAATTCACTCCCCAGAGGTCGAGCGGAAAGAAACTGTTGGCGCATGAGTTGGCGCACGTCGTGCAACAAACGAGACCGACTCCCCTTCAGGGCGCTGCCGATAGATCCCGCGGGCCGTTCGCGTCCAGGGCAGTTGCGCTGTTGAGCCGGGACCGCAGCATCGTGCATCGTGCCGAAGACCCGCGAGAATCGTCTGACCCGACAGCGATGCTCGGGGCTCTCATTGAGAACCTCGAACGGGCCCGTAGCGCTGCCAGTGCTAATGGAGAATCACTGGCAGACCGGGTACAGGTGGAGACCGTTTCCCGTGGCATGGACCGGTTGCGTGAAGTGGCTAACGGCAGCGATGAAGCGCTCAAACTGCGCGTCTTGGCCGCATTCACGCCGGAAAGGCTGGAGCAGGCGGAAGTTGACATCCTGTCACAGGCACGCGGGACCAACGCTACCCGAGAACCATCTGGTGTCAGCGTGCATGAGCAGCGGCCAGAGAGCCTGGCTGCCAAGTCGCTCACCCTCAGCCACCCCCGCGACTCGGCCGAGGTCGAAGCCGATAGGGTGGCCGAGGCCGTCGTCTCCGGAAGCCATGTTTCGGTGCCTCGGGAGGCCGCCCCGGGTCGGGTGAACCGGTTTGTGGCGGAAGGGTTGATTGTGGCCGGTGAGGCACTCTTGGCAGCGGACGCGGCGGCGGCCCCAGTGGAGGTGGCCACGGGTCCTCCGGGATGGGCCGTGGGTTTGGGGATTGCAGCCGTGGCCGTCGTCCTGATTGGCGCAGGTGTTGTCATCTATTCGGTTACCTCCGAGGACGAACCTGAGGCGGAACCTGCGCCTGAGCCTGATCCGGCTGCCGCGGAGACCGACACGGACGAAGAGGCACCGATGTGCGCGACAGAGTATCCACGGTACCCCGAATGCTGGGAACTACCCGAGGAGTACATCTACTCCAGCGCGCAGAGTGCCTTGCGTGCCATGAAGACGATGACGGGGAATCCCAATCTCACTCTTCACAACCCCAGTGTGGCGACTGGAGGTCCTTGTCCGGGGCTGGGAGAGCATCACAACGTCCGTACCGGAGGCGCGCGGGCAGGTTCCATTACGTGCTGTCCCTGTTGCCTCGACAGCTTCCCGCCAACGTTGGACTTCCAGTGTCGCATTGTCTTGTGAAGATGATGGACGGCTCTGAAGAGCTAACCGCGCTTCGCCGAGGAGCCGAGGTAGAAGATTGGAACAGCTGCCAGAGAGCCGTCGAGATGCTGCTGCGTCGTCTCTCTCCGATAGCGGCGGTGCGGTTGGCCGCCCGGCAATTGTGGTCGAGCTTGGTCAGCTTCGAACGCCATCATCCCTCCGCCAAATGGGCTCGCGAACACCTGGCCCGGATCGAGGATGGAGAGGAACACCTCAGGGTGCCGCCCGAGGCATTGGCGGAGTATCCTGGCCCTGGCGGCAACAACTTCGTAGCGGGCGTCGAGGCTCTAACCGAGGCGTACGGCGCTGATTGCGACCCAGATCGCCGTGTACACAAGGCGGCTCATGCTGTCTCCCAAGCTGTCATGGTCAGTGCCCTCGACGTCGGAGGAACCGAGCGGCCCGAGATCTGGAGGCGCTGGTATGAGAGAGCGCTTTCTGGAGCTCGACCCTCTCTCGACTCCCATCCGCTCCTGGAGATCTCGAACCTTGAGAGGGTCGCAGAACACAGACGTTCGAGGTGGTTTGCGATCGCAGATGAACTCGAAGCCTTGCTCGGCAGGGAGTAGGTCGTCAACGACCCAGCGACGACGATTGTGGGCCAGACACGGGACGGGAGAAACAGACCGGTGGTAGGCCGAGACGAGGGATACGCCGGAAGGAGGTGGTAGGGAATGCCCGGGAGGTGGACGAGGCGCTACATGCTGCGGCCGGTGACGCACTGCAGGTCCGGATGTAGTCCAGGCCGGTGATGTGGCGAGAGGTCGCTCTCCTGTCGAGCGTCACCGGCTTCCTCGCCTTCAGCGTAAGCGAGACGAAGCTTCTCGCTCCGTTCCGGGAGTGGCTCGCGGCGCGGAGCGCGCCCCTCGGGAAGCTGGTCTCTTGCGGTTTCTGCACCGGGTTCTGGGTCGCCGTCGCCCTGGAGGCGATCTACCGGCCGCGGCTCTTCCACGCGTGGCGGCCTCTCGACCTGGCCTTGACCGCCTTCGTGATCGCCTGGCTGGCCGCGTTTCAGTGGCTGGCGCTGTGCTGGCTCATGGACCGGGCGGGCAAGTAGCGAGACGAGGCGATCGCGCGCGCCCGCACTTCGGATCTCCGCCGGCCTCCCCGCCTCGACGAGGCGCTGAGCGCCGCCGGGAGAGGGTCGCCCGCAAGCCTGCCCGCGCTCGTCGAGCTACTTCGCCGGAGGCGGCTGCCAGAGATCGAACGGGCGAACTTCGGCGATCCGCGTGAAATCGCGGTCCGTCGTCAGCAGGGTCAGGCCGTGGCGCAGGCAGAGCTGGGCGAGGAGGGCGTCGATGGTGCCGACTTGTGCCCCGTGGCGCCGGCAGGCGTTGCGCAGATCGGCGGCCTGCACGTGGTCGTGGCGGTCGGGCACGAGGAAGGGGATGGCCGCAAAACGGTCGAGGATCGCGTCCCGCGCCGGCGGGCCGGCGAAGCCCTGGAGAAGCTCCTGCAGCACGAGCCCCGTGGTGAAGATCGGGTCACCGCCGGCCAGCGCGGAGGAGAGGAAGCGCACCGCCGGCTCGCCGGGAGGGCGGTCGCGGCGCAGCGCGAGCGACCACACGCTGGTGTCGACGAGGAGATTCAATCCCGCGAGCGCTCGTGCTTGTAGTCGAACGCGGGATCCCAATCCAGGGCGCCGAAGAGATCCAGCAGCCGCGCCTGCTCGCGACGGGCGATGAACTCCTGCAGCGCTCGCGTAACCGTCGCTTTCTTGGTCCGCTCGCCCCCGACGGCGAGCGCGCGATCGAGGAGTTCCGGATCGAGCGCCAGGTTCGTCGCCATGTGTAGAGTATCACACATCATGTCGCACACTTTCAAGCCCGGCGGCCAGCCCTGCCCGGGCCGTGGGTCCTGCACTCGAGACGGAGATCGGGGTCGAGATCTCGCAGGGTGGCGGCGCATCGGGCCGCGGGGCCTCGGGCGGGCACCGCGGACGGCCGCCCAGGGCATACACTGGCGAGCCATGGGCGGAAGCTCGGCGTCCGACCTCGCGGTCTTCGAGCGCATCGTGGAGCTGCTCCGGGCGCGGGGCTGCCCGTTCGAGCTGCTCGAGCACCCGGCGGCGGCCACGGCCCGGGAGGCGGCGGCGGCCCGCGGGACGGAGCTCGCGCTCGGCACCAAGGCGATCCTCTTCAAGTACGGGAAAGAGCTGGGCGTCTTCGCGATGAGCGCCGACCGCGCCGTCCACTCGGCGCGGATCCGCCGCGCGCTCGGGGTGCAGCGCACCCGCTTCGCCACCGCCGCCGAGCTGCGCGAGCTGACGGGTCTCGCGCCCGGCGAGGTGCCCCCCTTCGGCGAGCCGGTGCTGCCGTTCCCGCTCTACGCCGACCCCTCGGTCCTCGAGCGTCCGACGATGCTCTTCACGGCCGGCTCGCGGACCCGGTCGATCCGCATGGCGCCGCGCGACTACGAGGCCGCCGCGAAACCCCGCGTCTTTCGTTTCGTACGGTGAAGGAGCCCCGCCGTCAAGGACGTTTCCGGAGGAGAACCCCGATGCTCTCGACACGCTGGTCCTGGATGATCCTGTTGGCCGCCGCCGCGGCGCCGGCCGCCGAGCTCGAGCTGCAGCCGTGCGAGATCCCGGGCTTTGCGGGGGCGGCGCGCTGCGGCACCTACGAGGTGTTCGAGAACCGGGCGGCGATGGCGGGCCGCACGATCCCGCTCAACGTCGTCGTCCTGCCGGCCCGCGGCGAGAGCCCGGCGCCGGACCCCCTGGTCTTCTTTGCCGGCGGTCCCGGCGGATCGACGGTCGAGATGGCGCCGGGGCTGGCGACCTTCATGGCCGCAGAGCTCGAGCGCCGCGACTTCCTGCTGGTGGACTACCGGGGCACCGGCAAGTCGAAGCCGCTGTTCTGCCCGTACCAGAAGGAGCTGCAGCGAGGGATCACCGAGGCGCTCGAGACCTTCCTGCCGGTCGACCTGCTCGAGGAATGCGCCGCCGCGCTCGAGGAGGACGCCGACCTGACGCAGTACACGACCCCGAACATCGTCGACGACGTGGCGCAGGTGGCCCGGGCGCTCGGCTACGAGAAGGTCAATCTCTCGGGCGGCTCCTACGGCTCGCGGGCCGCGCTCGTCTTCATGCGCCGGCACCCCGAGATGGTGCGCACTGCGGTGATCGAGGGCGTCGTGCCGACCGACGTCCGCATGCCCGTCACCCTCGCCGCCGACGCCCAGGCCGCGCTCGACGGCTGGTTCCGGGAGTGCGCCGAGGACGCGGATTGCGCCGCTGCGTTTCCGGATCCGGAGGCCGATCTCGCCACGGTCCTCGCCGAGCTCGACGCCGGTGCGAAGACGATCGCGGTGACCGACCCCGGGACCCGCGAGACCGTCGAGCTCACGCTGTCGCGCAACGCCCTGGTCCAGACGCTGCGCTACATGCTCTATTCCTCCATGTCCGCACTGCGGATCCCGGCCTTCCTGCACGCCGCCGCCGGCGGCGACTGGGAGCCGATGGCGCAGACCGCCTACAGCGTGGGCGGGCTCCTCATGGTCTCGATCCCGGACGGCCTGTACCTGTCGGTCACCTGCGCCGAGGACGTCTCCCGGATCGGCCCCAACGCGGCGGCGATCCAGACCGGCTTCCTCGGCGACTTCCGGCTGCGCCAGCAGGTGGCGGCGTGCGGCAAGTGGCTGGCGGCCGAGCTGCCGGCGGGCTATCACGATCCGGTGGAATCGACGGTACCGGTCCTCATCATCTCCGGGGAGCGGGACCCGGCGACCCCGGCGCGGTGCGGCTACGAGGCCCAGGAGTTTCTTCCCGCGAGCGTGCATCTGGTGGTGCCCGACGGTGCTCACGGCTGGTTCGGGCTGAGCGGCATCAAGTGCATCGACGAGCTCCAGTCTCGTTTCCTGGAGACGGCCAGCGTCGAGGGACTCGGCGTCGACGGCTGCGTCGCGGGGATCGCGCGCCCTCCGTTCCTGCTCGCGGTTCCCCGTGAGGAGGAGATCGAGATGAGCCGCGAGGCCCTCGAGCGCTTCGCCGGCGTCTACGCCGCCGAGGCCGGCGGCATCCAGGCGGTCTTCGAGGTGACGGACGAGGGGCTCATGGTCACCTTTGGCCAGGACGTGCGGCGGTTCGTGCCGCTCGCCGCCTTGCGCTTCAAGATCGACGGCGATCCGTCGGGCAACGTCTTCGAGTTCGTCGAGCGCGACGGCGAGATCGTGGCGTTCGAGGTGATGAGCGCCGGCACCTCGCAGCTCCAGCTGATCAAGCAGTAGCCGGCAGCGGCGGGCGGCTCACAGCAGCCGCAGCTGCGGCGGCTGGAGCCGGCGCCAGACCCCGTCGACGACCGCGTCGACCCAGCGCTGTCGGTGGCGCGGATCGAGCTCGACGAGGGGCAGCCCGCGCTCCTCCAGCTCCTCGAGCAGGCGCTCGTCGACGGCGCGCTGGAACGCCGGGTCGGTGGCGCGCACGCCGTCCGCCGACGGCTCGTCGACGATGGGCACGCGCACCAGCATCCCGTACGAGCCCAGCCAGGCGTCGAGCAGCGGCTCGAGCTCGCCTCTCGGACCGGCGGCCAGGAGCAGGTAGACGTAGTTGTCGAGCACGCTGCGGTCGCAGATGACGACCGGGTAGCGCTCCTGGGCGGCGAGCTCCTCGGCGATCTGGGTGTGGAGGATCCAGGACTGCGCCGCGACGCCCGTCTCCTCGTTGATCGGCAGCGGGCAGCGCCGGGCCACCTCGCGCACCACTTCCACCGATACGTCGAGCGCCTTGAGCCGCGCCGCCAATCCGTAGCACAGGGTCGTCTTGCCGACCCCGTGGCTGCCGATGAAGGCGATCTTGAGCGAGGGAGCAACGGTGGGCATACGCGGTGATTGTAGCGCCGCCCGGCCCCGGACTCGCCGCCGCGGGAGCCTCGTGGATCGGGATCAGGCGGTGACTTGGATGCCGCTGCCCGTCACGACGGAGCCGATCTCCGCGGCCTCGAGCCCACGCTCGGTGGCGGCGCGCAGCGCGGCCTCGGCGGCGGCCGCGGGCAGGGCGATGAGCAGGCCGCCGGAGGTCTCGGGGCTGAAGCCGATCTGCTGCTGCCAGTCGGCGAGCTCGGGGGCGAGCTCGACGCCGGGGCCGAAGTGGGCGCGGTTGGAGCCCGCGCCGCCCGGGTAGAGCCACAGCTCCCCCAGCCGCTCGGCTCCGGGCAGCCAGGGGAGGCTTCCGTAGCGGATCTCGAGGCCCACGGCGCTGGCCTGCGCCAGCTCGGAGGCGTGGCCGAACAGGCCGAACCCGGTGACGTCGGTGACGGCGGTCGCGCCGTGCTCGCGGGCGAGAGCCGCGGCCTCGGCGTTGAGGCGCATCATGCTGCGGGTGGCCGCCTCGACCTCGCCGGCGGTCGCCCGGTCCCGCATCGCGGCGGTGGTCACGACCCCGGACCCGAGCGGCTTCGTGAGGAGCAGCCGGTCGCCCGGCCGGGCGCCGCTCTTCCTCGTCAGGTGCCGCGGATCGATCGTTCCCAGGACGACGAGGCCGTACTTGGGCTCGTCGTCGGCGATCGTGTGGCCGCCGGCGACGGGGATCCCGGCCTCGAGCGCCTTCTCGGCGCCGCCCCGCAGGATAGTCGCGGACACCTCGAGCGGCACCTTGCCCGACAGGGCGGCGACGTTCAAGCCGAGGATCGGCCGCGCCCCCATGGCGTAGGCGTCGCTCAGGCTGTTCGCCGCCGCGATCGCCCCGAACGCGTAGGGGTCGTCGACGATCGGGGTGAAGAAGTCGACGGTGACGACGATCGCGAGATCGTCGCTCACGAGGTACACGGCCGCGTCGTCCGCCAGGTCGAGCCCGACCAACAGGCGGTCGAACGTCGCGCCGGCGAAGGTCTCCTCGAGGGGGCGCAGGACCTGCGCCAGGGCGTCAGCCGCCAGCTTGCTCGCTCACCCGGCGCAGGAGGCGAGGCTCGTCAGGCGGATGCGGTCGCGTTTGTCGGTCATCACGGGGAGATCTTATCGCGCTGCCGCGAGCCGACGGGCCTCTCGCGGACCGGGGCTTGCGGTGCTAGGGTGGATGGCCGAGATGACCGACGCACGCCCAGGCCCCTCCCGCCGCCCCGGCCCCGCGGCTCGCTGTGCGGTCTTGCTGGCCGCGAGCGCGTTGCTGTCGGGCCTCGGCTGGCCGGAGACGGAACGAGGCGACCTGACGCACTCGCATGCGGGTCCGCGGCAGGTGGCGGTCGACGCGGTCCACCAGGAGCAGCCGACGCACCTCGACGTGTCGTCCATTTTCGACGATTGGTCCTGCCGGGCCTGTCTCGCGCAGAGCAGGCAGGCCGAGAGCTCGGGAGCCGTGGCGGAGGCGCCCTACCAGTCGCCGGCCGAGGCCCGCGGCGCGGCGGCCGCGCGAGCGGTCCCGACCCGGCCCGAGACCGGCCGCGGTCCCTCCCGCGCCCCGCCTCCCGCGCCCTAGTTCCGAGTCGGCAATCGGGAGTCCGGCGACCGGCAGGCGGTCGCCGCAAGAACCGCGGCTCGAGGGTCGCGGGCTCCGGTCGGGAGGTGGCCATGAGAACTGTCAAGTGGATGCCGGGGATCGCGGCGGGAGCGATCGTGCTCCTGGCGAGCTCGCCGGCCTCGGCGGCGGCGGCCGACGAGGCCGTGGAGCAGCTGCGCGGCGAGCTCGAAGCGATGCGCACGCGCTACGAGGCACGGATCGAGGCGCTCGAGCGGCGCGTGCGCGAGCTCGAAGACGCGGCGAGCGTCGTGCCATCCGCGGACCCGGGGGTCGCCGCCTCCGATCTCGAGGCTCTCCGCGAGGCGGCACGGGAGGCGGCGGGGGCCGGCGCCGTGCCTTCCGAGCGGCCTGCGGTGGAGGGCGCCAGGGTGGGCCTCAACCGGCTCAACCCCGAGATCTCCTTCACCGGGGACGTCCTGGCCGTCGGGGGCGGCGGTGGCGAGGACTTCGAAGGGCGCGAGTTCGAGCTCGACCTGCAGTCCGCCCTCGACCCCTTCTCCCGCACCCGCTGGACGCTCGCCTTCTCGCCCGACGAGGGCGTGGAGATCGAGGAGGGGTGGATCCTCTACAGCGGGCTGCCCGGCGGCCTGGCGCTCAAGGCGGGCAAGTTCCGGCAGCGGTTCGGGCCTCTCAACCAGCAGCATTCGCACGCCCTGCCGCAGAGCGACTATCCCCTCGTCCTCTCCAGCTACTTCGACGCCGAGGGCCTGGCGCAGACCGGGGTCTCCCTGAGCTGGCTGCTGCCCCGGCCCTGGGCGAGCGCCAACGAGGTCGTCCTGGAGGCGACGGACGGCGAGAGCGCGGCGTTCGGCGGCGGCGACTTCGAGCGGCTCGTGGTCCTCGGCAGGCTCAAGAGCTACTGGGACCTGAGCCCGGCGACCTACTTCGAATGGGGCCTGTCGGGGATCTCCGGCCGGGCCGGCGGCGGTCTCGACTCAGAGGTCCTGGGCAGCGACGTGACGCTCCACTGGCAGCCGCCCGCCCGCTCCAAGTACCGCGAGGTCACCTGGCGCACCGAGGTGCTGCGCTCGCGGCGCGACGACCCCGCCGGCGTGGCGCGGCAGGCCTGGGGCGGCTACTCGTACCTCGAGGGCCTGCTGCGGCGCAACCTCTACGCCGGAGTGCGCTACGACCGGGTGGAGGATCCCCTGGAGCCGGAGCGCGTCACCACGGGCTGGGTGCCCTACCTCACCTGGTGGCAGAGCGAGTACGTCCGCCTGCGGGCGCTGTACCGCGCGATCGAGGAGCCCGGCGGCGAGCGTCAGAACGAGCTCACCTTCCAGATCACCTGGGCGGCCGGACCCCACAAGCACGAGGCCTATTGAGGTGGCCATGGAGAAGATTCCGACTCTCGCAGTCCTGCTCTCGAGCATTCTCGCCGCGGTTGTCGCCGCCCCGGGCGTCGCGGCAGGCGCCGAGACGGTCCGGGTCGTCACGACCCTCTCGGCCTACGGCTCGCTCGCGCGGGAGGTCGGAGGCGACCGGGTCGAGGTCGAGTCGATCGCCCGCGGCGACGAGGACGCCCACTTCGTCAAGCCGAAGCCCTCGTACGCGCTGATGCTCCAGAAGGCCGATCTGTTCGTCACCACCGGGCTCGACCTCGAGCTCTGGGCGCCGGTGCTGGTGGAGAAGTCGGGCAACCGCGGCATCCGCGAGGGCGAGCCGGGCCTCGTCAACGCGAGCCTCGGGGTCGCCCTGCTCGACGTGCCGGCGTCCGCGGACCGCTCCGCGGGCGACGTCCACATCTACGGCAACCCGCACATCCACACCAGCCCGATCGCCGCCAAGACGATCGCGGCCAACATCGCGGCGGGCCTCGAGCGGGTCGATCCCGCCGGCGCCGCCACCTACCGCGCCAACCTCGAGCGCTTCCGCCGGCGGATCGACGAGGGCCTCTACGGCGCCGAGCTGGTGGAGATCCTGGGCTCCGAGACGCTCGACGGCCTGGCCCGGCAAGGCCGGCTGATCGGCTTTCTCGAGGGTCAGGTCCTCGACGGCGCGCCCCTGCTCGCCAAGCTCGGCGGCTGGCTCGGCCGCGGGCTGGCGTTTCGCGGGCGCGAGATCATCGCCTACCACAAGAACTGGATCTACTTCACCGACCTCTTCGGGCTCGAGGTGGTCGACTACGTGGAGCCGAAGCCGGGGATCCCGCCTTCGGCGCGGCACGTCAAGGAGCTGATCGACGAGATCGAGGCGCGGCACATCCGGGTCCTGATCGCCGCCAACTACTTCGCTCCGGAGAAGCCGCAGACCATCGCGGAGCGCACCGGCTGCCGCGCCGTGATCCTGCCGCTGGGCACCGGCGCCGGCGGCGCCGCGGACTACTTCGATCTCGTCGACCTCTGGGTCGACGGCGTGGCCGGCGGCTTCGCCGGCGGGGGGGGCTGACGCCATGCTCGAGGTTCTCCAGTTCCTGGCCGCGCCGTTTGCCGCGTGCGCGGTGCTGGTGGCGATCCTCGGCTATCTGGGTCTGCACGTCCTGGAGCGCGAGATCATCTTCGTCGACCTGGCCCTGGCCCAGATCGCCGCGTTCGGGGCGCTCGTCGGCTTCCTGTTCGGGCACGAGCCGCACAGCGTGGCCTCCCTGGGCTACGCGCTGGCGAGCACCGCCGCGGGCGCCGCCATCTTCAGCTTCACCCGCACCAAGGAGAGCGGCGTTCCGCAAGAGGCGTTGATCGGCATCACCTACGTCGTGACCTCGGCGGCCACCATCATCGTCGCCGACCTGGCGCCGGAGGGGGCCGAGCACATCAAAGATCTCCTGGCCGGAAGCATCGTCTGGGTGACCTGGCGGTCGGTGGCCCGGATCCTCGTCGTCTGCGCGGCCGTCGGGCTCTTTCACTACCTCTTCCGCCGCCGCTTCCTGGCGATCTCCGAGAGCCCCGAGAAGGCCAGGGCGGCGGGCGTCGGCCTCAAGCGCTGGGACTTCCTGTTCTACATCTCGTTCGGCCTCGTGATCACGGTCGCGGTCGAGGTCGCCGGCGTGCTCATGGTCTTCGCCTACCTCGTGGCGCCTGCCATCGTCGCCCTGGCGTCGAGCAGCCGCTGGCGAGTCCGTCTGCTCATCGCCTGGGTGGTCGGCGGCGCCGCCAGCGCGATCGGCCTCCTGGCCTCGTACCGCTGGGACTACCCGAGCGGCCCGGCCATCGTCTGCGCCCTGGGGCTGCTGCTGCTCGCTTTCGGGGCCTGGCGCGGCTTCGCGCGGCGGCCGCGCTAGAGCGTCTGCTCCGCGACCCAGGGAAGATCGGACCGCCGGGGCGGGTTGTCATTGGAGATGAGGCGGGCCTGGATTCTGGGATGGACCCTGCTGGCGGCCGCGGCGGCAGCCCGGGAGAGCGCCGGTACGTCGCAGGTGCTCGACGTCGTGGAGGTCGAGGTGCCGGTCCACGTGGTGGTCGACGGGGCGCCGTTGCGGGGGCTCACGCGCGACGACTTCACCCTCGTCGCGGCCGGCAAGAAGCGGGAGATCGTCGGCTTCCGGGTGATCGACCTCGAGGCGCCGGCGGCGACCGCGGGAGAGCGGGCGGCGGCGAACGGGGCGCCGGTTCCCCTCGGTGCCCGGCGCCACTTCGTGCTGCTCTTCGACCTCTCGTTCGCCACCCCGGCGAAGATCTTCCGGGCTCGCGATGCCGCGCTGCGGGTGGTGCGCGAGCGGCTGGACGCGACCGATCTGGTGTCCGTCGCCACCTTCTCGATCGGCGAGGGGGTGACCGTGATGCTTGGCTTCACGCCCGACCGGGCGCAGGTGGAGGAGGCGCTGGCGAGCCTCGGGCGGCGTCAGATCGCCGAAGGGAGGCGCGATCCGCTCGGGCTGGTCTTCGCGGGGCCGGGCATCGACTCGAGCGGCGGCGGCGCCGCCGGCCTCGACCGTTTCGGCGAGACGGCGCCGACCGCGTCGGCGCGGGACCTGCTCGCGATCCAGACCCAGGCTGCCCTCGTGAACGCCCACCAGACGCTGAACGAGGCGCTGGCCGAGCTGGCCCGGACCCTGCGCCCGGTCCCGGGTCGCAAGCACGTCCTCTATCTCTCGGAGGGTGCCAGCAGCACGGTGCTGCTGGGGATCGGCCGCGGCACCACGGCGGCCGAGCGCGAGAGCATCCTGGCGACCAACGAAGCCGCGGCGCGGGGCCGGCTCTGGGAAGTGGACTCCAACGCCCGCTTCGGGTACACGAGCTCTCTCGTGCAGTTCGAGAACATGCTGAAGGAGTTCGTGCGCGGCGGGGCGAGCATCCAGGCGATCGACGTCGGCGGCGTCGGGGCCGAGGGCGAGGGCGGCGGCGACGACACGCTGTTCATGATGGCGAACAAGACCGGCGGCGAGCACGTCCGCAACTACAACGACCTGGACGCGGCGATGGGCCGGATCCTCTCCCACACGGCCGTCTCGTACGTCCTGACGTTCGAGGCTCCGCCGGCGCGTGCGGGCGGCCGCTACGAGGAGATCAAGGTCCGCCTGAACAAGAAGGTGCGCGGCGCCCGGCTCGAGCATCGGCCCGGCTACTTCACGCCGGTGCCGTTCGCGGAGCGCTCGCCCACGGAGCGGCGCGCGGAGGCGGCAGCGTGGATTCTCGACGACGAGCCGCGCAACGGGCTCGCCGTGGCCGTCGAGGCCGGACCGCTGCCGCCGGAAGCGCCCGGACCGGGCAACGTCCGCGTCGCCATCGAGGTCGCCACGGCTTCGCTGCCGCGGCCGCGCGCCGGCTCCGGCGCGCTCGCCGTCGAGATCTACGGCTACGCCATCGCCGGCGACGGGCGGATCGCCGGGTTCTTCGATCACGGATTCGCCGTCGGACCGGACCAGCGCGACGCAGCCGAGCCGATCCGCTACGAGACCCGCCTCGACCTGGCCCCGGGCACCTACGACCTGCGCATTCTCGTCCGCGAGAGCTCGCAGGGGGCGACCGCCACGCGCTCGCGGCCCTTGCAGGTGAGCCCGGCCAGCGGCTGAACGGCGAGCGGGCCGTGCCCTACGGAAGCACCCGCGGGGAGGACCGCCTGGCGAGGCATTGGGAGAACCGAGCCGGGGGGCGACCCAGCAGCCACTCGAGGACACCGGAGCCGCCGGCCATGCCGTAGCGCTCGTAGTAGCGGAACATCGCGGCCAGCGTCTCGCGGGGGTACGACCCCGGAGCCAGTCCTGCTCCGCGCGCCCAGGCGTCGACGGGGACGGCCTCGGCGCGAACGGCTCGCCCCAGGTGGCGGCCGAGGGCGTCGGCGATCTCCGTCTGATCGAGCAGCTCGGGGGCGCAGAGCTCGTAGGTGGCGCCGGCGTGCCGCGGGTCGGTCAGTACTCGCGCGGCGGCCGCCGCGACGTCCTCGAGATCGACCATCACGAGCCGTGTCGAGAGCGCGTAGGGCACCGGGTACACGCCCTCCCGGACGATCCGCTCCCACGGGGCGAAGACGTTCTGCATGTAGGGGGCCGGCTGCAGGATCGTGAACGGCAGGCCCGAGGCGAGCAAAGCCTCCTCGACCCGCAGCTTGGCCCAGTGGTGCGGCATCGCCTCGGTTTGCGGGTGGAGCACCGAATGGAAGACGAACCGCTCGACGCCCGCCGCGCGGGCGGCGGCGATGACCCCGCTGCCGATGGCCGTCTCGGCAGGATGGACGTTGGGGCAGATGTGGTAGACGCCGCGGGCGCCGCGTGCCGCCTCGCGGACGTCGCCTTCGTCCAGCAGGTCCCCCGCGAAGACCTCGTCCACGCCGAGCCGCGCGACCGCGTCCCGCTGCCGGGGCTCGCGGACGAAGGCCCGCACGGCGAGGCCGCCACCGCGAAGGGCGCGAAGGACCGCCCGGCCCGTCTTGCCGGCCGCGCCCGTGACGAGCACGACGTGTCGCGTCTCCGCGGAGCTCATCGCCGGGCGACGGCCTAGTAGCGCCTTCCGGAACGGCGCCCGCGCCGCGGCCGCCGGGGCCTCTCGAGGCCGGCGCGCGCCGGCACCGGGGCGGTGACGGCCACCGCGGCGCCGGACAGCCGTTCGGCGGCCACGGCCTTGCGCTCGGCCTTGGCGCGGGCGCGGGCCCGATCTTCGGCCTTGCGGGCGCGGATCTCGGCGATGCGCTCGCCGATGGGGATCTCGAAGCGCCCGGCCGGCGCCTGGTCGTAGTCGAAGCCCGGCAGCGTCGCGCGGGGCAGCGTCTTGCCCACCGCTCGCTCGATGGCCGAGAGCTCGGCGCGCTCCTGGGGAGCGGCGAACGTCAGGGCCTCCCCGGTGGCGCCGGCACGGGCCGTGCGGCCCACCCGGTGGATGTAGTCCTCGGGGACGTTGGGGACGTCGAAGTTGACGACGTGCGAAAGGGCGGCGATGTCGATCCCGCGGGCGGCGACGTCGGTCGCCACGAGGACTCGATAGCGCCCGCTCTTGAAGCCGTCGAGCGCCAGGGTGCGCTGCCCCTGGCTGCGGTTGCCGTGGATCCGCTCGCACTCGATGGCGTGCTGCTGCAGAAAGGCCGCCAAGCGATTGGCGCGGTGCTTGGTGCGGGTGAAGACGAGGGCGTTGGCCAGCGTGTCGCCACGCAGCAGGGCCAGCAGCAGCTGGGGCTTGAGCCGCTCGGGCACCGGGTAGATCTGCTGGCGCACTCCCGAGGCGGGAGCCGGCGGCCGCTCGACGTCGAGCACGGCGGGATCGCGCATCAGCTGGCGCGCCAGGTGGACGATCGGCGGCGGGATCGTCGCCGAGAAGAGCAGCGTCTGCTCGGCCTTGGGCAGCGCGGCGAGGACGCGCTTGATGTCCGGCAGGAAGCCCATGTCGAGCATGCGGTCGGCCTCGTCGAGGACGAGCACCTCGAGCCCCGCGAGCCTGGCGTAGGGGTGCTGCAGGTGATCGAGCAGCCGTCCCGGACAGGCGACGACGAGGTCGACGCCGCGGCGCAGGGCCCGCTCCTGGGGCGCCGCGGGCACCCCGCCGAAGACCGCGGCCGCGCGCAGCTCGGTGTGGCGGGCCAGCGCGCCGAAATGCTCGACGATCTGCGCGGCGAGCTCGCGGGTCGGCGCGAGCACGAGCGCCCGGGTCCGGCCGCGGGGGACGGCGAGCAGCCGGTTCATGATCGGCAGCAGGAAGGCCGCGGTCTTGCCGCTGCCGGTCATGGCGCAGGCCACGACGTCGCGGCCCGCGAGGCAGTGGGGGATGGCGTCGCGCTGGATCGGCGTCGGCTCGGTGAAGCCGGCGTCGGCCGCCGCGCGCAGCAGGGAGGGGTGGAGATCGAACGAGGAGAAGCTCATGGCGAAACCTGCACTCTCTCCGCGAACGCGCCTCGGCCGAGCGGCCGGGCCGGCGCGTGCAGCGGGTGATTCCGGCTGGAACGAGGGGAGCGGGCGGTACCTAGCCGGCGAGGCCGCTGCTGGGACACGCGGCCCCGGTCTGGCTCGGGCGCCGGCAGTCCCCGGGGGGACGGCGACCGAGGGCGGAGCCTGTCACATCCCGCGGCGGATGCCTAGTGTCCTGCGCGGGACCCTGGCCCGGACCTCCTGCGACCCGGTCGAAGAGGGGTATCATGACGGATCTTCACGCGGCTCCACTCGACGCGCCGCATGCGGCGGGGAGTGGGAAGGGGACGGGAATGGACGAACCGGCAGCGCCGGACCTCGCTTCGATCGAGAGGCGTGACCGTCATCTCTGGTGGGTCACCCTGTTTCTCCTCGTGCTCCTGGCCCTGGTGGCGGCGCTCGCGGTCGCCGGATGGATCGGCTTCGAAGGGCTCGATCCGAGCCTTCCGCGGCTCGTCCGCCCGGCGATCCTCCTCGGACTCCTCCTGCCCGTCGGCCTCTTCTGCGTCTACGCCCTCCACGCGCGCGCCGAGTCCGCGAGGACCCGGCGGCTCTATCAGAGTCAGGCGGCGCGGGATCCCCTGACGGGACTTCTGAACCGCCAGTCCTTCGCGGAGCGGTTCGGCCAGGAGGTCTCGCGCTCGCGGCGCGAGGGACGGCCGTTCGCCGTCATGCTGTGCGATCTCGACCACTTCAAGCAGCTCAACGACTCGTACGGTCACCAGGTCGGCGACCACGTCCTCCAGCTCGTGGCGACGAGCGTCCTCGACGGCACGCGCGGGACGGACCTCGTGTTCCGCTGGGGCGGCGACGAGCTGCTGCTCCTGCTGGCGGTGAACGCCCGGGACGGCGCCCTGATCGCCGCGCGCCGCATCCGGCAGGGGGTGATCAAGATCGCGACCTCCCGGCGGCTGCCTCTCGATCTCAGCATCGGCGTCGCCTTCTATCCGGAGCACGCCACGGACCCGAAGGAACTCATCCGCCTCGCCGACCGGGCGCTGTACGTCGGCAAGAAGAGCGGCGACAAGATTCACGTCAGCGGGGAGGTCGACGCGGAAGGTGATGCGATGGAGTCCGCCGACCCGCCCGCCGGGGGCTCCGAGCGGGCTTGACGTGACGGCCGTCGCCAGCCCGGCGCGAGGCGCCCGCGGGGCCCTGGGGGAGCCCTAGCCCTTCGCTTCGCCCTCGGGCGCTCGCGCCATGGGCTGCCTCGCTCCGTGCTCGGCGGCCGGGTGCGGCTCGACGGGCCGCAGCACGGGCCGCTTGGGGGCGACGCCGTCACCCGAGGAGCGGCCCACCAGGTGCCTCGAGGCCCAGGGGACGAGGTAACGGCCGATCCAGGAGACCTCGGCTCGCAGGCGTTCGAGGGCGGGCCGCGGCGCCGGCTCGGGGAGGGGCTCACGCCAAGCACCGTCGGCGCCGGGCAGCTCCAGGGCGTGCGCCAGGGCCGCGGCGAT
>JAOTWP010000232.1 GCA_029862975.1 Acidobacteriota bacterium
GGCGGCGGTGACGCCGCGCGCTCGCCCCAGGCGGCGCACCCCCGACACGTCGGACGCCCCCCGCAGATCGACCAGGAAGAGCCGGATCGCGTTGCCCCGGCCCGCGGTGAACGAGCGCTCGAGCGCCAGCAGGCGCTCGCCGTCGAGCGCGAGCAGATCCACGAGGCCGTTGATCGCCAGCTCGTCGCCCACCGGAGCGGCGGCGAGCGGCTCCGTGCGGTAGAGATAGGTGGCCCGCAGGCGCCGGCTCGCGAGATCGAACCGCAGCAGCCGGCTGGCGCTGCCCTCTCCCGCCGAGGCCGGTGGGCCATCCTGCAGCAGCGCGTTCTCGGTGCCGCTGAAGAGCCACCGGCCGTCGGGAGAGATCGCGACGCTCTCGAGCGCCGCGTTGTTGCGGATCCCCTTGCGCTCGCGCGGCCGGAAGGCGCGGGGAATCGCGAGCTCTCCCAGCCACCGGCCGTCGCTGCCGAACTCGATCAGCGCCGCGGGCACGCCGGCCCTGGCCTGGCCCTCGGACGACACGATCCACCGGCCGCCGGGCGTCCGGGCCAGGCTCTCCGGATCGATCGTGTCGTAGGCGTAGGGTGCCCCTCCCGGCCCCCGTAGCTCGAGCACGCCCGTGGCCCGCGCCCCACCGTCGGCGAGCCGACCGCCCTCGAGACGGACGCTCAACTCGTAGATTCGCGCCGGTCCGTGCTGGCTGCGGTCGTCCGAGATCGCGAAGAAACGATCCCCGGAGGCGTCGTAGGCGAGGCCCGAGAGGCCCCCGACCGGCGCCTCGACGCCGACGGGGCCGCGGCCGATGACCGCCTCGCCGAGCCATTCGATCGCCTCGCTTGCCGCGACCTCCTCGGCCCGCGCCGCCGCACCGGCCATCGCCGTCAGAGCGGCGCCCACGATCGCGGCCGCCCGGACCCAGCTCGGCGACGCCATCCGGGGACCCCAGCCTGCCTCAGACAAGGGCGCGGGCAACCTCGACGATCCGGTCCAGGGCGCGCGCCAGGACGTCCTCCCGGGGCAGGAAGACGAGCCGGAAGTGCCCCGCTCCGGCGAGCGCCCCGAAGCCGCTCCCGGGAACGATCACGACGCCGGTCTCGCGCACCACCTTGCGGCAGAACTCGACGTCCGAGATCGGAACCTCGATCTTCGGAAAGGCGTAGAACGCGCCCTGGGGGGCCACGCAGGAGATCCCCGGCGCCTCGTTGAGCCGCTCCACCACGAGGTCGCGCCGCGCCCTGAGCTTGCCGACGACGCCCGCCAGGAAGTCCATCGGCCCGTCGAGCGCCGGGGCCACCGCGTACTGCTCCGGGTGGTTGGCCGACAGGCGCGCCCGCTCGAGCTTCCGGATCGCCTCGCAGTAGTCGCCGAGCTCGTCCGCGGGGCCGGAGATCGAGGCCCAACCGAGGCGGAAGCCCGGCGCCACGAAGACCTTCGACAGCCCGTGGAGCGTGATGATCTTGGCCTCGGACGACAGCGACGCGGTGGCCGTGAACGAGCCCGGCTCGAAGACCAGCCGATCGTAGATCTCGTCGGAGAAGAGCACGAGATCGTGCTCGAGGGCGATGGCGATCAGCTCCCGCAGGACCTCGGGCCCGGTGACCGAGCCGGTGGGGTTGTTGGGGTTGATCACGACGAGCGCCTTCGTGCGCTCGTCGATTCCCCGCCGGATCGACTCGAGATCCGGCTGCCAGCCGCTCGCCTCGTCGAGGGCGTACGGCCGCGCCTCGCCGCCGAAGCGCGCCATCACGGCGGGATAGAGCGGGTATCCGGGCGACGGCAGGAGCACGTTGTCTCCCGGATCGACGAGCGCCGCCATCGCGAGATCGATCGCCTCGCTCGAGCCGGTCGTCACGAACGTGTGGACGATGCCGGAGATCCCTTTGCGGGCGTTGTCGCGCTCGATCGCCTCGCGCGCCTCGCGGATCCCTGACGACGGGGCGTAGCCGTTCTTGTTCGCCCGCAGCGCCGCGCAGGTCGCCTCGACGATGTGGGGCGGCGTCTCGAAGTCGAACAGGTTCGGGTCGCCGATGTTCAGGTAGAGGATCTCGCGGCCGGCCGCCGCGGCCTCCTCGGCCCACAGCACCACGTCGCGCACGGCGTAGGTGATCTTCTCGGTGCGGCGGGCTGGGCGGACGGGGCGGGACATGAGCACCTCGCGGTCGGCTTCGGGACGGTCAGTATACCGCCCGCCTCCGGTGGTCCCGGGCGGTTCCGGGCTCGAGGAGCACGCCGACGCGCCGGACCGAGCGCGCCGCCGAGAACGACGAGCGGCGTCGCGAGCCTGAAGCGGAGGGCATGAGACGTCGACTCCGGCTCTCAGTCGATCCCCGGATCGCGCGGCGGCCGGCCCGCCCGGAGCTCCTCGAGCCGCCTGGCGAGGGGAGTCCCGGCCTCGGATCGGCCCGTTCGCTTCAGCTCCGCGAGCGTTCTCTCGAGGTTCGTGATCGCGCCCTGGAAGTCCCCCACGGCCGCCTGCGCCATGGCCAGGGTCTCCACGTGCTCGACGGTGGGGGCCGCCATCGCCAGGCGCTGGGCGAGGACGAGTCCACGCGCCGGATCGCGCACCTGCGGGTCGGCACTGGTCACGAGGACGCGGGCGATCAGGTTCTTGAAGGTCGGGCTCCGGGGGAACAGGCGATCGCTCTCCTCGAGCGCCGCGAGCGCCTCGCCGTCGCGACCGAGGTCGAGCAGCGCCACGGCGCGGCCGAGGCGCGCGCGGCCGTTGGCTGGGTCCTCGGCGACGAGGTCGGAGTAGGCGGCCAGGGCCTCCGCCGGGCGGCCGAGACGCCGCAGCGCGTTGGCCCTGTTGAAGCGGGCCTCGCCGTGTCTCGGGTCGAGCTCCAGGGTCTGCTCGTAGGCCGCGAGCGCCGCCGCGTCGTCGCCCTGGGCCGCCAGCACCACGCCGCGATTGTAGAGCGCCTTCGCGTAGGTGGGCTGCAGGCGCAGCGCCTCGTCGAACTGGGCCAAGGCCTCTTCGAGGCGCCCCAGCTCCTTGAGGGCCGATCCGCGGTCGAGGTGGGCGCGGGCGTTTCCCGGATCGAGCGCGACGGCCTCGGCGAAGAGCTTCTCGGCGGACTCGAAATCGCCTTCCTGATAGAGGGTCAGCGCCTCGTCGAGGACGCTGTTCACGCCGGAGCGCAGATCCGTCAACGTTGCGAGATACGGGTCCTCGAGGCGCACGCCGCCGGATCCCTCGAGCGCCAGGTGGCCGCGCGCGCACTCGCCGTCGCCGAGCTCGCGGCACGCGACCGCCAGGAGCCGGTGCAGGCGGTCGGCACCCGGCTGGAGCACCAGCAACCGCTCGTAGTCGGAGCGAGCCTGGCGCCAGTCGCGCCGCTCGACCGCGACCTGGGCCCTGAGCAGCAGCCCGGCGGCGCTCGCCGGATCGTCGGCGACGAGAGCGTCGGCCACCTCGGCGGCCTCCTCGAGGCGCCGCTGGTCGAGCCGCAGGCGACCGAGCTCGGCCCGCACCGCCGGGTCCCCCCCGTCGACGGCGAGAGCCGCCGCGAGCGCGGCGTCGGCCGCCGTCAGGTCGCCGGCGGCCCGCGCCAGCCGGCCCGAGTAATAGTGCCACTGGAGCTCCTCGGGGGCGAGCGCGCGGGCGTTGCGATAGCACGTCGCCGCCGCGGCCGGAAACTCGTAGGCGTCGTACAGGCGCCCCAGGGCGCCCCAGGCCTTTCCCTTCTCCGGCGCCGGCGCGGCCGCGGGCAGGGACTCCACCGCCTCGAGCGCCGTCTCGATCTGGGTCCGCACGGAGGCCTCCAGTCGGTCGAGCACGGGCCGTTGGAGCTCCTCGAGCGCCGGCGGTGGCGTCTCCACGCCGCAAGAGGCGACGAGCGCCAGCACGGTCGCCGCCACGAGCGCTCTCGACGGCCGGCTCAAGGCGGACCCTCCCGCGGATCGAGAACGAGGTAGCGGTCGACGGGCGGCCTCGCGATCCGCAGTCGCCCACCGACGGCC
>JAOTWP010000008.1 GCA_029862975.1 Acidobacteriota bacterium
CCAGCCGACGCCGCGCAACTGCGACTTCGCCCCCTGGAATCACACGCTCGATCTGCACCTCGCGCAGGCGATCCCCGTCCGCGGCGACGTCAACGTGGCGCTCACGCTCGACGTCCTCAACTTGATGAACTTCTTCGACCGCGATTCGGGCGTCCTGCGCTACGTGAACTTCAACTCCGCGGAGCTCGCCGAGCTCGAGGGCTTCACCGCCGAGGGGACCCCGATCTACACCCTGAATCGTCGCGTGACCGATTTCCCCGAGAACGACATCTTCGACATCCACAACATCAATTCGCGCTGGCGGATGAAGATGGGAGTCCGGCTCAACTTCTAGCCGCTCGCCTCGGACGTTTCCTCAGGGGGGCTCGACGCCCCCCTTTTCTTGTGCCTTTCCGGCGGGGCCGGGGTGGACGCCCCGGATCCCCGGACGAGTCGTCCGAGAGGCTGGCGAGGTCGCTGGAGGCCGTCCCGATGGTGTAGAGTCGGCGCACGCAAATCGCGCAACAAGTTAGCCCGAGCAGAGGAGGAAGGCTCATGCTTCGAAGGGTGCTGAGTTGGACGACGGCGGTTATCTGCTGCGCCTCGCTGGTGCTGGCGCAGGACTCTCCCGGGGCGGAGGAGGCGGAGCCGGAAGAGCTCGAGCGCGTCGAGGACGTCCTCGTCGTCACGGCCTCGCGCACGGAACAGCGCCTGCAGGATGCGCCTGCCGCGATGACGGTGATCACCGCCGGGCAGCTCGAGGTCGCCACGTCGGACGACTTCGGGGACATCCTGCGCAACGTCCCGGGAATCAACGTGTCGCAGATCAGCGCCCGCGACGTCCAGATCACGGGCCGCGGCGCCACGAACAGCCTGGCCACGAGCCAGCTGGTGCTCGTCGACAGCCGCTCGATCTACCTCGACTTCTTCGGCTTCGTGATCTGGGAGTTCCTGCCCTCGAATCCCTACGAGATCAAGCAGATCGAGATCGTGCGCGGCCCGGGAAGCGCCGTGTGGGGCGCCAACGCCCAGACGGGGGTGATCAACCTCATCACCAAGACCCCGCGCGAGATGCAGGGCACCTCCGTGACCCTGGGCGGCGGCGAGCTGGGAACCGCTTTCGGCTCCTTCACCCACGCCGCGGCCGGCGAGCGCTCCGGCTACAAGATCTCCGCCGCCTACTTCGAGCAGGATCCCTACGACCGGCCGGCCGGCACGATTCCCGGAACCGGCACCCCCTACCCGCCGTTCGAGAACCAGGGCACGAGCCAGCCCAAGGTCGACCTACGCTGGGATCGTGACCTCGACGAGAGCTCGACGTTCCAGATCTCGGCCGGTTGGGCGGCGACCGACGGCATCATCCACAGCGGCCTCGGCCCCTTCGACATCCAGAGCGACTCGGCGCTGAGCTACCTGCAGTTCGGCTGGTCGAAGAACGCCAGGCGCCTGGGCTTCTTCGTCAACGACCTCGACGGCGTGGGGGACAACCTGCTGGCGGTCGGCTCCGACGGCCGGCCGCTCCGGCTCGGCTTCTCGAGCCGGACGTACAACCTCGACTACGGCGACACCAGGATCTTCGGCGACAAGAACGTGGTGACCTGGGGCGCGACGGCGCGGGCCAACGACTTCGACCTGTCGATCGCGCCCCTGGGCAGCGATCGCGACGAGTACGGCGGGTTCCTGCAGGACGAGATCCTCATCAACGACAAGGTGCGCTGGCTCGTTGGCTCGCGGATCGACAACATCGATCCCATCGGCACGGTCGTCTCCCCGCGGACGAGCCTCATGATCTCGCCGACCCCCGACCACACGCTGAGATTCTCGTTCAACCGCGCCTTCCGCTCGCCGTCGGTGATCAACAACTACCTCGACATCACGATCCTCAACGAGGTGCAGATCCCGGTGGCGCCCGGCGTGGCCATCCCCTACGTCTTCCCCAGTGACGCGATCGGCAACGTCGATCTGAAAGAGGAGCGGCTCGATGCCCTGGAGGTCGGCTACGTCGGCAACTTCGGCAGCGACCTGGTCCTGACGCTGGCCGTGTACGAGAACAAGACGATCGACTCGATCGACTTCTTCACTCTGAGCACCTACACGGGCTCGAATCCGCCGCTCGGCTTCCCGCTGCCGCCCTTCGTGCTCGACGTCCCGCCGCCGTTCGGTCTGGCCGGCCTCTTCCCGGAGTCCTTCTCCTACCGCAACATCGGCGAGCAGACCAATCGCGGCGTAGAGTTCTCGCTCAACGGGGATCCCTCGCCCACGTGGTCCTGGTTCTTCAACTACTCCTGGCAGGACACGCCGGACGTCGTGGGGGTGCCGCTCGCCGAGGTGAACCTGGCGCCCGAGAACCGGGTCAACCTCGGGCTGGCCTACAGCGGCGACCGCTACTTCTGGAACGCCAACGCCAACTACCAGGACGAGGCCTTCTGGACGGACGTCCTGGACTCGCGCTACTTCGGCCCCACGGACTCCTTCACCCAGGTGAACCTGGGGATCGGGATCTGGTTCCAGGACGGTCGCAGCATGTTCAAGATCGACGCCCAGAACATCGCCGACGAGGACGTCCAGCAGCACGTCTTCGGCGACATCATCGGCCGCAAGATCACGGGCCGCGTCGCCGTGCGCTTCTAGCCCGACGCCGGGCGCCGAGGGCGCCGCCCAGGGGAGGACGCGCTAGGGGAGGACGTAGGTCGAGCTCCAGAAGCAGTCGCTCGATTGCGAGCCGTCCAGGCAGCCGGCGGTGGGGTCCATCTTCAGCAGGTAGAAGAGCGAGGGATGGCGCCCGCTTTCGAGGACCGAGGCGAAGCCGGGGAGCACGAGGCCGTCGAGCTTCCCGCGGGCGAAGCTGTCGAGCTGCTGTGGCGTGAGGTCGACGCGGTAGAAGGACGCTCCGGCGCGGAAGAAGAGGGCGTCCAGGTAGATCGACTCGGACAGCGGCATGGAGCGCGTCAGATTGAGGAAGAGATCGTCGGCCAACGGCGGATAGGCGTCGTCGTCGGAGCAGGGGATGCAGGGATCCTCCTCCGGGGCGGCCGTGAGCTGGTCGGCGACCCACTGGACGAGCCCGGCCACCCGCGGTTCCGGGACCGGGCCGGCGACCGGCGGCGCGACGACGACAAGCGCGGGATCCGCCTCGTCCCAGCAGCCGCTCTGGACCCCCTGGACGACGCCGCGGAGAACGGCGTCGATCTCGGGGTTGCAGTAGGGATGCTCCTGGGCGCCCTGCGCGAGGACCATGCAGTCGTTGGCGGCGGACCAGCGCGTCACCCAAGCGCCCCCGGCATAGGGGTCGATCCCGGGCAGCTCGGAGAGCAGCCGGGCCAAGCCGCCGGTCAGGAAGGCCGTCGCGAGAGACGAGCCTGACGGGAGCGCCGTTCCCGCCGCGCAGAGCCCGTGGCCGGGCAGGATGGCGTCGTACTGGACGGGCGATTCCCAGGTGCGATGCAACGCTCCGGAGTTCAGATACCCGCCCACGTCGAGGGCGCCGACGGCCAGCGTCTCCTGGAGAGCAGCGGGAAAGAGCAGCTCGCGATGGTTGCCGGCGGCGGCCGCGATGGTCACGTCGCGATCCCGGAGGTGGGCGAGCAGGCCGCGGATGTGGCAGCTCAACGTTCCTTGGCAGGGGCTTCCCGGGATCGGGTCCGTCGGCTGCTGGACGCGCCCCAGGCTCATGCCCAGGGTCGTGAGCGCGGCCGAGCCGCCGTCCACGTCCTCCGCGACCTGGCAGAGTTTCACGAGGAGATGCTGGTCGCCGATCTCGGTACCGAGCGGGGCGAGCGAGTCATCGTCGAGGTAGTAGCCGATCGCGGGAATCTCGGGGCCCGACAACGCCTCGGTGACCGCGCCGACGGCGAGACCGTGGGAGTCCTGCCAGTCGATCAGCGCGGCCCAGGTACCGGCTGCCGGCGCCTTGCCGGGCAGCTTCTCGAGCGCGAGCGGCCGTGGGGTACTGCCTTCCCTCGATGCGCCGATCTCGTAACCCGGGTAGGTGAACGGCTGGCCGGATCCCGAGTCGAAGGGCAGGCAGTTCGACGAGGCGACCTCGAAGTGGAGCTCGCCGTAGGAGCCGCAAGACGCGGAGAACAGGGAGACGGTATCCGGACACTCCGCAGCGTAGAACTCCCAGCTCAGGTCCGTGCCGCGCGTGGCCTGGGTGCCGGACCCTTCGACGGCGCGGCCGCCGCCGTCCGCGGGCAGCAGTCGAAGCTCGAAGGAGTGGAGCTGGAGGTGGTGCGCGAGAGCCAGCTTCTCGAGCTCCGAGCGGGTGATGCTCGCCGGCGCCTCGAGACCTCCGGGCGGCCAGATCAACATGACGAGCTCGTAAAGGCCGGGCTCCGGGCCCACGAGATCGCCGGCCTCGGCTTCGAGCACCGCCGTGCCGCGCTCGACCCGGATCCGCGCCGCCGCCTCCGGGATCCGAACGAGCGTGCCGGACTCCGCGCGGCGATACAGGGCGAACTCGATGCCGGGCGCGGGCGTCGTCGCCGGTCGGGCGACGATCCGGACCCGCGAGCCCGGCATGATCTCGTGGGACGCCTCCGGCTCGGAGCCGCGCCGCTCGGCGAGGCCCTGGACGGTGACGGCGTAGGCCGGGATCTCGGCGCCCGAGAGCGCGGTCTCGCCGCCGCCCGTCCGCAGCGTGTAGAAGAGGCCGGTCATCGCGAGCGCGCCGAGCAGGATCGACGCGGCAAGCCGCAATGCCGGCCGCCGTCGCACGGCCGGCTTCTCGACGACCCCGGCCAGCCGCTCCATCGCCCGCTCGTCCGCGGCCAGCCTGCGCTCGAAGCGGTGGCGCTCCCCGGCCGGCAGCTCGCCGCGCCGGTAGCGCTCGATCAGATCGTCGTCGACGGGCGACTCACAAGCCCGCAGGGAGGGCCGCGAGCAAAGGGTCGAGAGCTGCCACAGCAGGTCCTCGGTCTCCGGGTCCAGGTGTTCGTGGCTGTACGCGAAGCGTCGTGTGAAGATCATCGTCTACCCTCCGATTCGGGGCACGTTGCCTCATGGGCGGCGAGAGTCCTCTCTCTCTGTAGACACAGGAGTCGACCGCGGGGCGCTTTGCCCATCTCCCGCGGTCCGATTCGGGGTGCGCGCGCCCGCGACCAGCAGGATGGCCGCCCACTGGCTGGCCGGCCAGCGCTCGCGCACGGTGCTCATCGCCCCCGCGTAGGCTACGGGCACGGGTTTCCCCTCCCGGAGGGCAGGGTAGAAGACCTCGTTGAAGTCGGCTGCGAGCTCGTCCGCCACCGCGGTGCTGCTCGCGATCGTCCATGGCACGCCCGCGCGCGCGAGAGCGCCGGCGAGGCCGTAGCGACCGCCGTCGGCGGTGACAGGCCACACGCCGGTCCAGCAGCTGAGCAGGTTGGCGCCGTCCAGGTTCGTCGAGAGCTCTTCGAGATCCGCCAGCCCGAGCGCGCCATCGGCCAGGACGAGATGAGACAGCTCCGGAAAGGCCGGATCGTAGGCTCCGTGCGCGTCGACGTGCAGCCAGGACGACGAGCGCAGCGCACGGGTAACGGCTGCGGTCGTCGCCGCCCCGCCTTCCAGGACATCGTCCTGCGGGAACCAGCGCCGGTAGGCATCGGCGAGGTGTCGCCCGGAGGGCAGGTTCAGCGAGGGGTCGACGACGAACGTTCGCCGCCGGTCGCCGCTCGCCGGAGGCGGTCTCTCTCTCGCCGCCGCCGGGTAGAGCACGACGAGCGCAATCTCTCCGAGCCACCTCGTTGCAGAGCCGGTGCTCGGCAGGGGCAGGGCGGCCAGCGGAACCTCCTGCAGCGACCCGTGAAGCCAGTAACCCCGAACGGAAGTCGGATCCCCTGCGTCCGCGATCACGGGCGCGAGGGCGGCAGTGAGCGGTGCGGCCACCTCGCGCCACTCGTCGTCATTCGAGCGCCGGACCATGGAGCCAAGCTCGGTCACCCGGGTCCGCGCGATCGCCGTGCGGCGCACCAGGCGCACCGCGCCGGAGTCCGTGCGCTCGAGGAGCACGATCTCGTCGTCGAGGGGCACGGCGCGCAGGCCGGCAAGTCGCGGGTCGCCGCCGCCGGCCGGCTCGCCGCATCGGCGACGCCGCACGATCTCTCCAAGCTCCTGGCGCAGCAGCCTCTTGACCGGTTCCATCTGCCGTTCCCGCTCGACCGAGGCGGGGCGGTCGAGCTCCTCGAGAAGCTCGGCGATCTCGCGCTCGTGGGCGGCGTCGGGGTCCGGTTTCGCCCCGTAGGAGCAGTCTCGCGAGGCGACGCCGACGCTCAGAGAATCCAGGCGCTCGAGGAGACTCCAGGCCTCGGCAACGCGGTCGCGCTCGATGGCGACGCGCGCGGCGCGATAGAAGTCGTCGGCGCGGCGGCCCAGGTCGATGGACAGGTTCTGATCGATACGCGCTGGTATGGCGCTCTCGTGCAGCCGGAGCGTTTGCTCGTAGGCGCCGGCGGCAACGTGCAATTCGCCGCGTCGGCGATGGGCCTCGGCGACACAACCCGCCGCCCAGGCTGCCAGCCGCGCGGTGACGGCTCCCGCGAGCGCTCGCCCGCAGCTCTCGAGCGCGGCGTTCGGATTGGTTTGCAGCGCGCCCTCGCCGGCGAGGAGATCCGCCCACCGGGTGAGGTCGCGCACCCGGGTCGAAGACTGCGCCGAAGCGAGCAGGAGGGCGCGGGCACCTTCGAGCTCCGCCGCGAACGGCCGATGCTGGCGCAGGTCGAGAGAGGCGCGGTTGAGGAGGCGGTTGGCTCGCGTGAGCCCGTCGTCGCCGGACCTCGCTGGGTCGAGAAGGTCGTCCAGGATGGCCCGCGCCTCGGCCCAGCCGTTCTCCCCGGCCAGCGGATCGGTGATGAGGAGCCACGCGAGGTCACCGCGCACCGCGCCGAGAAGGGAATCCGGGCAGGCCGTCTGCGAGCATTCGTCGAGCGCCGAGCGCAGTGTCTCGATCGCCCGCCCGATCGACCCCACGCTCGCGAGCATGTTGGCCTGTCGCATGGAGACGACGAGACGACGTGGGTCGGCGGTCGCCAGGAAGAGGCTCGAGGCCTGCCGCAGGTGCGCCCACATCCGCGACCAGTTGGGGCGGCCGGTCTCGCTCTCGATCCCTTGCAGCTCCTGTTCGACCTGTGCCGCCCACTCGGCTGCCGCAATCTGCCCGATCCACGGAGGAAGGTCGGTGAGCAGCGCCGCGGCGACGGTGCGCCCTTCGGGACCGCCGCGGGTCCTTGCGAAGTGGGCCGCGATCAGGCGGGCCCGCAGTGCCAGGAACGGGAAGCCGGCAGCAGTGGAGCGCTCGGAGATCGAATCGAGGGAGGCAAGCAGCGAGGAGAGCGAGTCGTGAGCAGCGGTGTGCACTGTGTGATTGAGCTCTTGCCGAAAGCTGCCGTACGCCGCGTCGTCTGCCAGGATCTGCACCAGGACGCAGGGCACTGACCAGGCACGTCCGTCGGAGTCGTCATGCACCTCGGCGCAGATTTCGAGCCGCCGGCCCCGGACATCGGGCGTCAGCTGGCGCTCGAAGCAGACGGTCCCCGCCATCCGCGCCGCCGCCGCCGCGAGCTCGCCGTGACGGTCGGAGTCCCACCAGATCGTCGCCTTCCAGCGGCTCGTGTCGACCTCCGGTCGCGCCTGGAAACAGAGCCCGAGGAGGTCCTTCGTGGAGGCGAAAAGGGGAACGAGCTCACCATCGGCCAGCAGCACGGCGTCGTGATGGCCGCGGACGGCGATGGAGGTCCAGGGCGGCGGCGCGGCGGGCTCGCCGCAGCCGAGAGCTCCGCAGAGAACGAGGGCGAGCTCCGAGCTCGCTCGCCGCGCACCGGTACGAGTCACTTTCGCCGTCGAATCCGCAGCTCGCTTGAGCATTCTTTCACGGCGATGTCGAGGGCCTGTTTGAGGCGGTACGTGATCTTCATCGACCAGCCCGTCATCGCGGAGATCTCGCGCGGCGCCCACCCCTGATGGTAGCGCAGCTTGAAGTACAGATAAGTCCGCGATCCCTTCCGTTTGAGGCAGTCGTCGAGGCTACGGAGAGTGTCGATCGCGAGGATCTGACGCTCGAGGTCTTCGGCCGTGGGCTCGACGGGTCGGAGCCCGGGGTCGCGCCGCCACCGTATCCGGCGCCGCCGGTTCGTGGCGACGCCGCATGCGTGGTCCCACAAGTAGCGCTCGAGCTCCTTCTCCAGCTCCGGGTCGTCGCTCGAGGTTCGGGGGAAGCGGGCTAGCAGGGCGGCGTCGTCCCGGAGGTAGCGCACGAAGGCGTCCTGGAGCAGATCTTCCGCGTCGAGATAGGGATACCGCAGGCGAAGTCGTCTCAGAAGCCGCGGTCCGAAACGCTCATAGAGGACTTGGACCGCCCGGCGATCTCCGACATCGAGATTCCGAAGGAGGGTCCGTACGTTGAACAGCATTTGCAATATTGTCGCACGTATAGATCCAACTGCAGAGTCGCCGGGGCGCCGAGGCGAGGGTCATCCTGACCCGCTGGCCCGAGTTTGTGAGGCCGTCCGGGTTGCTCGCCGGGCCGGCGTATGCTGCCGAGGGACTCGGTGACACGCCACGCCGGCCTCGGCCTGGACCAGCGCGGGCCGGAGGCGGCGTCCCGGGCTAACCGCGCCGCCAGGCGGCGAGCGCCAGCCAGGAGAGGCCGGCGATGAGGCCGAGGCCGCCGAGCGGGGTTACGGCGCCGAGCCAGCGCGGGCCGCCGAGGGCGAGGGCGAAGACGGTGCCCGAGAAGACGGCGCCGCCCAGCGCCAGGCCGGCGCCGGGGCCGGCGAGAGGCTGCCGCCAGCGGTCGGCCAGGATTCCCGTGGCCAGGAGCGCCAGCCCGGCGTACATCAGGTAGCGGGCCGCGGTCTCCCACAGCGCCAGGGCCTCGGCCGCGAGCCGGCCCGCGAGAGCGTGGGCGCCGAAGGCGCCGGCGGCCACGGCGAAGGCGCAGTAGAGGGCTCCGAGGGCGATCCAGCTCATCCGGCGAGGACCAGGAAGGTGACGAGGACGATGGCGGCGGCGAGCGCCAGCAGCAGGATCTTCCACCCGCTCTTCGGGTAGCGGCCGGCGATCTTTCCGGTGTAACCGTTGGCGACGAGCTGGAAGCTGCGGCCGCGGTAGTCGTACGTCAGCAGCCAGACGGGCACCAGGATGTGCTTGAAGGTCTCGCCGGAGTAACGCGGATCGATCTCGAGGTTGCGGTGGGTGTCGCCGGGCACCTGCCGCGCGCAGAGCTCGCGCAGCCGCCGCTCCATCGCCTCCCGGGACTGGCGCGCCGCCTCGATGAGCACGACCCGGTAGTGCTCGACGACGAAGCCGGAGAGATAGGCCGTGTCGTAGGGCACGAGCTCCTGCGTCGGAAAGGGCTCGACGCGCGCCAGGAGGTCGGGTGCGACGCCGCGGGTGCCGGGGACCGGTTGATCGTCGAAGACGTGCTGCAACCGGCCGGCCGCCGGCCGCCAGCTGACGTGGCGGACCCGGCGGCTGCGGCGCCGGCCGCCGGAGTCGGTGTACGACTCCGTGGTGTAGTGATAGTGCCCGGACTCGGCCCGCCAGGGGCAGTCGACGCGCGCGTCGAACGTCCAGTAGGGGATATACGCCCCGTGGACCGTGTCGACGAGCGCCTTCGATCTCAGCCGGCGCGGAGCGAACCAGCGGTCGGCGAACCAGCGGCGCAGCGAGTCGCGAATCGCGGCCGCCCCGATCTTGAAGGGCAGCAGGCTCTGCGGCCGGATCGGGGCCTTGATCTCCTCGTAGGCGACGAGCTCCGGCGAGCCGCAGAACTCGCAGTTCTGGCCGACCCGGCTCGGGTCGAAGACGGACACCGCGTCGCAGCTCCTGCAGCGCACGGTCGTCTTCTCGGCCTGCCAGCCGCGCAGCTCGTCCGGCATCTCGCGCAGGGTGCGGGCGAGATCGATCTCGCGAACGGCGCCCGAAGCGTCGATCTCGTGGGGCGACTCCGTGCCGCAGTAGGTGCAGGCGAGCAGCTGCCGGCCGGGGTTCCATTCCGCCTGCGCCCCGCAGGCCGGGCAGGAGTGCTTGACGAGCGCCGCGACCTCGGCCATCGGTCAGGGGTCGATGGCGGCGGCGCCGGTGGAGGGAGGACGAGACATCGAGGGTCCCGGGTCAGTCGGCCAGGAAGGCCTCCAGGGCCTGGCGCTTGATGCGGTAGGCGGAGCCGATCTTCTTGGCCGCCAGCTCGCCGCTCTCGATCACGGCGAGGACGTCCTCTTCGCCGACTCCCATGGCCTGGGCCGCCTGCGCCGGGGTCAGCAGGTCCGCGATCTGGGTCTGGACCTGGGGCGTCACCGGCGGCCGCGGGGTGGCGGGTCCGACGCCCGGAGCCGCGGCCCCGGCGGTGCCGAGGATGCCGCCCTGCTGCTGCATCATCTGCTGCGCCACGGCGAAGCCCACGGCCAGCTCGGTGGCGGTGCCGCCGGCGCCGCCGCCGCCCTGGGCCATGCCCTGGGCCATCTGGAACTTGACGTACTCGTTGAGGTCGCCGACCGCCGCCATGCTGGAGCGCTTGTCGATCGCCTCCTCGACCTCCTTGGGCACCGAGACGTTCTCGACGACGAAGGTCGCGATCTCGATCCCGTACTTGCCGGTCATCACGGGGTTGATCAGCGGCGAGAGCGCTTCACCCAGCTCGCCGTAGCGCGTCGCCGCGTCGAGCACCGGCACGTTCGAGCTCGCCAGCGCGTCCGAGAAGACGCTCACGATGCGCGACCGCATGGTGTCCGCGAACTCATCGACGCGGAAGTTGTGGTCGGATCCGGCGACTTCCTTGAGGAAGAGCCGCGGCTCCACGATCCGGAAGTCGTAGGTCCCGAAGGCGCGGGCACGCACGATTCCGAAGTCCTCGTCGCGCATCATGATGGGATTGGCTGTGCCCCACTTGTTGCCGGTGAAGAGGCGGGTGTTGAGGAAGTAGACGTCGGCCTTGAACGGCGACTCGAGGCCGAACTTCCAGGACCTGAGCCGGGTGAGGACGGGGATGTTGTCGGTGACGAGCTCGTGCCTGCCCGGAGGGAAGGTGTCCCCGAACTCGCCGAGATAGACGAACTGGGCGACCTGGGACTCCCGGACGATGAGCTGCGCGCCGCGCTTGATCGCCTTGTCGTCGTCCGGAAAGCGGAAGGAGAGGGTGTCTCGCGAGTCGTCCGTCCACTCGATGATCTCGAGCAGCTCGCCGGTGATGAAGTCGAGAATTCCCATGTCGGATCTCCGTTGGATGTTCGTGGCGCCGCGCGGCTCTCCGCGGCCGGCCGGTCGGTGGCCGCCCGGCCTACGCCGATCCCTGCCGCGCGGTTCGCAGGCGCGGCGTCAAGGCGTGAGCTCCGCGGCCCGTTGGAAGTCGTAGCGGCCGCTGCGGTCGAAGCCGATCTTGCGCCGCCCCAGCGAGCGGTCGAGAAAGAACTTCCCCGTGAGCCGGTAGTCGACGGCGCCGCGATCGATGATCTGCCGGATCCGCGTCGCCAGGGCCAGGTTGTTGACGTGGATCTCCACCTCGGCGGTGGCCGAGGCCAGGCGCGGTACTTCGAGCTGGGCGTTCGAGAGCGCCTTGCCGACCTTCATTCCGTCGAGGTAGAGGTTGTAGACGCCGCCGTCCACGAGGATCGGGTCGTCGTTCTCGTTGGCGATCCGCACAGTGAGGACGCCGGAGCTCTCGAAGAGCGTCAGGTCCTCGAACCTGACGTCGACGAGCGTGACCTCCGGCGGGCTGAACGTACCGAGAGAAGCGCATCCGGACGCCACGAGGGCGAGTGCGAAGCACGACAGCGAAGGGCGCAGGGCGAGCATCGAGAACCTCCCGGCGGAGTGTATCGTGGGGCGCGGGCGAGCGGGCACCGCGGCCGGGAGGCGCAGGGATGAGCGACGAGACGGACATCGAAGCGACGGTGCGGCGGATCCTCGCCGCGGCCGAGGTCGTCGCCGTGCTCGGCGCCCACGTCGAGCCGCGCCGGCCGGCCTTCTACGTGCCGGAGTATCTCTTCACCCGCGGCTACCGGATCCTGCCGGTGAACCCGGCCTTCGCGGGGCGGCGGCAGTGGGGCGAGACGTTCGCCGGCCGCTTGAGCGAGCTGCGCGAGCGCGTGGACGTCGTCGACGTCTTCAGGCGCAGCTCCCTGCTGCCGGAGCATCTCGAGGACCTTCTGGCCATGGACCCGGCGCCGCGCTGGGTCTGGTTCCAGCTCGGCGTGCGCCACGACGGCGTCGCCACGGCGCTGCGGAAAAAGGGCATCGTCGTCGTCCAGGACCGCTGCCTGCTGGCGGACCACCGCCGCTTCCGCTCCTGAGCCTCGGCGCGGACGTCACCAAACTAGCGGGCGTTTGGAGTGATATGTTCGCATACGAGGAGAAGTCGGGCGATAACCTGTAGGGACGGGAATCGGAGTCAGGGAATGCGAGTTCTGGTAGTGGACGACGATCTGTCCATATGCCGCTTGCTCGAGGCTCAGCTGGCGGCCGAGGGGTTTGCCGTCGCGAGCTGCTGCGAAGGTCGCCAGGCGCTCGAGATGGCTGCCAACACCAACTTTGACGTCGTTCTCCTCGATCTCGTCATGCCGGGCATGTCGGGCCTCGAGATGCTGCCCGAGCTGCGGGCGATGGCGGTGCCGCCGGAGGTCGTGATGATCACGGGCCAGCCCGACGTCGAGACCGCGATCGAGGCGATGAAGCTCGATGCCTACGACTACGTCGTGAAGCCGGTCGACCCGCCGAAGCTCAGACAGGTCGTCCGCAAGGCCGGCGAGCGCCGCAGGCTGGAGCGCGAGAACCAGGCTCTCCGCCACGTCGTCTCCAAGGTCGACCGAGTGAGCACGATCATCGGCGTCAGCCCGCAGATGCGCCGGGTGCTCGAAATCGTCGATCGGGTGGCGGCGTCGGCGGCCCCGGTGCTCATCACCGGCGAGACGGGAACCGGCAAGGGCCTCATCGCCAAGACGATCCATCGGCGCAGTGACCGCGCCGGCATCCCCCTGATGCCGATCAACTGCGCCGGCATTCAAGAGGCTCTGCTCGAAAGCGAGCTCTTCGGGCACGAGAAGGGCGCTTTCACCGGCGCTCAGACGGTCAAGCCGGGACTCTTCGAGGTCGTCGATGGCGGGACGGTGTTCTTGGACGAGATCGGCGAGATGAGCGCCACGATGCAGGCGAAGCTGCTGCAGGTCCTGGACGAAGGGCATCTGCGCCGCGTGGGCGGCACGAAGCTCCGGCAGGTCGATGTGCGGATCCTGGCCGCGACCAACCGCGACCTCAAGAAGGAGGTCCTGAACGGCAGGTTCCGGCAGGATCTCTTCTACAGGCTCAACGTGGTACGAGTCGAGCTGCCGCCCCTGCGGGAGCGGCGCGACGACATCCCCGGACTGATCGATCTCTACCTCAAGCGCTTCGCCCCTCAGAGCGAGCCGCCGAAGAACCTGTCGCCGCGGGCGCTGCAGTACCTGAAGGACCACTCATGGCCCGGCAACGTCCGCGAGGTGTCGAACGTCATCGAGGGCGTCGTCCTCATGTCGCGCGGCTCCACGATCCAGCTTGACGACCTCCCGCCGAGCCTCAGGCCGTCGGCTGACCTCCTGCCCGACGGCGGCGGCGAGGAGTCCGAGCCGCGGCCGCTCGCCGAGATCCAGCGTCTGCACATCCTCCGCACGCTGAGCTGGACCCAGGGCCAGAAAGCGCGGGCCGCCCGCCTGCTCGGGATCAACGTCAAGACCCTCAACAACAAGATCAAGGCCTATGGCATCGAGTCCTGACGAGGCGTCGCAGGGCGGCCTCGCGGGGAGACAGAAGCCGGCAAAGATGGGATACTAGCCGCCGCTTTGTGTGACATTCTCCGCGGATCGGGGTCTCACCCGACCTGTCGCCCGCGCGGTCGCGGATCGAATCCGGGGGGGTTCGGGATAGACTGATGAGGTTCGCCATGCCGAATTCCGATGCTACTGGCCCCGGGTGGGGCCCTGTTGTGCAGCCCTCCCGAGTCCGCTCCGTCGCCTATCAGCCGTCGAGGTCGATCACCATGAAACGAATCCCGTTTTCTGTCTGTGCAGCGCTGCTCGTCGCAGCGCTCCTCCTGGCGGCGCCGGCCGGCGCCGACATCTCCGGCACGGTCTTCCGTGACGTCGACGGTGACGGCGTCAATGACGGCGGCATCGAGGCGGGCGTTGGAGGAATCGGCGTCCAGGCCTTCAATGCGGCCGGCAACACCCCGGTGGCCAGCACCACGACGGCCGCCAATGGCACCTACAACCTCGTCCTGGTCGCTGGGAGCTACCGCGTGGAGTTCGTCATCCCGGCGGCCCTGAACCACTTCCAGCCCTCGGTCGTCCTCAGCGGCTCCGGCAACACCTCGGTCGTCTTCGCCGCCAGCCCTGCCACCAACGTCAACTTCGGCGTCATCAACCCCGGCCAGTTCTGCCAGGCCGACCCCGTGGTCGGGGTCAACTGCTACCTCAGCGGCCCGCAGCCCGGCTTCAACAGCCCGGGTCAAGACGTGCTGGTCTCGTTCCCCTACACCGCGGGCTGCCCCGACGAGAACCAGAACGGCGTCTGCGACGTCGGCAGCGCCGACGCCCCGGCGCCGACCGAGCTGGCCCTCGGCTCGGAGCTCGGCAGCACCTGGGGGCTGGCCTATCAGCGCTCCACCGATACCCTCTTCGCGGCGGCCTTCCAGAAGCGCCACAGCGGCTTCCGGACCTACGGCGACACGGGCGTCATCTACCGCGTCGACGACGCCTCGCTGGGCCTCGGCGCCACCATCTCCCCCTACGTCGACTTCGACGCTCTGGGGATCCCCACGGCGAACGCGGCGCTCTTCCCGCCGTTCGGCGATCCCCACCCGGCGCCCACGGCGACCTGCACCTCCGCCCTGGGCGTCGCCGATCCCGGCGCCACCAACCGCAATTGCTGGCTCCACGACGCGAGCTCCTACGGCCAGGTGGGCCGCATGTCGTTCGGCGATCTCGACATCTCCGACGACGAGTCGACCCTGTGGACGGTCAACCTCTTCAACAAGACCCTCTACTCGGTTCCGGTGAAGACGACGCCCGTCACGCTGGGCGAGATCGGCGCCCACCCCCTGCCGACGCCGGCCTGCAACGGCCAGCGCCAGCCCTTCGCGGTGGGTTTCGAGGACGGCCTCGTCTACGTCGGCCTCGTCTGCGACGGGTCGACGGGGACGGCGGCGGACCTGCGGGCCTACGTCTATTCCCTCGACCCGGACAACATCCCCGGCGGCTTCACGCAGCGCCTGAACCAGCCGCTCAACTACGGCCGCGGTTTCACCGTGAACTCCGGTGCCGCCAATATTCCGGCAGCCTGGCTGCCCTGGAACGACACCTTCACCAATCCCCCCTCGGCCCCCGGCCCGCCTCTCGGCCCGGTCTTCGGCACCGAGGTCGGCTATCCGCAGCCGTGGCTGACCGACATCGAGTTCGACGACGACGACCTCGTGCTCGGAATTCGTGACCGCTTCGCGGACCAGGCGGGCTTCGACCTCGGCTCTCCGGCCAACACGTCGTCTACCGTGTGGCGGGGTGACGGCGCCGGAGACACTCTGCGCGCCTGTCCCAGCGGCTCCAACTGGACCTTCGAGTCCAACGCCAGCTGCGGCGGCGTCACGACCGGCGGCGCCGGCAACGGGCAGGGTCCGGGCGGCGGGGAGTACTACTACGAGGAGCGCCTCACCGAGCCAACCCCACCGCCTCCGACGATCCACGACGAGACCTCCCTGGGCGGCCTTTTCCAGGTCCCGATCAACACCGAGGTGCTGTCGACGGTCTACGACCCGCTGAACTCCTCCGCCGGGTCGCAGGTCTTCAGCGGCGGCATCCACTGGTGGCGGCGCGCGGACGGCCAGGTCGACAACCTCTATCGCGTCTTCCTGCGCACCGACCCCAACACCTTCGGCAAGGCCGGCGGGCTGGGCGACCTCGAGGCGCTGTGCGACCCGGCACCGCTCCAGATCGGCAACCGGGTGTGGCTCGACGCCGACGTCGACGGCCTCCAGGATCCGGGGGAAGCGGGCTTGAGCGGCCTGACGGTCGCGATCTACAGCAACGCGGACGGGGTCTGCGACGGGACCGGCGAGGTGCTGCTCGGAAGCGTCGTCACGGCGGCGAACGGCACCTACCTCTTCACCGACGCGAACGTCACCGGCGGGCTCCAGTACGGCACCAAGTACTGCCTGCGGATCGTCGTCCCGGGCGGCTTCGGCGCGACCGTGCGCGACGCGACTCCGGTCGGCGACGGCCGGGACGACGTCCGTGACTCGGACGGCGACCCGGCGCCCTTCCCCGGCTCGGTCGTGACGAGCTTCACCACCGGCGGGCCGGGCAACAACCGCCACGTCTACGACTTCGGCTTCCGCGCCCTCGAGTTCGACTACGGCGATCTGCCGGACCCGCCCTACGCGACGCTGGCGGCGTCGAACGGCCCCAACCACGAGATCACCACTCCGGGCAACTGCTACCTCGGCGGCCCGCCGGACTCGGAGCTCGACGGCCAGCCGAACGCGCCGGCCCTCGGTGACGACAACGACTTGAACGGCGACGACGAGGACGGCGTGCTCTTCCTGACGCCGCTCATCCCGGGGCGGGTCGCCGACATCCAGGTCGCCTCTTCCGGCGCCTGCGTCCTCAACGCCTGGATCGACTTCAACTCCAACGGCAACTTCGCGGATCCCGGTGAGCTGATCGCCTCCAACCTCGCCCTCGTGGCCGGCAACAACCTGCTCGACAACGTCCCGGTGCCCGCCGGCGCCACGGGGGTCATGGCGGCGCGGTTCCGGGTGACCAACCTGGCTGGCCAGGGCGGCGCCAGTCCGACCGGGCCGGCGACGACGGGCGAGGTCGAGGACTACGTTCTGGCCGCGCTCGGCGACTTCGTGTGGAACGACTCGGTCGTCGGTCAGGGCATCCAGCTCGGCGGCGACACGCCGGTGCCGGGGCTGGTCGTGCACCTGCTGGCCAACGACGGCGTGACGCCGATCCTGGACGGCGCCGGCGTGGCGATCACCGCGACGACGGACGCCAACGGCAACTACGAGTTCCCGGGGCTGCCGACGCTGACCAACTCCGGTCTGCCCAACCCCGGCGACTACCGCGTCCGCTTCGAGCTGCCGCCGCCGTTCGTCGACTTCTCGCCGCGCGACAACACTACGGACGATCTCGACAGCGACGCGGACCAGGTCGCGCAGCCGATTGCGGGGCTGACGCAGATCGTGAGCCTGACCTCGGGCGTCGACGACGTCGACCTCGACGCCGGCCTGCGGGCGCCGACCGTGGCGCTCGTCACCTCGGCGGCGGCCTACGTCGATGGCGGCGCGGTCGTGTTCGAGTTCTCGACCGGCTACGAGGCGCTCTCGGCAGGCTTCGAGGTGTTGCGCCACGAGCCGGAGACCGACGAGTACGTGGCGGTCAGCGAGCGCCTGATCCCGGCTCTCCTGGGCTCGCCCCAGGGCGGCGTCTACCGGGTGGTCGACGAGGGCGCGCCGTTCCGCGAAACGCTGCGCTACGTGATCGTCGAGCACCAGGGTGACGGCCGCACTCAGGTCTACGGCCCCTACCCGGTCCAGGTGACGGACCGCGGCAGCCGAGCCCCGCTGGACGCGAGCTTCGCGGCCCTGCCCCACGTCTCGCCCCGCTTCGGCGACAGGATGGCGCAGGCGCGCGGCGAGACCGCGGAGCGCGGCCGGCGCGATCGATCGGCAGCCACCAGACTCTCCTCGCGCTCCTGGACGCTCCAGGTCGGCGTGCGCGACTCGGGCCTCTACCGCGTCTCGGTGGCGGCCATGGCTGCCGCGCTGGGCGTGCCCGAGTCGAGGGTGCGCTTTCTGATCGACCACAGCCTGGTCGAGATGGAGAACCGGGGACAGCCGGTCGCGTGGTGGACGCCGAACGGCTCGGACGGCGATCTCTTCTTCTACGGCGAGGCGATCGACAGCCTCTACACCCTCGAGAACACCTACTGGCTGCGTCTCTACCGGCCCGGCCAGCGCATGGACCGCTCCGGCGGACCGCTGCCGCCCGCGGCCCCCGGCGGCGTCTTCGTCTCGACGGAGCGCTTCGAGGAGGACGTCATCCCCGCGATCACCGGCGTGCGCGAGACGGAGGTCGACCACTGGTTCTGGGGCGGCATCAACGCCCAGAACCCGAACACGATCCTCGCGTTCGATGTCGCCGTTCCCGACGCCGCCGCCGGAGCCGCCAGCATGACGGTGCGCTTCGCCGGCGCCACGGACGGCGTCGCGCTGCGAGATCATCACGCGATCGTGAGGGTCAACGGAACGGAGGTCGGCACCGCGGCATGGGGCGGGATCGAGTTCTTCGAATCCACGTTCGCCTTCGACGGCGCCTTGCTGACGCCCCTGACCTCGGTCGAGATCGAGGGCGTTCTGGCGGAAGGCTCGACGGCGTCGATCTTCTTCGTCGACGGCTTCGACGTCGATTACCCGCGCTTCTACCGCGCCCTCGACGACCGCCTGCTCGTCCGGGGCGACGGCAACCCGATCGTCACCGTCGAAGGCTTCACGAGCCCAGACGTCGCGGTGTTCGATCTGACGGATCCCGAGGCTCCGGTGCGGGTCACCAACGTTCTCGTCGAAGTGGTAGGCAGCGGCGTGCAGGCGAGCTTCTTCCCGACGACGGCCGCGACGCCCTACCTCGTGACGACCGAGACGTCGGCGCTGCCGACGACGGATCCGCGCTTTGTCGCCCCGGCGATCGACCTGCGGGCGACCTACCACGCCTACGAGCACGTGGTGATCGCTCCCGAGGCGTGGCGCCTCGAGGCCGAGGACCTCGCGGCGTACCGCAGCGGCATGGGGCTGAGCTCGCTCGCCGTCAGCATCGAAGAGGTCTACGACGCCTTCAGCGACGGCATCGTGACCCCGTGGGCGGTACGCGACTTCCTGTCCTACGCCCGCGAGAACTGGTCCCAGGGACCGGACTACGCGGTGCTGGCGGGCCGGGGGACGTTCGATCCGCGCGATCTCCTTGGTGGCGGCGACAACTTCATCCCGGTGGTCCTCGTCGGCACGCCGTACGGTCTGGTGGCGACGGACAACGTCCTCGCCGACCTCGAGGCCGGAGACTCGGTTCCGGAGGTGGCACTGGGCCGCCTGCCGATCGTCAGCGCCGCGGAGCTCGCGACCTACGTCGACAAGCTCGAGGCCTACGACGGGTCGCAGGGCCCCTGGCGCGGCCGCGCACTCCTGCTGGCCGACAACCCGGACACGGCGGGCGACTTCCCGCTGCAGAGCGACGTGGTTGCGAGCCTGCTCACGGCCTACGATCAGAAGCTCGTCTACCTCTCGGAGATGGGCATCGACGACGCGCGCGCCGCGCTGCAGGAGTCCTGGAACGCCGGCGTCCAGCTCATCAACTACGTCGGGCACGGCGGAGTGACCCAGGCGGCCGCGGAAGGCCTCGTCCGGGCCACGGACGTCGGTCTGCTGGCCAACGGCGATCGGCTGCCGGTCGTCTCGGCGCTGACCTGCATCGTGGGCCGCTCCGACGTCCCGAACCTCGAGTCTCTCGCCGAGGCCCTGGTGCTGGATGCCGACGGCGGCGCGATCGCGGTCTGGGCGCCGACGGGCATCTCGTTCGGCGGCGCGGCGCACACCCTCAACGTGCTCTATGCCGAGGCGATCGCGGCGGCGGCGCCGGATACGCCCCTGGGCGAGATCGTCCTGCAGACGCTCGCCGGCTTCGAGGCCCTCGGCGGCTCGCCCGAGATGCTCGACGCCTACGCGATCGCGGGCGACCCGGCGGTGGCCCTGCCCTAGGTTCCATTTCCAGCGGTTGCGGGAAGGGCGCGCCGTGAAGCGCGCCCTTCCTTTGCCACCGATTCGAGGAGCGCACTCATGAGGCCATCATCCAGTCCACGATCGGGCCGGCTCGCCCTGGGCATGGCGCTGGCGGTTCTGCTGCCGTGGGCCGCGGCGGCGCAGGATCTCGCCGACTTCGAGAGTCGCACCACCCTGCACCGGTTGGACAACGGCTGGACCTTCATCATCGTCGAGCGGCCGGTGGCGCCGGTCTTCTCGTTCGCCACCTTCGTCGACGTGGGCTCCGCCCAGGAGGTGCCCGGCATCACGGGTCTGGCCCACATGTTCGAGCACATGGCGTTCAAGGGCACTCCCAACGTGGGAACCCGCGATTACGAGGCCGAGAAGGTGGCGCTCGAGGCGATGGAGGCGGCCTACCAGGGCTACGAGGCCGCGCGCCGCGCGCGCGACGCCGACCCCGAGCGGGTGGCGGAGCTCCTGGCGGCGTTCCGCGGGAAGCAGGAGGCCGCGGCCGAGTTCGTCGTCGCCAACGAGTTCGACGAGATCCTGGCGCGGGCCGGCGGCGTCGGCATCAACGCGTTCACGAACACCGATTTCACCGGCTATTTCTACTCGCTGCCGGCCAACAAGATCGAGCTCTTCTGCTACCTCGAGTCCGAGCGCTTCCTCGAGCCGGTCTTCCGCGAGTTCTACGAGGAGCGCGACGTCGTCCAGGAGGAGCGCCGCCTGCGCACCGAGAGCCAGCCGATCGGCCGCCTGCTGGAGCAGTTCCAGGCGACGGCCTTCGTGGCCCACCCCTACAAGCAGCCCGTCGTCGGCTACATGAGCGACCTCCAGTCGATCACGATGACCGACGCCAGGGCGTTCTTCGAGAAGTACTACGTTCCGTCGAACCTGGTCACGGCGGTCGTCGGCGACGTCGACGTCGGGGCTCTCGTGCCGATGATCGAGGCCTACTTCGGGCGCATTCCGGCCGGGCCCGCCCCGGAGCCGTTGCGGACCGTCGAGCCGCCGCAGATCGGCGAGAAGCAGGTCGTCGTCGAGGATCCGTCGCAGCCGGTCTACATCGAGGGCTACCACATGGCGGCGCGGGACGACCCGGATCAGCCGGTGTGGGACGCGATCGACGACATTCTCTCGGGCGGCAGGACGTCGCGACTCTATCGCTCCCTCGTGCGCGACAAGAAGATCGCCGCCAACGCCGGGTCGTTCTCCCGGCTGCTTGGCAGCAAGTACCCCACCCTGTGGATCGCGTGGGCCTTCCCGAGCCCGGAGAGCTCGAACGAGGAGGTTCGCGACGCGATCCGCGAGGAGATCGAGCGCATGAAGGTCGAGGACGTCACCGACGAGGAGCTCGAGCGCTTCAAGACCCGGGCGAAGGCGGAGCTCCTGCGCTCGCTGCGCAGCAATTCCGGCCTGGCGTCGAGCCTCGCCGAGTACCAGACGATCTTCGGCGACTGGCGCGAGCTGTTCCGCTTCGTCGGGCGGATCGAGGCGGTCACCAAGGCGGACATCCGGCGGGTGGCGAGCGCGACCCTGGTGGCCACCAACCGGACGGTAGGGATGATCAGGACGGCGGCGCCCGCGGCGCAGGACGCCGGCGCCCGGGAGGCGGACGATGCTTGAGCGCGAGGCGAGGCGCGGTGCCGTGGCGGCGGCGCTCGTGGCCGCGGCGTTGGTGGCGCCCGCCGCCGCCCGGCCGCAGGTCACGGACGCCGACGAGATCGAGTACCCGCCGCTGCCGCCCTTCGAGGTCCCCGAGCCGACGCGCATCGCGCTCGACAACGGCATGCTGCTCGTCCTCGTCGAGGATCACGAGCTGCCCCTGATCGAGGCGTTCGCCCGCATCCGCACCGGACAGCGGCTCGATCCCTCCGGGCTGGCGGGGCTCGCCGCCCTCACCGGCGAGGTGATGCGCACCGGCGGCACCGAGCGTCTGGGGGGCGACGAGATCGACGAGCTCCTCGAGGGCCGCGCCGCGTTCGTCGAAAGCGCCATCGGCGTGGACTCCGGCCGGGCCGCCATGAGCTGCCTCGCGGAGGACTTCGGCGAGGTCCTGGAGGTCTTCGCCGACGTGCTGCGACGACCGGTCTTCGACGAGGACAAGATCGCCGTCGCCAAGAACCAGGCCAGGGCCGCCATCGCGCGCCAGAACGACGATCCGCAGGGGATCCTCTTCCGCGAGTTCGCCGAGGTGCTCCTCGGGGCGGACTCGCCCTACACCCGGCCCGACACCTACACCAGCATCGCGCGAATCACCCGCGACGACCTGAAGGCCTTCCACGGGCGCTACTACCACCCCAACAGCGTGATCCTCGGCCTGGTCGGCGACTTCGACACGGCAGCGGCGGTGGAGCAGGTGCGCCGGGTCTTCGGCGACTGGGCTCCCGGCCCGCCCGGCGGCGCCTTCGAGGGGGGCTACAAGACCGAGCCCACGCCGGGCGTCTTCTACGTCGAGAAGAACGACGTGACCCAGTCCTCGATCCTCATGGGCCACCTCGGCGTGCGCAAGGACAACCCCGACTACTACGCCATCCAGGTCTTCAACGAGGTGCTGGGCGGCGGCTTCTCCTCGCGCCTCTTCTCCCGGGTGCGCTCCCGGCTGGGGCTCGCGTATTCGGTGAGCGGCGGCCTCGGCAGCGAATGGGACCGCGAAGGCCGGTTCCAGCTGTACACGACGACCAAGACGGAGACCACGGGGGCGGCCATCGAGGCGCTGATCGCCGAGGCCCGGAAGATCTCCGGCGACGAGCCGCCGACGGCGGCCGAGGTCGAGCGCGCCAAGCAGGCGATCCTGAGCTCCTTCGTCTTCACCTCCGATTCGTCGAGCAAGATCCTCGGGCACGAGCTCGACTACGAGTACTACGGCTATCCCCTGGACTGGCTGGAGCGCTATTTTGCCGGGATCCGCGAGGTGACGCTCGAGCAGGTGCGGGCGATCGGGGAGCGCTACGTGAAGGCCGGCGACTTCACGATCGTCGTCGTCGGCCCGCGCGGGGGCCGGGACCGGCCGCTCGCGGACTTCGGGCCCGTCACCGAGATCGACGTCTCGATTCCGGAGCTCGAGATCGAGGCCGCCGCGGCGTCGCCGGAGATGCTCGCCCGCGGCGGCGAGCTCGTGGCCGCGGCCGTCGCGGCGCACGGCGGCCGCGACAGCCTCGCGAGCTTCGAAAGCGTGCGCCAGCGCGCCACCGCCGTGGCCGCGACGCCGGCCGGCCGGCTGCAGGTGGAGATCGACCAGCTCGTCGTCTACCCGGATCGGCTGCGCCAGGCCCTCACCCTGCCGCAGGGCACCATGGTGCAGGTCGTGACGCCGGAGAGCGCCTTCCTCGAGACCCCGGCCGGCCGCCAGCCGCTGGAAGGCGACCGTCGGCGCAGCTTCGCCGCCGGCCTGGGCCGGACCCTGCCGGTCTTCCTGCGGGCGGCCGTCGAGGGCACCGTGGAGGCCGCGGCGGTCGGCTCCGGCGAGGTCGGCGGCGTGCCCGTCGAGTACGTCCGGCTCACCTCGGGAGGACAGAGCTTCCAGATCGCCGTCGAGGCCGCGAGCGGGCGGATTCTCGAGCTCGCCTTCCGCGGCACCGATTTCGTGGGCACCCCCGGCGAGGTGCGGCAGGCCTACGCCGACTTCCGGGAGGCGGGAGGGCTCGTCCTGCCGTTCTCCGTCGAAGCGACCTTCGAAGGCGCTCCCTACATGACCAGCACGATCACCGAGGCGCTCGTCGACGAGCCCGTCGACCCCGCCCTCTTCCTCCCGGCCGAGTGATTCGCGGGCCGGCCGCCCGGCGCGGTCAAGCCGCGGCCAGCTTGACGCCCAGGCCCACGAGCCCGGCGAGGAGCAGCAGGGGGAGGGCGACGAAGGCGAGAGCCAGCACCAGGGGCGCGAACGCCAGGGCGAGGCCGACGACGACGACGAGGAAGACGACCTTGAGCACGGCGAAGAGCACGATCAGGGGGATCGCCAGGATCTTGAAGACGAGCTTGAGCGCGAAGGCGAGGAGCGCGAAAGCTCCGATCGCGACGGCGGCGAGGGTGACGAGGCCTAGGACGGCGATGAGCTCGAACATGGGTTTCCCCCTCCTCTCTGCTAGTACGCAGGGGACCGGGCGGCTGTTTCATCGGGCGTCCAGGTGGCCAGCACGGCCGGCGTCCAGCCGCGCACGGAGTTGATCAGCCACACGCCCTCGCAGCGCGCCAGGTCCGCCACGCGCAGCACCCGTTCCTCGATCTCGCCGCGCTCGAGCAGCCGCCGGCGCAGCGTGCCGGCAAGCAGGCCGCAGTCGAGGGCGGGGGTCAGCCGCCGGCCGTCGAGGTCGAGCACCAGGTTGGACCACGTGCCTTCGGTGAGCTCGCCGCGCTCGTTCCACAGCAGCACCTCGTCGGCCTCCGGGCGGCCCCGCCGCGCCCGCTCGTAGGCGGCGCGGTGGGTGGTCTTGTGGAACAGGAAGGCGTCCGCGGAGTCGACCGGCCCGGCCGCCAGCTCCAGGCGGCAGGGCCGGGGCAGGACGGTGAGCGGCTCCGCGCGGACGGTGGCGGTGCCGTCGCGCGCCACCAGCAGCCGGACCCGCCGCGCCTTGCCGGCCGCCGGCGCCTGGCGCTCGAGGAGGCCGAGGATGGCTTTGCGGTCGACGGGGACGTCGAAGTAGCACGCCGAGTCGACGAGGCGATCCAGGTGCTCCGGGAGGAGGCGATAGCCGGCGGCCGGCTCCCAGAGGATGGTCTCGAGCAACGAGAAGGGGGGCGCCGGCGCGGTGAGGACGCGCGCCTTGGCCGCGGACTCCGCGAGCTCGTCCCGCGGCTCGGAGTCCCAAACGATGCCGCCTCCCGTGCCGTAGCTGAGAGCGCCGCGCGCCCGATCCACGACGGCGGTGCGGATGGCGACGCTGAAGCGCGCCCGGCGCCGCGGGGCGATGCAGCCGATGGCCCCGGTGTAGACCCCTCGCGCCTCGGGCTCGAGCTCCGCGATGAGCTCCATGGCCCGCACCTTGGGCGCGCCGGTGATCGAGGCGCACGGAAAGAGCGCCGCGAGCACGCCGGCGGCGCCGGCGGTCGTGCGGGCGCTCACGGTCGACGTCAGCTGGAACAGGGTCTCGTAGCGCTCGACCTCGAAGAGGCGGGTCGTCTCGACGCTGCCGGGCGTCGCGATTCGCCCCAGATCGTTGCGGATCATGTCGACGATCATGACGTTCTCCGCGCGGTCCTTGGGCGAGGCCGCGAGCGCGGCGGCTCGACGCCGGTCCTCGGCCGTGGTGCGGCCGCGGGCCGCGGTTCCCTTCATCGGCCGGCTCCGCACGCGGCCGTCCGCGAGCTCGAAGAAGAGCTCCGGCGACACCGAGCAGAGGGCGTGGCCGCCGGCGTCGATCCAGGCCGCGTGGGGGGCGCGCTGGTCGCGCCAGAGCCGGCGGAAGAGGCCCCAGGGATCGCCGGCGAACGCGCCGCGCAAGGGATACGTGTAGTTGACCTGGTAGGTGTCGCCGCGGGCGATCCAGCCGCGGACGCGGCGCACCGCCAGGGCGTGCTCGGCGGCGGTGATCGCCGGCTCGAGGGTGCCGACCTCGAAAGCCCCTCCTGGCGGCAGCTGCCCCGTGGTCACGGCGAGCGGTGGATCGCACAGCGCGAACCAGGCCGGCGGCAGGGGCCCGGGGGGGTGGGCCGTGAGCGCCCCGTCGAACGCCGCCGCGGCCTCGTAGCACAGAAAGCCGACCGCCCACAGGCCGTCGTCGGCGGCTTGCTCCGCCCTGGCGAGGACCCCGCCGACGGCGTCGACGCTCGCCGCCGTCAGGATCTCGCGGGCGGCCGGGAACGCGCGCCAGCCCTCGCCGCGGGGGTGGCGCAAGAGAGCCAGCGGCGGGCTCGCGAGCGGGGTCTTCGGCTTCGACATGGCTGCTAGACTGCAGTCTACCGGCCGAGGAACCTCCGAGCATGCCCCGCATCACGAAGGTCTACACCCGCACCGGCGACGACGGTACGACGGCCCTGGGCGGCGGCCAGCGCCTGCCCAAGGACGCACCTCGCATCGAGGCCTACGGGGCGGTCGACGAGCTCAACTCCGCCCTCGGGGCGGCACTCGCGCAAGGGGTCGCCGACGAGCTCGGCCGGCGCCTGGCCACCGTCCAGAACGGCCTCTTCCACCTCGGCTCCGATCTCTGCATCCTCGAGGAGGACAAGGCGACCCTGCCGGTGCCGCGGATCGAAGAGCGCCACGTCCGGGAGCTCGAGGAGTGGATCGACGAGCTCGGCGCCGACCTGCCGGCGCTCGAGAACTTCATCCTCCCCGGCGGCTCGCGCGGCGCCGCGCGGCTGCACGTCGCCCGCACCGTCTGCCGCCGCGCCGAGCGCCGGGTCGTGACCCTGGCCCGCGAGGAGAGGGTCGGCGAGTGGACGGTCCGCTACCTGAACCGGCTCTCCGACCTGCTGTTCGTGGCGGCCCGCTACGAGAACCACCACCGCGGCGTCGGCGACGTCCTCTGGGACAGCCGGGCCTGACCGCCGGCCGGCTAATCGTGGACGGTCTCGCGGACGACCTCTTCGATCGTCGTGATGCCGTCGCGGATCTTCTGCAGCCCGCTCTGGCGTAGCGAGAGCATCTCGTTGGCCAGGGTCCGCTCGCGGATCTCGTAGGCGCTGGCGCCGGAGAGGATGAGGTCGCGGATGTCGTCGTCCACCTCCATGACCTCGAAGAGCCCGAGGCGGCCCTTGTAGCCGGTGTTCGAGCAGCGCTCGCAGCCCCGGCCCTTGTAGAGCTGGAGGGTCTGCGCCTCCTGCGGCGAGAAGCCGAGGTTGACGAGGCTCTGGGCGGGCACCTTGATCGCCTCCTTGCAGGTCGTGCAGATGACCCGCACGAGGCGCTGGGCGACGACGAGATGGACGGAGCTGGCGACGAGGAACGGCTCGACGCCCATGTTCATGAGCCGGCTCACCGAGGACGGCGCGTCGTTCGTGTGCAGCGTGGAGAGCACGAGGTGGCCGGTCATCGCGGCCTTGATCGCCACCTCGGCGGTCTCGAAGTCGCGGATCTCGCCAACGAGGATGATGTTCGGGTCCTGGCGCAGGAACGAGCGCATCGAGGCGGCGAAGTTGAGACCGATCTGCTCCTTGACCTGGACCTGGTTGATGCCGGTGAGGTTGAACTCGACCGGATCCTCGGCCGTCATGATGTTGGTCTCGGGCGAGTTGATGCGCGACAGCGCCGAATAGAGCGTGTTCGTCTTGCCCGATCCGGTGGGACCGGTGACGAGCACCATGCCGTAGGGCCGGAAGATGGCCTGCTCGAAGCGCCGCAACGAGTCGGTCTCGAAGCCGAGCTTCATCATGTCGAGCATCAGCTTGTCTTTGTCGAGCAGGCGCATGACGATCTTCTCGCCGAAGATCGTCGGCAGGGTCGAGACCCGGAAGTCGAGGTCCTTGACCTTGCCCTTGGCCTTGGTCTTGATCTTGATCCGGCCGTCCTGCGGCAGCCGCTTCTCGGCGATGTCCAGCCGCGCCATGATCTTCAGCCGGCTCGTGATCGCCTCCTTGAGCTTCATCGGCGGCCGCATCATCTCGTAGAGCACGCCGTCGATGCGGTAGCGGACGCGATACTCCTTCTCGTAGGTCTCGATGTGGATGTCCGAGGCGTTGCGCTTGATGGCGTCGGTCAGGATGATGTTGACGAGCCGGACGACCGGCGCTTCCTCGGACTGCTGCTCGAGAGCCCGGAGGTCGATCTCCTCTTCGTCGTCGAGGACCTCGAGGTCCGCTTCGTCGGAGTCCGCGATGTCCTCCATGACCTTGCGCAGCTCGATCGCGTGGGTCGAGCCGTGGTACTCGTCGATCGCTTCGCGCAGGGCCGTATCCGAGGCGACGACGGGCTCCACGGTGTAGCCGGTCATGAACTTGATGTCGTCCATGGCAAAGACGTTCGTGGGGTCCGCCATGGCGATGGTCAGCTTGGCGCCCGTCTTGGCGACCGGCAGGACGGTGTACTTGCGCGACACCTCGGCCGGCACGAGCTGGATGATCGCTTCGTCGATCTCGAGGCCCGTCAAGTCGACGGCCGGCACCCCGTAGCGATCGGCGAGGAACTCGACGAGCTCGGGGTCGGTCATGAACCCGAGGCGCACCAGGTGGGTGCCGAGCCGGCCGCCTTCCTGGCGCTGCGCGTCGAGCCCCTCACGCAGCTGATCGCCGGAGATCTTGCCCGCCTCGACGAGCAGATCGCCCAGGCGATTGCCTCCACGCTCGGAAGTAGTCGAGCCTATTGCCATGACCGCCGATTGTATCGACGGACCCGGCCCTCGTCAAAACCGGTGACGGTCGAACAAACGACGACCAAAAAAGGCACTTAGCGGCTGTCCACCCGGTCGAGCACGAGCCCGGCGCGGGCGACGAGCTCGCCGGGCTCGATGGCGAGCAGGCAGGCCTTCGGCGCGTCCAGCCGCTTGTAACAGAAGCTGCACGGCAGGGGATGCGCGACGTTGCTCTCCGGCGCGCCGTAGGCCCCGTTGCGGGCCGGATCCGTCGGCCCGAGGACGCAGACGACCGGCGTGCCCAGCGCCGCCGCCAGGTGGAGGGGGCCCGTGTCGCCGGCGAGGAGGATCCGGGCGCCGCGCAGGTGGGCCGCGAGCCCCTCGAGGGTGAGCGCCGGGACGACGCGGGCGGCGCCGCCCGCGGCACGCCCGACCTCCGCGGCCAGCTCCTCCTCGCCGGGCCCGGCGAGCACGCCGACCTCGAGACCGCGGGCCGCCGCGAGCTCGCCGGCGACGCGCCCCCAACGCTCCGGCGGGTACTCCTTGTTGCGCCACCCGGCGCCGGGGTGGATCAGCACCGGGGGCGTGGCCGTCGCGGCCGGTGGCCCGCGGAGGATCGCCGCCGCGCCGAAATCCACGCTGCGGTCCGAGATTCCGAGGCCGGCAAGCAGGGACATCGCGCGGTCGACCGCGTGCGCCCCCACGAGCGCGACGGGCTCGCTGATCCACAGCGCGCTCGACGGCTCTCGCCGGTCCCGGCGGGCGGCCCCGATCCGCCGGTCGGCGCCGCTCAAGGCGGCGAGCGCCGCGCTCTTGTGGTTGCCCATGGCGTCGATCACGATCTCCGGCGCGAACGCGTCGAGCACCCGCCAGAAGGAGGCGACCGCGCGCCGGGTGGCCGTCGCGAAGGGCTCCCGCCGCCAGTCCGCGAGAGCGATCTCGAGAACGTCGTCGACGGCGGGGTGGCCGCGCAGGAGCGGCGCGAGCCGCCGCTCCACCAGCCAGCCGATCCGCGCGTCGGGCCGGTGACGGCGCAGCGCGCTCGCCAGCGGCATCGTGTGCACCACGTCGCCCAGGGCGCCGGTGCGAACGACGAGGATCCGGGTGGCGCTCATCGCCGGCCGCGACTCAGCCCCGGCCCGGCCCTCTCGCGATCGCGATCAGGTCCGACGTCGAGTGCTCCTTGGGGTCGCCCACGAGAACGGTGCGGCCGCCGTAGGCGCGCACCGCCGCGTACTCGGGAACCCGCTCCGGCGAGCCGTAGTCGGTGCCCTTGCAGTGGACCTCGGGGCGCAGGAGGCCGATGAGCGGGGCGGGGCTGTCGCCCTCGAAGATCGTCACGTAATCGACGGCGGCGAGCGCCGCCAGCAGCTCGGCCCGCTCCGCCGCGGGCACGATCGGGCGTCCCGGCCCCTTGAGCCGCCGCACCGAGGCGTCGTCGTTGATGGCGACGACGAGGACGTCGGCCTGCGCCGCGGCCGCCGTGAGGTAGCGGACGTGGCCCACGTGGAGCAGGTCGAAGTGGCCGTTGGCCAGCGCCACGCTCGAGCCGGCAGCCCGCCGGCCCTCGAGCTCGGCCGCGAGCGCCGCGGGGCTCACGACGCGGCCCACGAGACCCTCGCGAGCAGGCCGGAGCCGGCGGTCACCGCCGCCGCGAGCTCCGCGCGGTCAAGCGTCGCCGTCCCCATCTTCATGACGACGACCCCGCCCGCGTAGTTGGCCAGAAGCGCCGCTTCGAGCGGCGTCGCTCCGGCGGCCGTGGCGAGGGCGAAGGTGCCGATCACCGTGTCGCCGGCGCCGGTGACGTCCGCCACCTGGGTCGTGCCGTGGACCGGCAGGTGGATGGTGGCGGTGCCGGTGAACAGGCTCATGCCGGAGCTGCCACGGGTGACGAGCAGCGTCGGGCAGGCGAGCCTCCGCCGCAGCTCGCGGCCGCTGCCGTCGAGGTCGTCGTCGAGGCTTCGGCCCAGCAGGCTCTCGGCCTCCTCGGCGTTCGGCGTGGCGGCGTCGACGCCGGCGAAGTCGGCCAGGCGGTGGCGGCTGTCGCAGAGCACGCGGCCACCGGCCGCCATGGCGGTGCGCAGCGGCTCGACCATCGCCGGCTGGACGATCCCGTAGCCGTAGTCCGACAGCACCCCCACGCGTGCCTCGTTCTTCCAGGCCGACAGCGCGCGCTGGAACGTCGTGAGCTCCGCGGCGCCGGGCTCGATCGAGTCCTCGACGTCGTAGCGCACGATCTGCTGCTTGATGGCATGGCGCCCGCCGCCGAGGATGCGGACCTTGGTCGGGGTGCGGTAGCCGGCGTTGACGGCGATGCCGCTCGTGGCGATGCCGCGCTCCTCGAAGCACGCCACGAGCTCGCGGCCGCTCGCGTCGTCGCCGACCACTCCGAGCGGCAGGGGACGGCCGCCCAGCGCCGCGACGTTGGCCACGGCGTTGGCGCCGCCGCCCGGAACGAGGACCTCGCTCTCGTGGCGCAGGATGAGGACCGGCGCCTCCCGGCTGATGCGTTTGGGCGTCCCGGTGACGAAGCGGTCCGCGACCATGTCGGCGAGCATGATCACCGGCCGCCCGGCCATGGCATCGACCAGGCCGAGCAAACGGGAGGTGGATGGAAGTCCTTCTTCTTGAGGCATTTGCGTGGGATTATACACTTCGCTCATGAGCACGCCGTCGGCACGACTGCTGCGCCGCATCGAGCGGGACGGGCCTCTGCCGTTCGCCGAGTTTATGGACGAAGCCCTCTACGGAGAAGGGGGCTACTACGCGACGCCGAGACCGCGCATCGGTCCGGCGGGCGATTACGTGACGGGCGCCTCGATCTCGCCGCTCTTCGGGGCGTCGACCGCGCGGCTCCTCGAGCGGCTCGGCGAGCGTCTGGGCGGTGACGCCGACCTGCTGGAGGCCGGCTACGGCGACGGCAGCCACCTGGAGGCCGTGGTCGCGGCGCTCGCCCCCGGGCATCGCGGCCGGCTTCTGGGCTGGGAGCGGGTGACGCGCCCGCTCCCCGCGCCCGTCGTCGATCTGCCCGCGCTCGAGGCGGTCGCCGCCTCGCGGGTCCGCGGCCTCGTCTTCTCCTACGAGCTCTTCGACGCGCTGCCGTTTCACCGCTTCCGGCGGGCCGGCGACGGCTGGGAGGAGCTGCGGGTGGAGGCGCGCGACGGCGGCTTCGCCTGGCGGCGGGCTCCGCTCTCGCGGCCCGAGCTGTCGCCCCTCGTAGAGCCCTACGCCGAGCTGGCTCAGGACGGACAGATCGTCGACCTCGCGCCGGCGTGGACGTCGCTCTATGCACGGCTCGCCGCGGCTCTCGACGCGGGCCTCCTCGTCACCTGCGACTACGGCTTCGAGCGCCACCGGCTCCTCGATCCGCGGATCCGGCGCCACGGCACCCTCGCCTGCTACCGCCGGCACAGAGTGCACCGCAACCCGTTCGTCGACGTGGGCCGGCAGGACATCACGGCCCACGTGGACTTCTCGGCCTTGATCGCGGAGGGCGAGCGCGCCGGTCTCGGGACCCTCGGCCTCGTGTCCCAGGCCGAGTGGCTGGGCGCCTGCGGCGTCTTCGACGGCCTGGACCGCGCCGCCCCGGGGACCCGCCTGGAAGCGGCTCGGCTGCTCGATCCGGCGGCGATGGGAACCGAGATCCGGGTGCTCGTGCAGGCGCGGGAGGTGGACGCCGGCGGGCTCTTCGATCTGCCTCTCAGGGCTCCGAGATCGGCTCCCGCCCCCGCCCGCCGGGGCGCTCGCGCGCTTTCTTGACACCCCCCGAGCCTCCGGTAGAATGGCCGCGCTCGCCAGGTCGCGCTTCGCTCGAGAGAAGAATCCCTTCTTCGGTATCGCTGATGGAGAACTATCTTCCGATCCTGGTCTTCGCCCTGTTCTCCATCGTCTTCCTGGTGGTGACCCTGGTCGCGGCACGCCTGTTCCGGCCCGGCGGAGCCCTCTTCAAGGGCGCCTCGGCGACGATCAACGACGACCCCTACGAGTGCGGCAACCCGGCCGAGACCTTCGCCCACGACCATCGCTTCTCCATCCGTTACTACCTGATCGCCGTGCTCTTCGTCGTCTTCGACGTCGAGACGATCTTCCTCTTCCCGTGGGCCGTGCAGTTCGATCGCCTCGGCATCTTCGGCTTCGTCGAGATGATCGTCTTCCTCGTCATCCTGATCGTCGGCTACGTCTACGCGTGGCAGCGAGGGGCGCTCAATTGGGCTTGATGGACAACGTCGAGGCCAATGTCCTCACGACCACGTACGACAAGATCTTCAACTGGGCGCGGCGCTCGGCCATCTGGCCGATGCAGTTCGGCCTGGCGTGCTGCGCGATCGAGATGATGGCGGTGCTCGACCCCCGGCACGACATGTCGCGCTTCGGGGCCGAGGTCTTCCGGGCCAGTCCGCGGCAGAGCGATCTGATGATCGTCGCCGGCACCGTGACGGAGAAGATGGCGCCCATCGTGCGCCGCTTGTGGGACCAGATGCCCGACCCGAAGTGGGCGATCGCCATGGGCGCGTGCGCCACCTGCGGCGGGCCGTACCGCACCTATGCCGTGACCCAGGGCGTGGACCGCGTCATCCCCGTCGACGTCTACGTGCCGGGCTGCCCGCCGCGCCCCGAGGCCCTGCTCTGGGGGCTGCTGCATCTCCAGCGCAAGATCGACCGCATGACGGTGACCCGGAAGAAGGCTTCCTGACGGGCGGACCCGATGGGCGACGAAGAGCGCAAGGGGCCGGAAGAGGCAGACGGGGCGGCGGCGCAAGCCGCGGCTGAGGCGGCCGCCAAGGCGAGGGCGGAGGCCGCGGCCAAGGCCAAGGCGGCCAAGGAGGCCGCCGAGGCGGCCAAGCCGGCCTGGGAGAGAGAGCCGAAGATCCCGGAGTGGGAGGAGGCCGGCGGCGACCCGATCGCGGCGGCGCTGGCCGAGCGCCACGGCGCGAGCCTGCTCTCGGCGCGGACGCTGGCCGGCGACCTCGTGCTCGCCGTCGAGCGCGACGCGATCCGCGAGGTCGCGCGCTCGCTGCACGACGAGCACGGGTTCACGATGCTGATCGACATCTGCGGCGCGGACTACCCGGACCGGGAAGGCCCCCGCTTCGAGGTCGTCTACCATCTGATGAACCTGGACAGCTGCCGGCGGGTCCGGCTTCGCGTGTCCACGGACGAGGACTCGCCCGTGCCGAGCCTCGTGCCGCTGTGGCGCGGCGCCAACTGGCCGGAGCGCGAGGCGTTCGACATGTACGGGATCGGCTTTGCCGACCATCCGGACATGACGCGCATCCTCATGTGGGAGGGTTTCGAGGGTCATCCGCTGCGCAAGGACTTCCCCGTAGAAGGGATCGAGACCGGAGCGGCGATCTACCCCGAGTACTACGAAGAGGCGGCGGGACCGGTGACCGGCACGGGCACGGGGTGGAAGCCGCCGCGCGACGAAGAGGGCGCGGCCGGCGCCGCGGAGGACGCCTGACCCGATGGCCGCTCCGGACACCGTGGGGACCCGGGATTCGCTCTTCGAGGTCGAGGAGATGGAGCTGGCCTTCGGGCCGCAACATCCCTCCACCCACGGCGTGCTGCGTCTCGACCTCAAGGTGGACGGCGAGCGGATCGTCGGCTGCTATCCGATCATCGGCTACCTCCATCGCGGCACGGAGAAGCTCTTCGAGCTGCACCCCTTCTTCCAGAACGTCCCGCACACCGATCGCATGGACTACGTCGCGGCGGCGACCAACAACCTGGCCTACGTGGGCGCCGTGGAGAAGCTCACCGGCCTGACCGTGCCGCCGCGCGCGGCCTACATCCGCACGATCCTCTGCGAGCTGCAGCGCATCTCGAGCCACCTGCTCTGGCTGGCGACCCACGCCATCGACATCGGCGCGATGACGCCTTTCTTCTACACCTTCCGCGAGCGCGAGGAGGTGCTCGATCTCTTCGAGGAGTACTGCGGCGCGCGGCTGACGCTCAACTGCATGCGCCCCGGCGGGCTGCCGTTCGATCTCCCCGTGGGCTGGACGGACCGCTGCGGCGCGTTCGTCGACAAGTTTCCGGCGAAGGTCGACGAGTACGAGGGCCTGCTCACCCACAACCGGATCTGGAAGAAGCGCACGGTGGGAATCGGGGTGATGTCGAAGGAGCAGGCCCTGCAGTACGGCGTCACGGGTCCGATGCTGCGGGCCAGCGGCGTCGGCTTCGATCTGCGCAAGGCGACCCCGTACGAGGCCTACGGGGAGGTCGACTTCGACGTGCCGGTCTTCCATGGGGGCGATACCTACGACCGCTATCTCGTGCGCATGGAGGAGATGCGGCAATCGACCCGCATCGTGCGGCAGTGTCTCGACAAGCTCCCCGACGGTCCGGTCATGGCCAAGAAGCCGCGCGTGCTCAAGGCCGCCAAGGACACCGAGGCCTACTACGCGATCGAGGGTCCCAAGGGCGAGATCGGCTTCTACATCGTGGGCAACGGCACCCCCAACCCGCAGCGCTGCCGCGTCCGGCCGCCGTCGTTCTACAACCTCCAGATCGTCCCCGAGCTGACCCAGGACCGACTGCTGTCGGACCTCGTGGCGATCGTCGGGACGACGGACATCGTTCTCGGGGAGGTCGATCGCTAGTGGCGATGCTCGAGTCCCTGCGCGACCTCGTCGGGCCGGCCGTCTTCGACCACGCGGTCTCGCCGCTGATCAAGATCGCGGTGCTGATCTTCGTCGGCATCCTGCCGCTCATCAGCTATCTCGTGCTCGCCGAGCGCAAGATCCTCGGCTTCATGCAGGTGCGTCTCGGTCCGAACCGGGTGGGGCCGTGGGGGCTGCTGCAGCCGGTCGCCGACATCGCCAAGCTCCTGGTGAAGCAGGACATCATTCCCTCGACGGCGATCCGCTGGGCCTTCATCGTGGCGCCCTGCCTGGTGGTGGCGCCGGCGTTCGTCATCTTCTCGGTCATCCCCTTCGGGCCGGCTGCGAGCCAGACGGGCGGCAGCCTCGACTACTTCGTCACGGACGTCAACGTAGCCTTGCTCTTCGTCGTCGCCATGGCCACCGTCGGGGTGTACGGCATCATCCTGGGCGGCTGGGCCTCGAACTCGAAGTTCTCGCTGCTCGGCGGGCTGCGGGCGGCCGCGCAGATGGTCTCCTACGAGATCCCGCAGGGCTTCTCGCTGGTCATCCCGCTGCTCATGGCCGGCACCATGTCGCTGCAGGGGATCGTGCAGGCCCAGTTCGAGCAGCAGCGCTGGTTCATCTTCCAGGGCTGGGGGCTGGGGCTCGTCGCCTTCTTCATCTACTTCGTGGCCGGCGTCGCCGAGACGAACCGCAACCCCTTCGATCTTCCCGAGGCCGAATCAGAGCTCGTGGCGGGCTTCCACACCGAGTACACGGGCATGCGCTTCGCCCTGTTCTTCCTCGGCGAGTACGCCAACATGATCGTCATCTCCGCCGTCGCGGTGACTCTCTTCCTCGGCGGCTGGCACCAGCCGTTCCCCAACGCCGGGTGGGCCGGCTTCCTGGATCTGCAGTGGATTCCCGTGCTGACCCCGCCGCTCGGCCTCGTGGGGATCCTCTGGTTCTCGACGAAGCTCGCCGCCTTCCTCTTCGTCTACATCTGGTTCCGCGGCACCTTTCCGCGCTACCGGTTCGACCAGCTCATGGAACTGGGCTGGAAATGGCTCATTCCGCTGGTGCTCCTGACCATCTTCGGCACCGGCGTCTGGAAGATCCTGCAATGAGTGCTGCAACGAGTGCCGTGCGCTCCTTTTTCGACCGCGTGATGCTGCTCGACCTCTTCGCGGGGCTCGGGATCACCTTCAAGCACCTCTTCAAGAAGAAGGAGACGGTGCAGTACCCCGAGGAGCGGCGCGAGCCGGCTCACCGTTTCCGGGGGATGTTCCGGCTCGACGAGGACCGCTGCATCAAGTGCACCCTGTGCGCCCGGGACTGCCCGATCGACATCATCTACATCGACTGGCACCAGGAGCTCAACCCGGTCACCGAGAAGAAGGAGAAGGTCCTCGACCGGTTCGACATCGACGTGCAGCGCTGCATGTTCTGCGGCCTGTGCGAGGAGGCCTGCCCCACGGAGCCGAAGTCGATCTGGCTCACCTCGAAGACCTACGAGCTGGCAAGCTACGACCGCTGGGAGAATCTGTACGTCGACATCGACGAGCTGCAGGATTGGAAGATCAGGCCCGCCTATACCGATCGAGAGGTGCGCTAGTGGGCGCGTGCTCCGCCAGCGGACCGGCTCGCCGCGTGCTCGCCGCGCGCGACCTGCGACGTACACCCACGTACGCCTCGGCCGCGCGTAGCTGCGGTGCGACGATCCGGCCCACTGGCGAAGCACGAGCTGGTCGCGGCTGGTTGTTCGTGCGGAAGGGGGATCGTCGTTGGAGTTCCTGACGGTTCACGGGGCCGATCTGATGTTCTTCGTGTTCGGGGCGCTGGCCCTGGCGGCGGCCGTCGGCGTCGTGACGCTGCGCAATCCGATGTACTGCGCGGTGGCGCTGCTGGTCAGCTTCCTGTCGATCGCCGTTCTCTTCCTGCTCAGGGGCGCCGAGTTCCTGGCCGTCGTCCAGGTTTTCGTCTACGGCGGCGGCATCATGGTGCTGTTTCTCTTCGTCATCATGCTGATCAACCAGCATCAGCTCCGGGAGACGCGCAAGTACGGCCCGCACTGGTGGCTGGGCCTCGTCGCGGCGCTGGTGCTCGGGCTCGTGTTCGTCCGCGCCTTCTACCCGGCGGTCTTCTCCGATCCCGCTTCCTCGCCGCCCGCGTTCACCCACGTCGAGGGCCTGGCGCTGGGCAACTCCCAGGCCGTGGCCTGGGTCCTCTACCGGCAGTACCTGCTGCCGTTCGAGATCGTCTCGGTCTTTCTCCTCGTGGCGATGGTCGGGGCGGTGCTCCTGGGGCGGAGGCAGTAGCGATGGGCGCCATCCTCGAGGTGGGAACGCTGCACTACGTGGTGCTCAGCTTCCTGCTCTTCCTCGTCGGAGTGGTCGGCATCATCGTGCGCCGCAACATGATCGTCGTGCTGATGTCGCTCGAGCTGGTGCTCAACTCGGTGAACCTGAACCTGGTCGCGTTCTCCTACGCCAACGGCGACCTGACGGGGCAGGTCTTCGCCGTCTTCTCGATCGCGGTGGCGGCCGGCGAGGCCGCGGTCGGTCTCGGCATCCTCGTCGCGCTCTTCCGCCTGCGGCAGACGACGGAGCTCGACAAGGCGACGGAGCTCTCGGGATGAGGCTGCTCTGGCTCATCCCCCTGCTGCCGTTTTTCGGCGCCTTCGCCAACGGCGTCCTCCTGCGCGGCCGCCTGAGCAAGAAGGGCGTCTGGATGGTCGCCTGCGGCTCCGTCCTGGCGTCGCTGCTGGTGGCCGTGCTGGCGATCAGCGGCTATCTGGGAAGCGAGCACTACGCCGCCGGGGAGCCCTTCGAGCAGCAGGTCTACGAGTGGATCCCGTCGGGCTTTCTCGGGATCGACGACGGCACGTTCGCCGACCTGTCGATCGAGATGGGCTTCCTGCTCGACCCTCTCTCCTGCGTGATGATCTTCGTCGTCACCTTCGTCGGCTTCTGGATCCACTGGTTCTCGGTCGGCTACATGGACCACGAGCCCGGCTTCCAGCGCTACTTCACCTACCTGAATCTCTTCATGGGCATGATGTTGATGCTCGTGCTGGGCAACAACTTCCTGGTCACCTTCGTGGGCTGGGAGGGCGTGGGCCTGTGCTCCTACCTGCTCATCGGCTTCTACTACGACCAGGACTTCCCGCCCTTCGCCGGCCGCAAGGCCTTCATCGTCAACCGGATCGGGGATTTCTTCTTCCTGGCGGCGATGTTCGCGCTCGTCCAACGCTTCGGCAGCCTCAACTACGAGCGGGTGCTGGGGGCGATCGAGCACTCCCCGGCGGCCGTCCAGGGGACCTACGTCCTCGGCCTGAGCTTCGCGGCCTTCGTGGCCCTGGCGATCTTCGGCGGCGCCACGGGCAAGAGCGCCCAGATCCCGCTGCACGTCTGGCTGCCCGACGCCATGGCCGGTCCGACGCCGGTCTCGGCCCTGATCCACGCGGCGACGATGGTGACGGCGGGCGTCTACATGGTGGCCCGCGCCAACGTCCTCTTCCAGCTGGCGCCGGGCATCTCCGAGGTCGTCGCGGTCGTCGGGGCTCTCACCGCGATCTTCGCCGCGACGATCGGTCTGGCCCAGACCGACATCAAGAAGGTCCTGGCCTACTCGACGGTGTCGCAGCTGGGCTACATGTTCCTGGCCTGCGGCGTCGGAGCCTACGGCGCGGCCATCTTCCATCTGATGACGCACGCCTTCTTCAAGGGCCTCATGTTCCTGGGCTCCGGCTCGGTCATCCACGCCATGGGCGGCGAGCAGGACATGCGCGAGATGGGCGGCCTCCGAGCGCACATGCCGTGGACCTACCGGACGTTTCTCGTCGGCACGCTGGCGATCGCCGGGGTTCCGGGGCTCGCCGGCTTCTTCAGCAAGGACCAGATCCTGGCATCGACCTGGGCGAGCAGCAAGCTGCTGTGGATCGTGGGCCTCGTGACCGCGGGCCTGACGGCCTGCTACATGTTCCGGCTCCTGTTCATGACCTTCCACGGCGAGTTCCGGGGGACCCCGGAGCAGCGAGATCACCTCCACGAGTCGCCGCCCTCGATGACCGTGCCCCTCATCGTCCTGGCGGCGGGCGCGGCGGTCTCCGGCTACGTCGGCATCCCGAGGCTGGGACGCTTCGACGTCAACGTCTTCGACCACTTCGTCGGGCGGGTCGTCGCCCACGTCGGCGCCGGTCACGAGCACCATGCGAGCGTCGCCCTGGAGCTGGGCTTGATGGCGCTGTCCGTGGCGATGGCCGCGGCCGGCATCTGGCTGGCCTGGCACTATTACGGCGGCGACAGGGGGCTGGCCGAGGGCGAGCGCTGGGCCGCGAGGCTGCCGCGGCTGCACCGGCTGCTGGCGAACAAGTACTGGGTCGACGAGGCCTACGACAAGACCGTCGTGCGCGGCACGTGGGCCAGCGCGCGGGCGCTCTTTAGGTTCGACAGCGGGTTCATCGACGGGTTCCTCGTCAACGGCTCGCGCAACGTCACGGTGGCCACTTCGGTGCTCTCCGGCTTCTTCGACAAGTACTTCGTCGACGGCGCCGTCAACCTGGTCGGTTGGCTCTCGCAGGCCGGCTCCCGCTTCTTCCGAGGCCTGCAGACGGGTCTCGTCTCACAGTACGCCCTGGTCGTGGCCATCGGCACCGCCGTTCTCGTCTGGTTCTACATCGTCGTCCGGCTGGGGGGCTGAGGCAGCTCTAGAGAGAGTCGAGGGAACGTCATGTTCGAGTGGATACATCAAGTCCCGATTCTGAGCGTGATCACGTACGTGCCGCTGGCCGGCGCACTCGTGGTCATCTTCGGAATGAAGAGCGAGAACTCGGGCGGCATCCGGCGTTTCGCCACGGGCGTGGCGTTGCTGGATTTTCTGATCTCGGTGCCGCTGTGGTTCGAGTTCGAACCCGCGGGGGAGCTGTTCCAGTTCCGCGAGAGCGCCTCGTGGATCCCGTCGATCGGCGTGCGCTACGAGTTCGGCATCGACGGCATCGCTCTGCTGCTGGTTCTCCTGACGACCCTGCTCGGCGTCATCTCCTTCCTCTCCTCCTGGTCGGCCATCAAGGAGCGCGAGAAGGAGTACTACGTCTTCATGCTGCTGCTCCAGACGGGGATGCTCGGCGTCTTCATGGCGCTGGACTTCTTCCTCTTCTACGTCTTCTGGGAGGTCATGCTGGTGCCGATGTACTTCCTCATCGGCATCTGGGGCGGTTCGCGCAAGCTCTACGCGGCGATCAAGTTCTTCCTCTACACGCTCGTGGGCTCGGTCCTCATGCTCCTGGGCATCCTGGCGCTCTACTTCTACAACGCCGGCGGCCTCCTGGGGTACGAGGGGCTCGGCAATCCGCGGACCTTCTCGATCCTCCAGTTCCACGAGATCGGTTCCCAGATCCCCGGCGAGCTGCAGTGGTGGATCTTCCTGGCGTTCTTCGTGGGGTTCGCCATCAAGGTGCCGATGTTCCCGTTTCACACCTGGCTGCCGGACGCCCACGTCGAGGCCCCGACCGCCGGCTCGGTGATTCTCGCCGGCGTCCTCTTGAAGATGGGCACCTACGGGTTCGTCAGGTTCTCGCTCCCCATCCTGCCGCAGGGGACCTGGGAGCTGCTCCCCTGGATGGTGGCGCTGTCGCTCATCGGCATCATCTACGGCGCGCTGGTCGCCATGGCGCAGAAGGACATGAAGAAGCTGGTGGCCTATTCGTCGGTCAGCCACCTGGGATTCGTGATGCTGGGCATCTTCGCCCTGAACACGGCCGGACTCAACGGCGGCATCCTGCAGATGATCAACCACGGGCTGTCGACGGGCGCGCTCTTCCTCCTCGTCGGGGTGATCTACGAGCGCCGGCACACGCGGATGATCTCCGAGTACGGCGGAATCTCGAGCAAGATGCCGCTCTACGCGACCGTCTTTCTCGTCATCACGATGGCGTCGATCGGCCTGCCGACCCTGAACGGCTTCGTCGGGGAGTTCACGATCCTGGTCGGCGCCTTCAACCGGACCTGGTGGTGGGCGCTGGTGGGCGCCGTGGGCATCGTGCTGGGCGCGGCCTACATGCTGTGGATGTTCCAGCGGGTGTTCTTCGGGCCCTTGACGAATCCCGAGAACGAGAATCTCGAGGATCTCGACCGGCGCGAGCTCCTCTATCTGATGCCGCTGGTGATCCTGTGCTTCTGGATCGGCCTCTATCCGAAGCCGTTCTTCGCGGTCCTCGAGAAGCCGGTGGACTACATCGTGCGCAAGGTCGACGCGGACTATGCCGCGGCCGTCGCCACGCTGCCGGCGGCGGGGGCCGAGACCGAAGAGGCCCGCTGACGCATGCCGCAGATTCCCCTACGGGACTTCCTCTACCTGCTGCCGGAGATCTTCCTCCTGACGGCCGGTCTCCTCCTGTTGCTGAGCTCCTCGGTGGGGCGCGGTCTCGGCAGCCGGGCCGCGACGCTCTTTTCCCTGGCGACCCTCGCCGCGACCGCCGTGATGGTCGTGTGGGTGGCGCAGGACGCGCCGCCCGGCCTCCTGCTGGCGGGCATGTACGTGCTCGACGACTACGCGCTGTACTGGAAGCTCCTCCTGCTGCTCGCCACCGGTCTCACGGTCGTCTTGTCGTGCCGGTTCGTCGAGGAGAGCGGCTACCGCGCCGGCGAGTTCTTCTCCCTCCTCCTCACGGCGGCCACCGGCATGCTGTTGATGGCGGGCGGCGCCAACCTGCTCTCGATCTGGCTCTCCCTCGAGCTCATGGCGCTGTCGAGCTACGTCCTGGCCGGCTATTTCAAGCACGAGACCCGGTCCAACGAAGCGGCGCTCAAGTACTTCATCCTCGGCGCGCTGTCGAGCGGCGTGATGCTCTACGGAATGTCGCTCTTGTACGGCGCGGCCGGGAGCCTGGGGCTTGCGGAGATCGCGGCCGCGCTGCCGGCGGCGGCACGGACCATGCCGCTCGTGATCGGCCTAGGATGGCTGATGCTGGCCATCGGACTCTTCTTCAAGGTGGCGGCGGTTCCCTTTCACGTCTGGACGCCCGACGTCTACGTGGGAGCCCCGACTCCGGTCACGGCGTTTCTGGCCGCCGGCTCGAAGGCCGCCTCTTTCGCCATCCTCGTGCGCATCTTCTACACCGCCCTGCCGGGGCTCGCCCTCGACTGGCAGATCATCACGGCGGCGGTCGCGGCGGTGACGATGATCTGGGGCAACCTCGCCGCGCTGACCCAGACCAACGTCAAGCGCATGCTCGCCTACAGCTCCATCGCGCACGCCGGCTACGTCCTGATGGGCGTTCTGGCGATGAGCGACGATGGGCAGTGGGCCGTGCTCTTCTACCTGCTGGCCTACGTCCTCATCACCCTCGGCGCCTTCGGCACGGTCATCCTCCTCGAGCGCCGGGAGTACGCCGGCGAGACCTATGAGGACTACGCCGGCCTCGCCAGGCGCGCCCCGTTGCTCGCCGCCATGATGCTGCTCTTCATGCTGGCCTTGACCGGGATCCCGCCGACCGGAGGCTTCTTCGGGAAGATCTACCTCTTCGCGGCGGCCGTGGAGGCCGGTTGGACCTGGGTGGCGGTCATCGGCGTCTTGACGAGCGCCCTGTCGCTCTACTACTACCTGGGCATCGTGGTGCAGATGTACCTCAAGGACTCCGACGACGTGACCCCCAGGCCGCTCGAAGCGCGCGGCCTGGTCGCGGCGATCGGCTTCTGCGCCCTGGCGACCCTGCTCCTGGGCCTGGTGCCCGGACCGCTCGTCGAGCTCGCGAAGGCGAGCGTGCTGCCGCTGCCCTGATCGGTGCCGCCGAGGTCGCGGCGCGGCGGCTCGGCCGCGCCCTCGACGACGGACGACCCTCGTCACCCAGCAGGGACGGAGCCCTGCGCGCGCTCGCCGCGCCGGAGCGGCTGCCTGCCTGCCGGCCGGCGCCGCGGGCGGTGGCACGGTCCATGCGTAACAGGGCTGCGGGTCGAGACCGGAGGTCTGATCATGAGGGTGCAGGCAAACCACGACAGGGGGTGGGACTTCGAGGCGGCGGCCATGCCCTTCCTCGACGGCCTGTACAACACGGCCTACCGCATGGCGCGCAACGCCGAGGACGCCGAGGACCTCGTCCAGGAGACCTACCTCAAGGCCTACAAGTACTACGACCGGTTCCAGGAAGGCACGAACTTCAAGGCGTGGCTCTTCAAGATCTTGAAGAACACGTTTATCAACGCGTACCGCAAGCAGCAGAAGACGCCGCGCCTGGGCGATTTCGCCGAGATCGAGGACGCCTTCGAGATCCAGCTGAGCGACGAGGTGCGCGGCCGCGACAAGACGCCCGAGGACCTGGCATTCGAGGGAGTGCTCGACGCGGACGTCTCCAGCGCGATCCGGGATCTGCCGCCGGACTACCGGATGGCCGTCCTGCTGGCCGACCTGGAGGATCTCACCTACAAGGAGATCGCCACCGTCCTCGACGTCCCCGTCGGCACGGTGATGAGCCGCCTCTATCGCGGCCGCAAGCTGCTCGAGGCCTCGCTGCTCAAGTACGCCCGCGAGCGCGGCTACCTGCGCAACGGCGAGCCGGCCAAGATGCGCAGCCGGCCCAAGACGGCCTGAGCCCCCTCCCATCTCCGCCCCGCCGGCCCGGGAATTCACCGGGCCTCGCATGCCGTTAGAATAGGCGAGCTGACGCTCGCGGGCTCGAGCTCTCGCGCGTCCGAGACTGACGATGAACTGCACAGAAGCCCAAACCGCCCTGGTCAGCGGCTGCGTGCCCTCCGGCTCGGAGAATCCCTGGGGCGCCTTCGAGGCCCACCTCGAAGTCTGCGCCGATTGCGGCCGCAAGCTCCGGGAGACCGAGCCGATTCGCGAGCTCGTGCGGGATTGCTGCGCGCGCCTGGGGGCTCCGTGGTCCTTGCGCCTGCGCATCGTCGGCGCCCTGCCGCACCGCGCCGCCTGAGGAGAGGACATGCAGATGAAACAGGTTGTCCCGCTGTTCGCGGCGCTGGCCGCGCTGATCGCCGGAGCGGCCGTGGCGCAGGGTCAGGAGCTGCGGCTGCCGGGGCTCGACCGCGGCGAGCTCACCGAAGGGGAGCTTTCGCAGGGCACCCAGATCGTCGTCTTCTGGACCTCCTGGGCGCCCCGTGGCCGCGACATCGTGGACCGGGTCAACGCGCTGGTCGATCGCTGGGGCGACCGGGCGCGCGTCGTCACCATCAACTTCCAGGAGGACGGAGGCGCCGTCAGGTCGTTCCTCGCGGGCAAGCCCCCTTTGAAGGCGCCCGTCTTCCTCGATCGGGACGGTGAGCTGTCCAAGCGCAATCACGTCAACAGCGCGCCCTGGCTGCTCATCCTCAAGGACGGCCGCGTCTCGTTCAGCGAGAAGCTGCCGCAGGACCCCGACGCGGTCGTCGCCCAGGTGCTGGGCTCCTAGGCCGCCGCCGGGAGCCGCGGCCCCCGCCAGGGGATCCCCAGTTCTCCCTTGTGTTCCTGGGACTTGGGGTTCCTCGAGCGGAGGCTTCGTCGTGGTAGGATCCGGCCCGGCAAGGACGAGACCGGAGTACCAAGGGCAGCAGCTCGGGGACGGGGTGTGACGCGTCGGAGGTGGAGCCAGCGAGTGGGCTATGCGCCCGGGAACCAGATGTCGGCCCGGCGCGGCCGGTGGCGCCTGGCCCTGCCGCTCGGCCTGGCCGGCGTGGCGCTGGCGCTCGGCGCGATCACCGACCGGCTGGAGGCCAGGATCGAGTCGCCGTTTCCGGTGGCGGCCAGCGCCGCCTACCACCCGCTGCTCGCCGCGATGAGACCCGTCTCCGCCCGGACCGCGGTCCTGGACGGGATCCCGCTCGAAATGGCCTTCCAGCCGGGCCAGACCGTCAGCGACGTCCTCTCCGGTTTCGACCTCGAGCCGCCGCAGCTGCAGCGCGTGATCGACGAGCTCGCCAAGCACGCCGATCTGCGGCGCATCCGGCCTCAGGACAGCTACGCGGTGGACTACGACCCGGACTCCGGCTTGCGGTCGTTCGTGCTCACCGTCGACGGCAAGGGCAAGGCCGCCGTTCGGCGCGAGGACGGGACCTGGCAAGGCTCCTGGCGCGAGTTCTCGCGCCTGGCGGTCGTCGAGCGGGTGAGCGGCCGGCTCGAGGACTCGCTGGAGCAGGCGATTCGGGCCGCCGGGGGCGAGGCCGCGCTGACCTACCTGATGGCGGACGTCCTGCAGTGGGATCTCGACTTCACCCGCGATCTGAGGACCGGAGACACCTTCGACATCCTCTACGAGAGGGTCTTTTTCGACGGTGCGTACCATTCCCTCGGCGGCATCGTCGCGCTGTCCTACGACAACCGCGGCCGCCGGCTCGAGGCGTACCGGCACGGCACCGGGGCCGAGCGCGGCTACTACGACGCCGAGGGGCGCCCGTTGCGCAAGATGTTCCTGCGCTCCCCGATGCGGTACTCGCGCGTGACCTCGCGGTTCAGCGGCCGCCGCTTCCATCCGGTGCTCAAGCGTTACAGTCCGCACTACGGAGTGGACTACGGGGCGCCCACGGGCACCCCCGTCCGGGTCACGGCCAACGGCGTCGTCCTCGCCGCCGGCTGGAAGGGCGGCGGCGGTCGCACCGTCCAGGTCCGGCATCCCAACGGCTACGTCACCGCCTACCTGCATCTCTCGAAGTTCGCGAGCGGCATCCGCTCCGGCCGTCGCGTGCAGCAGGGCGAGGTGATCGGGTACGTCGGCAGCAGCGGCCTCGCGACCGGACCTCACCTGGACTACCGCGTCCAGCGCGACGGGCGTTGGATCGACCCGCTGTCGCTCGCGAGCATGCCGGCCGATCCCGTGGCGCGGGAGGACATGCCGGCCTTCCTCGCGGAGCGCGACCGCTTGCGCCGCTCGTTGTGGGAGCAAGCACCCTACGAGCCGGCTCCGCCGCCGGTCGCGGCGGAGATCACCCTCGCCGCCGCCGTTCCGTCATCGACGGAAGCGGGCTGAGGGTGGGGGTCAGCGCCCGCGGCTGGTGCCGGGTCGACCTCGCCGGCGGCACTCTCGACATCTGGCCGCTCGGTCTGCTCCACGACGGCGCCCGGACGGTCAACGTGGCGATCGATCTGCCGGTGACGGTGGAGCTGACGCCGGCGGTCCGGGGATACACCGTCGAGCAGGACGGGACGCTTTTCGCGGCGCAGACCGCGGACGAGCTGGCGGCGAACGGCGCGACGGACCTGATCGGCGAAATCCTTCGCGAGCTCGAGGCGCCGCCGCTCGGGATCCGGGTCGCGAGCGGCTCGCCGCGAGGTGGCGGGCTGGGAGCGAGCTCGGCTCTGGCGGTGACGCTGATCGCCGCGGTCGAGGCGATCGTGGGCCGCGCCGCGCCGACGCCCGGTCGCGCGTCGGCGCTGGCTCGCGACCTCGAGGCGCGCCTGATGCGCCTGCCGACGGGTCGCCAGGACCACTATCCGGCGCTTCTCGGCGGGGCGCTCGAGCTGCGCCACGCGGCGGGCGGCGAGGTGGTTCGCCGCCTGGAGGCGGACCTTGCCGCCCTGACCGCGAGCCTCGTCGTCGTCTACACCGGGCGCAGCCATTTCTCGGCCGGCAAGAACTGGGAGGTCGTGCGGCGGCGGCTCGACGGGGATCCGGAGAGCATCGAGCTCTTCGCGGGCATCAGCGCGGCGGCGACCGACCTCGTGGCCGCCCTCGAAGCATCCGATCTCGAGGAGGTCGGCCGCCAGATGAACCGGGAGTGGTCGTTCCGCCGCCGCCTCGCCGCCGGGGTCACGACGCCCGAGATCGAGCGCCTGCTGGCGGCGGGGCTCGACGCGGGAGCCTGGGGCGGCAAGGCGACGGGCGCCGGCGGCGGCGGCTGCGTCGCCCTGCTCGTCCCCCCCGGGCGGCGGACGGACGTGGCCGCCGCCCTCGAGGCCCACGGGGGGCGGATCCTCGACGCGCGGCCGACGGCGGAGGGCCTCGCGTTGGAACGGCGCTGAGCGCGCAGGCCGGCCTTGCTAGACTCGCCCGCGATGGAGGATCCCTATCGCGCCCTGGGCGTCAGCCCGGACGCGGACGCCCTGACGATCCGGCGGGCCTACCAGAAGCTCGCGCGACGGTTTCACCCCGCGCTGCGGGCGGCGGACCGCGAGGCGGAGGCGCGGTTCCGGATGGCGGCCGAAGCGTACGCGCTGCTCTCGGATCCGGCTCGGCGCCGCCACTGGGATCGAGAGGAGACGCCGGCTCCCCGCGGCCGTCACGGCGTGCGGTCGCTGCGGCGCGCGACGCTCTCGACGCCGGATCTGGCCTATCGCTTCGAGGAACTGGTCGTCGAGCTCCTGCCCGAGGATGCGCCGCTGGCGCCGGAGCCGGCGGGCGGCGGGCCGTCCGCGGACATCCTCTCCGAGGTGGAGCTCGACTTCGCGGAAGCCGTCCGCGGCATCGTCGTGTCGCTCTCCGTGCAGCGCGAATCGGCATGCGCGGCCTGCGGCGGCAACGCCGGCGCCTGCGAGCGCTGCGAGGGCCGGGGGATCGAAGTGGGGCTCGAGCGCGTGAGGGTGAGGATCCCCCCCGGAGTCGGCAGCGGCAGCCGGGTGCGGGTCCGCGGGCAGGGGAATGCCGTGCCGGAGGGGCGCGGCGACCTCTACGTCACGATTCGGGTGCGCCCGCACGCACATTTCACCCAGCGCGGCGCCGACGTCCACAGCGAGATCCCCATCACCGTCGCCGAAGCGTCGCTCGGCGCCGCCCTCGAGATCCCGACGGTGGACGGGCCCGTGACGGTCCAGCTGCCGCAGGGCACGCGCAGCGGGCAGCGCTTCCGGCTCTCGGGCCGGGGGATCGTGCGCCCCGACGGCCGGCGGGGCGATCACTACTATCGCGTCGAGATCGTGCCTCCGGACCCGGCGGCGGGCGACAATCGCCGCCTGCTGTCGGAGCTCGAGCAAGGCGATCCCCGCCGCGACCTTCCTTTCGAGGGAATCTAGTCGGGCCGGCTCTGGAGAGTGCGGTGGGAAGAACCGGGAGAGAAGGAGCGTGGCGGCGTGACGCGGGCGCTGACCGGCTCCGGGGACGGCCGTCCGAGCTGGAGGACGGTCGCCCGGCCAAGACCGGCGGCGCGATTGCTGCCGGGTGGCCCGAGGGGTTGGCGCGCTGCTTGCAACGAATGGACGTGCGCGACCCGCCGTCGCGAGGGAAGGAGTCGATCATGAGCAACAACCACCGTCATCTCGGAACCGGCCTCGCCAAGGTCATGGCGCTCTTCCTGGCCTTCGCATGGGTTGCCGCGGACGCCGCCGTGGCCGACCAGTCTCGCGCCGGGTCGACGCGCAGCGGCACCGGGTCGAGCTCGAGCAGCTCAAGCGGCTCGGTGAGCTCCGGGTCCGGTAGCTCCGGATCGCGAGCTCCCGCGGTGCACAGCTCGTCGAGCTCGGCGCAGCGCACGGCGGTCCCGCGCTCGGGCTCGCGCGGCGGCAGCGGTGCGGCCCGCACCCGGCCCCACTCCGGCGGCTCGGTGCGCCCCGGCGGCGGCTCCCACTACGGCGGCTACCACCACGGCGGCTCGCACTTCTACGGGCGCGTGGGCTTCGGTTGGGGCTACCCGGGCTACTGGAGCCCCTTCTGGGGCTTCTGGGGTCCCAGCTGGGGCTTCGGATGGGGTCCGGGATGGGGCTACCCCGCGCCGGTCGTCTACTCGAGCCACCGGGGCTGGGGAATGGGTGCTCTCGATCTCAAGGTGAGGCCCAAGGACACGGAGGTCTACGTCGATGGCCAGTACGTCGGCCTCGCCAGGCAGTACGACGGATTCCCCGGACACCTCTGGCTCGAAAGGGGCGTGTACGAGATCGGTTTCTACAGGCCCGGATTCGAGACGCAGCTGCGCACGGTCAAGATCCTCCCCGACCTCATCCTCGACATCGACGTCCAGATGTACGACGGAGTGGCGGTCAAGCCGGAGATGCGCTTCGCGCCGGCCGGCCGCGAGGACCGTGGCAACGAGATAGGAGAGGAGTACGGTGAGGAGCGCGGGGACGAGTACGCCCGCCGGGCGCCGCAGCGCGAGAGGCCGGCCGTCGTCGCCCAGGCGCGGATGCACCTCGCCGTCGAGCCGGGCAGCGCCGCCGTCTACCTGGACGGCCACCTGCTGGGCACCGGCGACGAGCTGGCCGGCCTCCACGCCGGCCTCATCCTGAGCGCCGGCCCGCACACCCTGGAGATCTCCCAGGAGGGATTCGAGACCCTCGAGGAGCGCATCGTCGTCGACGCCGGCGAGGAGGTGGACCTCACGTTCGCCTTGCGGCGCCTCGGCCGCGCCGGGCTCTAGCCGGCAAGCCAGCCTGTTCGCCTACGAGGGGCCGCCGGCGAGCACGCGGCGCTCCATCTTGAGGAGCCACTCCTTCTTCGCGGGCGACGCGACGTAGCTGCCGGCCCCGGCTCGGCTCGGCACGACCCGGTGGCAGGGCACGAGCAGCGGCAGCGGGTTCTGGACGAGAGTCGAGAGGACCTGACGGTAGGCGCCCGGCCGGCCGATCGCGGTCGCTACCTGCTGGTGGGTCCGCGTGCGCCCGTAGGGGATCTTCGCCGTCTCGCGCAGGACCCGGGCCGTAAACTCGTCGGCGCCCGCCAGGGCCAGGTCATAGGCGATGTCGAGGCGCCGGCGGGCGCCGGCGAGGTACTCGGACAGCCTGCCGATCACCTCGTCGAGCTCGTCCGATCGCTGCTGGCTCTTGAGGCTCCCGAACGGCGTATAGAGCTTGCGACGCGCGCCGATCGGCACGATCTCGAGCCGGATCGCGATGCCGGCGACGAACTGCAGTCCCAGGACACCGATCGGCGAAGGAGTCAGGACGGCGAGGCGCTCGCCCGCCATTGCAGGATCGCTCGCGGCGGGATTCTGCATTGCCCGACGTTACCACGGGCCGAAAGCGGCGCTCGCGGCGGGCGGGGAAGGTATTCAGGAGGGGGATTCGGGCTCCGTCCCGGGCACGCCGGGGGGGACGACGCGGAAGATCAGGCGCCGCCAGCGGCAGGCGGCGAGAGCGGTCGCCACCGCGGCGTCGGAGCGGTACTCGCCGGACGGCAGATCGCGGCAGGGGACGGAGAAGCGAGTCGCTCCGGCGAGCGGAAACGGCGACAGCTCGAGCCCGTCCTCGCGCAGCCGGCAGCGCAGCCCCCGGCGCTCGAAGGGCTCGCGCCAGTCCGCGCAGACGACGAGGGAACAGAGATCTGCCGTGTGCAGCCAGCGGTAGTCGGACGCGAGCTCCGCCGGAGCGAGCCCGGCCGCCGCCGCGAGCTCGCCGCGCCGGGACTCGAGCTCGTCGAGAAACTCGTCCCAGGCGGGCACTCCCCGGCGGCCGCGATGCAGGTAGCGGGCGTGCTCGAGAACGAGGGCGGCGACGTAGGGCCGGTCGTCGCGATAGCGCTCGATGCCGCGCCGCCAGATCGCGAGCCGCTCGGCGAGCGGGTGCGACACGAAATCGTGGGGCCGGCCTTCCTCGACGTGGAGGCGGGGCGCGGCGTCGGCCTCGCGCCAACCGTTGTCGTGCTCGAGCACGGCTTCGAGCAGGGCCTCGCGCCGGGGGTGATCGGGAAGGCCGTCGCGCCGCCACAGCGCCAGCAGCTCGCGGCCGAGGCGGGCGTGGTCGGGCTGGGTGATGCAGCGCCAGCCGTGCTCCGAGGCCGTGACGATCATCGGCGGCGCCATTCTCTCCCAATCGGCCGCGCTGCGGCGATCGGCCGCTGACGCGCGGACGCGCGGCGGGGTGGCAGCGCCCGAGGCTCGGGAGAATGTAGAATCGGCCCAGCGGCCAGGGCGATACCGCCCGGCAGCGCCGGCGGCGCGGCCGTCCGATCGAACAGCGGAAAGAGAGGGAACGCAGGTGATGGACAAGAGGATCCTCGTGGCATTGAGCGTTCTGGCGGCGATGGCCGTCCCGGTGGCCACCCAGGCCGCCGGACCGGTCATGGCGGTCAACGACTTCGAGAACAACGTGACGGGAGTCTACTGGTGGTCGGGCGGCGTGGGCCGCGACCTGGCGGGCATGCTCACCAACGAGCTGGCGGCGACCGGGGCCTTCCAGATGGTCGAGCGCGCCCGCCTCGACGCCATTCTCGACGAGCAGGACCTGGGCGCGAGCGGCAGGGTTGACCCGGCTACGGCCGCCAAGATCGGCCAGATGGTCGGCGCCCAGTACCTCGTCACCGGCACGGTGACGGCCTTCGAGGAGAGCGGCCGTGAAGGTGGCGGGATCGGTTTCCGCGGGATCCGGGTCGGCGGCAAGAAGAAGGAGACCTATCTCGCGGTGGACATCCGGGTCGTCGACGCGACGACCGGGGTCGTGGCCTTTACCCGCACCGTGGAGGCGCGCTCCGAGGCGAAGGGATTCGACGTCGGCGTCTACCGGGGAGGCTTCGGCGGCAACCTGGCCAAGGAGAAGGAAACGCCGGCCGGCAAGGCCATCCGCGCGATGGTCATCGAAGCTTCGGACTATCTCGAGTGCGCCATGGTGACCCAGGGCTCGTGCATGGCCGAGTTCGACGCCAAGGAGCGGCGCCGTCGCGACGGAGCGAAGGACGCGGTCAAGCTCGACTGACGGTCGCAGAGGCGCCAGCGGAGTGAAGTCGCCCAAGAGCGCGGCCGCGGCGCGGGCTGCGGCCGTGACCGTGACCCTGGTTCAGGCCTGGAGCTACGCGGCGTCGCCGGGCGCAGCGGCGGCGGAGCCGCCGGGCCTCGCGGTGGTGCGCTTCGCCGCCGAGCCGGCCAGCGAGTGGTGGGCCTTCCAGGGGGTGGACGCGGCGCGCGACCTCTTTGCCGGCGAGCTGCGCGCCAGCGGCAAGTACCGCGTCCTCGACCGCAGCGAGCTCGACGCCCGGTTGTTGGAGCACAAGCTCACGGGGCTTGCCGGGGAAATCAGCCCGGCGGCGGCGGTGAAGGCCGGCCGCCTGCTCGGGGTTCGCTATCTCGTGACGGCGACGTTGACCGAGTTCGGCGGCGGCGGCCGCCGGCTCCTGGGCCTGCGCGCCGGCAGGAGCTTCGCGGCGGCGCTCGACGCTCGCCTGGTCGACGCCGAGTCGGGGGACCTCCTGTGGGCCGACGGCGGTCGCACGGAGGCGACGATCGAGCGGCCCGCGAAGCGGGACGAGATCGACGAGCCCGCCTACCAGGCGCGGATGTACGAGCGGCTGCTCGCGCCCATCATCCGAGAGCTCGCTCGCGGTCTCGTCGCCGCCCAGCCCCAGGCTGCCGCGGCCGTCCCGGAATAGGGCCCGGCGCTCAGGGTCGGAACGAGATCTTGAGATCGACCCACATCTTGACCCGCACCCCGAGCTTCGTGGCGGGGACCCACCGCGTGCCGCGGGCCGCCGCCGCGGCCGCCTCGTCGAATCCGAAGCCGACCTTCTCGCCGACCGGCTCGATCCGGGCGACGCTGCCGTTCTCGTCGATCAGCAGGCGCAGCTGGACGTCGGCCTGCTTGTTGAGACGGCTGGCGGCCGGAGGATAGCGCGGCTGCGGGCGGCCGACCATCCGCGGCCGCTCGACCCCGGGGCCCATCTCGACGAGATCGCCCACGGCGGGCGGGGGCGCCGGGCTCGGCGGCACCGTCTCCGCTTGCTCCGCCGCTTCGGAAGGGGCCGTCTGGACGCGCTCGGCGCTGGCGGCGGCGCCTTGTTGCTCTGCCACCGGAGGGCTCGCCGCGACCGGCGAATCGGTCCTGGCGGCCGCGTCGCCGGCGGGCTGGTCGTCCGCCGGTGCGGCCGTTGCCGGCGGCTCGCCGGTCCGCGCCGGCGGGGACGAGGCGGCGAGTGGCCTCGCGTCTCCCGCCGCCGGCGCCTCGGCCTGAGCCGCGGCCTGCTGGGCGAGGCGGGCCTCTTCCAGCTGCTGCCGCAGCGCTGCCAGCTCTTCCTCGTACCTCGCTTCGAGTCTGTTCGTCCGGTCGTCCACGAGCTGCTCGATCTGCGCCTCGACCTGCTCGGGGGTGGGGGGCACGCTCACTCCCGAGGTGTCGACCGAGTCGGGGGGCAGGGCAGCCTCGTCTTCGCGACCGCCTGCGACCTCGAGTCCGAGCGACGGGGTGCCGTCGACGGCCGGCTCGAGGGCACCGGCGGGAGCGTCGCCTCCGAGATCGCCGCCTTCGAGATCGCCAGCTCCGAGATCGTCGGCGAGCGGGTCCGCCTCTTCCCGCATCTCGGTGTCCGCCAGCAGGAGGTCCGTCGCCGGCGCACTCGTGGTTCGCCAGTAGTACGCCGCGGCGAGGCCGGCGCCGAGGGCGACCGCGATCAGGGGAGCCAGCACCTTCCAGTTGGCGCCCTTGCCCCGGGCGCCGCCGTATTGGGCGCTCGCGTATCCGGTGCCGGCGCTCGCTGCGGCTCCCGTCCGCGGGCGATCGTCGGCCGCCTTGCCGGGGGGGATGAGCACGGTATCCGACGGCCCGGGAGTCGGCTCGTCGACGCGGGCGAGCGCCGCGACGTCGACCTGGGTCGCTTTCTCGCGCGCGATGTCCAGCGTCTCCTGCTCGATCTCACCGCCGAACAGGGTGTGCATGAAGAACGCGAGATTGAACGTCGTGGGGCTGTAGTGGGCCTCGGCGATGAACCGGCCGAAAGCCTGCTGCCACTGCTGCACGTCGCCGATGCGCTGCGCTCGGGGGGCCAGGCTGCTCTTCAGGAGCGCCCGCAGCTGCGGCGGCAGCGGCTTTTCCTCGGCGGCGAGGACCGCGTCGTCGATCGCCGAGTCGAAGTTGCCGTCCGGCGGGTGGCTCAGCCGATTGCCGGTGAGCAGCTCGTAGAGCAGCGAGCCGAGCGAGAAGACGTCGTCCGTCGGGCTGGGCTCGGTCCCGGGAACGATCTCCGGCGCCAGGTACGGGCCGAAGGCTTCGCGGATCGGGGCGGCCTTGAGAAACTCGCGCAGGCCCGGCGCCGACTCGAAGCCGACCAGGCGGACCTCGCCTTCGTTGGAGAGCAGCGCCTGCTCGGGCACGAGAAAACCGTGCTGCACGCGCTGGTCCCGATGCCGCGTGGAGAAGGCGGCGCTGAGCCCGAACGTGATTCTCTCCAGGATGAACAGCGCGTGCTCGGTGGGGATCTGGAACCCGCGCGCACGGGCCTGGTTGAGCAGCTCGGCGAGGTTCTTTCCCGACACGTACTCGTAAGCGACGTACGGAGTTGAGCCGACGCGGCCGACGTCCGCTCCGTCGCCGATGTGGGGGTTCTGCAGGATCCGGTGCAGCCCCATGCTGTCGGCGATCGTGCGCCAGAGGCTCTCGGGCTCGATGCCCGTGCCGTTGAACAGACGCAGCAAGACGACGCGCTCGATGCCCTGGCTGCCGATTCTGCCGGCCCGGAAGGTCTCGCCGAGGCCGTCGCTCGACAGGCGCCGGAACAGGAGGTACTCACCGAATTGCTGTGGGGTCGTCATGGCATGGCTCTCCGGGCACTGGAGTACGTCATCGCACCCGCCAACGAACCTCCCCCCCAGCACACCAGGTTTTCGACGGGCAATCTAGCATATCGACGCACCGCCAAAGGGGGGATCCGCGTGAGCGTCCCCCGGCGGCGATTCTGACCCGTATCGCCCCGACGGTCCAGCCTGCTAGCCCGAGTCCTCCTCCCGCTTCTCCCGCCAGTACCGGCGCTGCCATCGCTCCACGTTCTGATTGTGCTCGCGCAGGGTCTCGGCGAAGACGTGGCTGCCGTCGTTGCGGCTCACGAAATAGAGGTACGGCACGTCGGCGGGCGCCGCGGCGGCAAGGAGGCTGGCCAGGCCGGGCGAGCAGATCGGGCCCGGCGGCAGACCCGGGTGGCGGTAGGTGTTGTAGGGCGAGTCCAGCTCCAGGTCGCGGCGCCGGATGTCGCCGTCCCAGGTCCCCAGCTGCTTGAGGGCGAAGATCACGGTGGGGTCCGCGTAGAGGCCGATCCCGCGGTCGAGGCGGTTGCGATAGACGCCGGCGATGACCGGCCGCTCGGCGTCGAGCCGCGCCTCCTTCTCGACGATGGAGGCGAGCGTCACGAGCTCGCGCAGCGGCGCGGGGCCGCGAGCGGCGAGGTTCTCGTCCATCCGCCGCCGGAAGTTGGCGACCAGAGTCCGGACGATCCGGTCCTCCGGCGTCGCCCGGGGAAAGCTGTAGGTGTCGGGGAACAGGTAGCCCTCGAGGGTCGTGGCCTCGGGATCCAGGTCCGCGATGGCGGCCGGCGAGCGCATTGCCGCGAGGAAGCGCGCCTCGCCACCGAAGCCCGCGGCGGCCAGGTGGGCCGCCGTCTCTTCGAGGGTCAGACCCTCGACGAGGGTCACCGGGTGCAGCACGACGTCGCCGCGAACGAGGAGGTCGAGGATCTCCGCCGTGGTGGCCGGGCCCTCGATCCGGTATTCGCCCGAGCGCAGCGGCGGATCGCCGAGCACGTACACGAGATAGAGGCGGGCGAGCGTGGCGTCCGGCACGAAGCCCAGCGCGGCGAGCTCGGACAGGATGCGGCCGGCGCTCGAGCCGGGGACCACGTCGAGCTCGGTGGCCCCCGGCGGGCCGTAGGGGGTGTGGAGGACGTGCCACGCCCAGGCCGCCAGCCCGCCGGCGAGGGCGATCGCGGCGGCCGCCACGAGAGCGAGGGCGGCGAGCCAGCGTCTCACCGGCCGCCCCGGCGCCGCTCGAGGGCCTCCGCGAGGAGAATCTGGGCCGCCACCGCGTCGACCCGCTCGGGATGGCGCCGGGGATCGACCCCGGCGGCACGCAGCCGGGCCTCGGCCGCGACCGAGGTGAGCGCCTCGTCCACGAGCTCGCAGGGCAATCCGCTGGCCCGCTCGAGCTTGCGCGCGAAGCTCGCGGCCCGTTCGGCGGCCTCGCCGCGGCTGCCGTCGAGCCGCCTGGGCTCGCCGACGATGAAGGCCTCGACCTGCTCGCTGCGGGCGAGCTCGATCAGCTCCTCGACGGCGGCCCGATCGCTGCGCCGGGAGAGGGTCGCAAGCGGCGTCGCGAGGCTCTCGGCGGGGTCCGAAATAGCCACTCCGATGCGGCGCTCGCCGAAGTCGATCCCGAGAATTCGCATGCGATCCCTGTGCTAGCATCCGGGCGGCTCGGGCGGTCGTGCGACCCCCTCGCCGCGGCTGCCGGAACCATAGCAAAAGGGCCTCCTCGGTCATGAAAGACGTCTACATCCTGAGCGCCGTGAGGACGCCGATCGGAGCGTTCCAGGGTGCCTTGAGCGGTCTCTCTGCCGTCGAGCTGGGCGCTCGCGCTCTGGCCGGCGCCTGCGAGCGCGCCGCGGTCCCGCCGGCAGCCATCGAGCAGGTCTACATGGGCGCGGTCCTGACGGCCGGCCAGGGGCAGGCGCCGGCCCGGCAGGCGGCGCTCGGCGCCGGCTGTCCGGTGTCGACGGGCGCCGTGACGGTGGGCAAGGTCTGCGGCTCGGCGATGCGGGCGCTCATGACGGCCGCCAACGACCTGCGCTGCGGCGACTTCTCGCTCGTGGCGGCCGGCGGGATGGAGAGCATGAGCCGGGCTCCGTATCTGGCGGCGGGCGCTCGCGACGGGCTGCGTCTGGGGCACGGGCAGCTTCTCGACTCGATGATTCACGACGGCCTCTGGGACCCCTACAACGACACCCACATGGGCACCTGCGCCGAGCAGTGCGCCGACGAGTTCTCCTTCGACCGCGAGGCCCAGGACGGGTTCGCGCGGGAGAGCTACGAGCGCGCCCGGCGGGCCGCCGAGACGGGCGCCACGGCCGAGGAGATCGTGCCCGTGGCCGTCCCCCGGCGCAAGGGCGACGCCGAGGTGATCGACCGCGACGAGGAGCCGCAGCGCGCCGACTTCGAGAAGATGGCCAGGCTGCGGCCCGCCTTCCGCGAGGGCGGCACGGTCACCGCCGCGAACGCGAGCAAGATCAACGACGGCGCGGCGGCGCTGGTGCTGGCGACCGGCGAGGCCGCCGCCGAGCACGGGGTGAAGCCGCTCGCGCGGCTCGTCGCGCAGGCTTCTCTCGCGCAGGCTCCGGAGTGGTTCACGACCGCTCCGGCGCTGGCCGTGCGGAAGGTCCTCGAACGGGCCGGGCTCGCGGTCGCCGACATCGATCTCTGGGAGGTCAACGAGGCGTTCGCGGTCGTGGGGATGGCGTTCCTGCGCGAGCTCGGCCTGTCGCACGACGTCGTCAACGTGCGGGGCGGCGCGGTCGCCCTCGGGCATCCGATCGGCTGCTCCGGGGCGCGGATCGTCGTCACGCTGCTGCACGCCATGCGCGAGCGGGGCGCGAAGCGCGGCTGCGCGGCGATCTGCATCGGCGGCGGCGAGGCGACGGCGGTCGTCGTCGAGAGGGCCGGCGCTTGAGCGGAACGCTCCTCGCGCTGGTGCTGACCGCGCAGTTCTACTCCGGCATGGACGACTTCCAGCGGCTGAGCTTCAGCCTGCCGATCGCCGACGGCGCGGGGACCGCGATCGGGCTCGCCGGGCGCATGGAGTACCTGCGCCCGGACTACGTCGTCGCGACCGGCGGGGTCGACGTGCGCTACGGGAGCCGGCGGATCCAGGCGCGGCGCCTCGAGATGGATCTCGCCGGGCGGGCGGTCCTGGCCGAGGGCGACGTCATCCTCGACGAGGGGCCGCAGCGGGTGGCCGGCCAGCGCATGGAGTACGACCTGGCCAGCGGGACCGGCACGGTCTACGACGGGAGGGCCTCGTTCGGCCAGGATCTCTACTTCTACGGCGCCGAGATGAGCGTGGTGGGGCCCGACACCTACGAGGTCGTCGACGGGGTCCTCACCGCGTGCGAGAGCGAGGATCCGGCCTGGAGCTTCAAGGTGGCGCGGGCGCGAATCGTGATGGAGGGCTTCGCGAGGATCCACCACGCCACGATGCGGGTCAAGAGACTGCCCTTCCTCTACGCGCCCTACATGGTCGTGCCGGCCAAGAGCGAGAGGGCCTCGGGCTTCCTCATGCCGAGCGTCGGCTTCTCGCAGCGCCGCGGCACCATCTTCAGCCTGGCCTGGTTCCAGACGTTCGGCGACAGCTACGACGCGACGATCTCCGGGGAGCACTATTCCGAGGGGATCACGGCCGCCGGGCTCGAGTTCCGCTACACCCCGGTGATCGGCACGTACGGCAACTTCGAAGGCTACGCCGTACAGGATTCGAACGAGATCTTCGGCGCGCCCGGCACGGGCGACGAGGTGCGCTGGCGGATCCGCTGGCAGCACCAGAGCCGCGGCCTCCCCCTCGGGTTGAGCGCGGCGGTCAACATCACGGATTTCTCGGACTTCAACTTCTTCCGGGACTTTTCTCGCAATTTCAACACGATCACCCTGCGCAACATCCAGTCGACGGGCTTTCTGCAGGGATCGTGGGGGAAGCAGTCCGCCACCTTGCTGGTCGAGAATCAGGAACAGTTCATCACCACCGGCGTCGTGCGCTCGCGCCGGCAGCTGCCCGAGCTCGAGTACAGCCTGCGCTCGGCCCAGATCGGTGACCTGCCGATCTACGTCTCGACGGGCGCCGGCCTCCACGCCATCGAGGTCGAGACCACCGGGGCCTCCAAGATCGCCTTCGAGCGCGCCTACGTGGCGCCGCGCATCTCCGTGCCCGTCGGTACGACCTGGCTGTCGGCCACGCTGAACGCCGCCGGCAAGGCGGTGTACTACACCGACAGCCTGAGCGAGCCGGAGCCGGGGGTGCCGCAGGCCTTCACCGGCGAGTCGATCTCCCAGACCTCGAACGCCTTCTCGACGAACATCGTGGGGCCGTCGTTCTCGCGCGTCTTCCACAAGGGACTCGGTGAGTGGGCGAAGTTCAAGCACGTGATCGAGCCGCGCTGGGACTACAGCGTCTCCAGCGAGGTGGACAACGACCAGCTGATTCCGCGCTTCGACCAGATCGACAGCGCGGGCCTGGCGACGGAGCGCCTCACGTTCAGCTTCATCAACCGCCTGCTCGCCAAGCCCGAGGACGACACGTTGTTCGGCGCCCGCGAGATCATGTCGCTCGAGATCTCGCAGTCGTTCAGCTTCAAGGACGAGCAGCCGCTGACCCGGTTCATCCTCCCG
>JAOTWP010000089.1 GCA_029862975.1 Acidobacteriota bacterium
CGCGACGCCTACGAGCTGGTGCGATCCGAGACGCCGCCACTGCTGGTTCCCAAGAGAACGTAGCGATCCAAGAAAGCCTCTGCCGACTGATCCGCAGACAGCTCGGCCTCGACGAGAAGGGCCGTGCAGTCGGCGACCGGCGAACGAGCTCCGGTACCCGGCCGGGCAGGAATCGGTTCGGAGCGGCGTCGGCCAAAGCCGGTGCCGCGACTGACGGTTCGTACACGGCCCACCGTGGCGAGCGGAGCGAGTCATGGTGGGCCGTGTAGGAATCGAACCTACGACCATCAGATTAAAAGTCTGCTGCTCTGCCAACTGAGCTAACGGCCCTGAGGGGGCAGTATAAGTGGTCCGGTGCCGCTCTGGCCATCGGGGCGGAGGCGCGCCGGGCGGCTTCTAGCGCTCGCTTCGCGGGCGCGGGGGCGGCGCCGCTAGGCCTCGATCCGCCCGTCCGTGAGCTCGACGAGGCGGACCTCGTTGCGGACGATCGTCTCCTCGCGGCGGGGGCCGGTCGAGACGATGCCGACCGGGGTTCTGAGCTCGACCTCGAGGAGGCGGACGTAGTCCTGGGCGGCGGGGGGGAGGGCGTCGAAGTCGGTGATTCCGGCGGTCGACTGCTGCCAGCCGGGGACGGTCTGGAGGATGGGGCGGGCGCGCTCGATCTCGTCGGTGCGGGAGGGCAGCTCGTCGATCTCGCCCTCGTCGAGGCGGTAGGCGACGCAGACCTTGATCTCGTCGAGCCCGTCGAGGACGTCGAGCTTGGTGAGAGCGATGGTGTCGACGCCGCTCACCCGCTGGGCGTAGCGGGCGGCGACGAGATCGAGCCAGCCGCAGCGGCGGGGGCGGCCCGTGGTGGTGCCGAACTCCTGGCCGCGGGCGCGCATGCGCTCGCCGGTGGCGTCCTCGAGCTCGCTCACGAAGGGCCCCTTGCCGACCCGGGTGGCGTAGGCCTTGAGCACGCCGATGACGCCGTCGAAGCGCCCCGGGGCGACGCCGCTGCCGATCGCCGCGCCGCCGGCCGTGGAGCTGGAGCTGGTCACGTAGGGGTAGGTGCCGTGGTCGAGGTCGAGCAGCGTCCCCTGGGCGCCCTCGAAGAGGACGCTCCTGCCCTTCTCCATCTCGCGGTGCAGCAGGAGGCCCGTGTCGCGCAGGTAGGGCTCGAGGCGCAACCCCCACTCGTGGCAGTAGGCGGCGACCTCGGCGGTCGTGGGGAGCAGATCCGAGCTCAGGGTCGTGATCTCGGGGAAGAGCCGCCGCAGCTGCAGCTCGACGCGCGGCTCGAGGTCGACGGCCGTCAGGTCGCACATCCTGAGGCCGTAGCGCGAAGCCTTGATCTCGTAGGCGGGGCCGATGCCGCGCGCCGTCGTGCCGATGCTCTTCTCCGCCATCGACGCCTCGCGGAGCCGGTCGAGCTCGACGTAGTGCGGCAGGAGGGCGTGCGCCCGGGTCGACACGAAGAGGCGGCCCTCGGTCGCCACCCCCCGCTCGTGCAGGTGCTCGAGCTCGGCGAAGAACTTCTCGGGGTTGATCACCATGCCGTTGCCCAGCACGCAGACGAGCCCCTCGTGGAGGATGCCCGACGGGATCAGGTGGAGGGCGAAGTGCTCGTCGCCGAACTTCACCGTGTGGCCGGCGTTGTCGCCGCCCTGGTAGCGGGCGACGACGTCGAAGGCGGGGCAGAGCAGGTCGACGACCTTGCCCTTGCCCTCGTCCCCCCACTGCATGCCGACGACGACGGTGTTGGCCATGACGGGGCCAGCATACACTGGCCCTCCGATGGCATCCGGGCCCAGGATCCTGCTGTGCACGGCGCACGCCGCGGCGCGGCACGGCGACGCGCTGCCCGCCGCCCCCGGCGTGATCGTCGTCCGGGCGCGGGTGACCGGGCCGCCGGACGCCCGGCGCTGGGCGCGCGCCGTGAGCGAGCTGGCGCTCTTCAACTGGCTGCTCGTTCCCACCCGGGAGGCGGCGGCGGCGCTGCTGGCCGAGGCCGGCGCGCCGCCGGGGGGCAGCGTGCGGCTCGCCGCCGCCGGCGGCGCCGGGGCGCCGTTCGCCGACGCGGGGCGCGTCCCCGAGCTCGGCGGCGACACCCTCGAGGCCCTGCTCGCGGCGCTCGCGGCGCGGCTCGGCCGGCGGGAGCGGGTGCTCGTGCCGCACGCCGCGACGGCCGGGATCACGATCGGCGGCCGGCTCGCCGCCCTCGGCGCCGAGCCCGTCTGCGTGCCGGCCTACGGCTACGCGCCCGCGGCCGGGACCGCCGCCGCCGTGCGGGCCGCCCGCCGGCTGGCCGCCCTCGTGGCGCGGCCGGACGACGCCGAGGTCCTGCGCGCGGCGCTCGACCGGCCGCCCGGGGAGGTGCGCGCCCTGGCGCTCGGCGCCGCAGCCGCCGCGGCCGCCGCGGACTGCGGTTTCGAGGCCGTCGACGCCGCGGCGGGGCCGCTTGGCCCTTTCCTCGGCGAAGCACTAAGCTAAGCGCAATCATGAAGATACCGGCCCTCATCTTGAAGCAGCTCTACAGTTTCGGCAGTCTCAAGAACCGCGTCGACGGCATCTCGTTCGAGCTCAAGAACCGGCTCAGCGACGCCCGGGTCGTCGCCTTCAGGAGCGTCCGCGTCAACGGCCGCGAGCTCAGCCTCGACGCGGTCGAGCTGCGGGTCCAGGGGGCGAGCCTGAAGCCCGCCCAGATCTCCGGGGACTCGCCGATCGAGTTCCCGCTGCGCCAGACCGTCGAGCTGTGCTGCCTGGGCCACGGGCCGCTCGACGACGGCCGGCACGAGCTGCACGTCACCTTCGGCACCGACAACTTCGGCGAGCTCGAGCTCAAGGTCAAGGACACCGTCGCCAAGCCGGACGACCGCGTCCGGGTGCCGTACAGCAAGGACGACAACTACGCCGAGGCCGTCATCCGCGAGCGCCAGCGCTTCGTCGGCGAGTACTCCGGCACGCGGCCGGAGCACATCACCCACTTCTCGCTCGACCCCCGCACCACCCAGGGCAACATCGAGGGCTTCACCGGGGTGGCCCAGGTGCCGCTCGGCTTCGCCGGCCCGCTCAAGGTCAACGGCGAGCACGCCCAGGGCGAGTTCCTCGTGCCGCTGGCGACGACGGAAGGGACGCTGCTGGCCTCCTACAGCCGCGGGATGAAGGTGCTCAACCTGTCGGGCGGCGTGACCTGTACCGTCGTCGACGACAAGATGCAGCGCGCGCCGGTCTTCATCTTCGAGTCGGCGCGCGGGGCGCGGGACTTCCGGCGCTGGGTCAACGACCATCTCGACGAGATCCGCCGCGAGGCCGAGGCCACCTCGAGCGTCGCCAAGCTCGTCGACATCGACATCTACATGGCCGCCAAGTTCGCCTACCTGCGCTTCAACTTCGAGACCGGCGACGCCGCCGGCCAGAACATGGTGGGGCGGGCCACGTTCGCGGCCTGCAGCTGGATCCTCGAGCAGGTCGACACCATCGAGCGCTTCTTCCTCGAGTCGAACCTGGCGACGGACAAGAAGGCGTCGCACGTCAACGTCATGCGCACCCGCGGCAAGCGGGTGATCGCCGAGGCGACCGTGCCCCGCGAGGTGCTCGTCCAGCACATGCGGGTCGAGCCCGAGAAGCTCGCCTACCACGCCCAGGTCGCCAACGTCGGGGCGATCCTGTCGGGCGCCAACAACAACGGCCTGCACTCCGCCAACTCGATCACGGCCATGTTCATCGCCACCGGCCAGGACGTGGCCAACGTCGCCGAGTCCTCGGCCGGCATCATGTACGTCGAGCTCACCGAGCAGGGCGACCTCTACCTGTCGCTGACCATCCCGTCGCTGATCGTCGCCACCTACGGCGGCGGGACGGGGCTCGCCACCCAGCGCGAATGCCTGGAGATCATGGGCTGCTACGGCAAGGGCAAGGTGCGCAAGTTCGCCGAGATCATCGCCGGCGTGGCGCTGGCGGGCGAGATCTCGCTCGCCGCGGCCATCTCCTCGTTCGACTGGGTCTCGAGTCACGAGCAGTACGGGCGCAACCGCTGACGCCCGCGCCGACCATGGGCGAAGCCGAGAGCCGGGCCGAGCACCCCCAGGGCGGGGCGGGCGATTTCGAGCTCCTCGTCGAGGCGAAGCCGTCCGGGCTCGTCCGGCGCTACTTCACGACCCTCCGCCACGTGGCGGGCATCCTGGCCGGGCTGCTCGGGTCCGTCGTCGACGACCGGCTGCCCGCCCGGCGCCACGGCCTCCTCTACCGCGTCCAGGTCCTGCTGCGGAGCGCGACGCGGCCGTTTCTGGACAAGCGGATGCGCGAGCTGCCGTTCCCGCAGCAGCTGCGCCGCCGGCTCGAGATCCTCGGCCCGACCTACATCAAGCTGGGCCAGATCCTGAGCCTGCGCGAGGATCTCCTGCCGCGGGCGATCACGGACGAGCTCAAGAACCTGCTCGACCGCCTGCCGGCGCTGCCCTACGAGCGCTTCGCGGAGCTGCTCGAGGTCGAGATCGGCAAGCCCTGGCCGGAGGCGTTCTCGCGCATCGAGGAGCGGCCCCTCGGCTCCGCCTCGATCGGCCAGATCCACCTGGCGACGACCATCGAAGGCGACGACGTGATCCTGAAGATGGTCAAGCCGGGCATCCGCGAGGTCCTGAAGCGGGACGTCGTCCTGCTGCGCTCCCTCGGGCTCCTCCTGCAGCTCTTCCTCGGCCGCTTCCAGCCGCGGCGGGTGATCCGCGAGTTCTGCGACTACACCCTGCGCGAGGTCGACCTGCGGCTCGAGGCCGACAACGCGGAGACCTTCGCCGCCAACTTCAAGGACGAGGACGACGTCGTCTTCCCCGAGATCCACCGCCGCTACACGACCCAGAACCTCGTCGTCATGGAGTACTTCGACGGCATCCAGCCGGGCGAGGAGGCGCGCACCCGGCTGACCGAGGAGGAGCGCGACCGGGTCATCGACGTCGGCGCCGGGGCGATCATCCGGATGCTCTACCGCGACGGCTTCTTCCACGCCGACCTGCACCCCGGCAACCTGATCATCCTGCCGGGTCCGAAGGCCGGTTTCATCGACCTGGGCATGGTGGGGCGCTTCGACGACGAGCTGCGCCGGACGCTGCTCTACTACTACTACTGCCTCGTCATGGGCGACGCCGAGAACGCGGCCCGTTACCTCACGGCGCTCGCCGAGCCCGGCCCGGGGAGCGACAAGAAGGGCTTCACCCGCGCCGTGGAGGAGATCTCGCGGCGCTGGCACCGGGCGGCCAACTTCGAGGACTTCTCGATCGGCCAGCTGATCCTCGAGTCCGTGGGCAAGGGCGGGCAGTACCGCATGTACTTCCCGGTCGAGATGGTCCTCATGGTGAAGGCCATCGTCACCTTCGAGGGCGTCGGGCATCTGCTCAAGCCCGGCTTCGACGTCGCCGGGGTGTCGCGGGCCCACGTCAACCGGCTCTTCCTGCGCCAGTTCAGCCCCTTCCGGCTCGCCAAGGAGGGGCTGCGCGGGGCGCCGGAGCTGGTCGACGCTCTCGTCAAGGCCCCGATGCTCGTCACCGAGGGGCTGCGGGTCCTCGAGCAGACGACCCGGCGGCCGGCCGAGAACCCGTTCACCGGAATCCGCGGCACGGTCTTCTCGGGCTTCTGCCTCGTCGCGGGAGCGATCCTCGCGGCCGCGAACGGCCCGGTGCTCCTCTGGGTGGGGCTCTTCGCCCTCGGCCTCGTCCTGGCGCTGCGGCGCGGAGCGTGAGGACGGGGGAGCCGCCAGGAGACGTGAGCGCGTGACGGAGCCGCTTCCTGCTGCCCGGGAGCCGCGAGACCCCTTCGACCCCGACTACATGCGGGAGGTGGTCGAGGGCCCCTTCACGCCACTGCTCGAGTGCTACTTCCGCCCCCGGCTGCTGAGAGCCTGGCGGCTGCCGGCCGAGGGTCCGGCGATCCTCGCCGGCAACCACAGCGGCTCGGCCTACCCGTGGGACGCGATGGCGCTCTACGGCCTCCTGCTCGCCCGCAGCGGCTACGACCGCGATCGGATCTGTCGCGCGGTCTTCGAGAAGGAGCTCTCGATGGCCTGGTGGATGCGGCCGTTCGGCATCGACGACTTTTGGCGCCGCGGCGGCGGCGTCGACATGACCTTCGACAACTTCCACCGCCTGCTCGCGCGCGGCGACCAGGTGCTCTACTACCCCGAGGGCGTGCCCGGCATCGGCAAGGGGTTCCACCGCCGTTACCGGCTGCAGCGCTTCTCGAGCAGCTTCGTCGTCCAGGCGGCCCGCCACCGGGCGCCGGTGGTGCCGATCTACACGGTGAACGCGGAGTGGGTGATCCCGTTCAACTACACCTTCCGCTGGCTCGACCGCATCGTGCAGAAGTTCCACGTCCCGTTCATGCCGCTGCCCGCCGGGCCGCTGGCGGTGACCTTCCCGTGGCTCTGGTACCTGTCGCTGCCGGCCCGGATGATCTTCATGGTGGGCGAGCCCATCGACGTCGTCGCCAGGCTGCGCGCCCTCGGCGCAGAGAACCTCGACGACCCAGGGCGCGACGACGCCAGGGTCGTCGCCGAGCAGATCCGCCAGGAGATGCAGGCCGGCCTCGACCGCCACGTGGCGCGCTACGGCAAGGCGCCCTACCACGGCCGCACGCTCGGCCCCGCCCTGCGCCGCGCCTGGCGGGCGGGGACCTTCCACCGGGTGATGCCCTGGGGCTGGTCCTGGACCTTCCTCGCCCACGACCGCGACCGTCGCCGCCCGCCGCCGCGCAACCGCCTGCACCGCTGGCTGCGGGACTGGGACATCCTCCTCTACTACCTCCCTCTGGGCTGGCCGCTCCTCGCCCTGGCGCGGCGGCTGCGCAAGCCGCCCTGCGGCTATCGCGGCCTGACCCCCGAAGAGCGCCGCGAGCGCGAAGGCAGCTACCCCTGGAAGCTCGCGGAGCGCCCGCTGCCGGCCAAGGCACGGCAGTCCGGGTAGGACGACGCGAGCAAGCGTGTACCCCGTAGAACGTCGTAGTACAATGTCTGCGTGAGTACGACGCTGACGGTTCGCACGGACGAAGCCCTGAGCGCTGCACTGCGCCAGCGTGCGGCAGCCCAGGGCAAGACGGTCTCCCGAGTCGTGAGGGAGATTCTCGAAGAGGCCCTCTCGGAACGGCCGATGGGCCTGCGGGCCGGACATCTGAAAGGGCGTCTGGAAGTGCCGGCTGACGGCGAGGATCCGTGGCGGCGGCAGCTCCGGGAGCGGAACTGGCGCTCGTGAGATCTTGGCTCCTGGACACCGGTCCCCTGGTGGCCTACCTCGACGGGAGGGATCCGGCCCATTCCGCGGTGGCGGCCTGCCTCGACCGCTTCACGGGCGAGCTGTTCACGACCAGCGCGGTCATCACGGAGGCGATGCACTTTGCGGCGCCGAGCTCGAAGGGTCCCCGCCTGCTGGCCGATTTCGTGATGGCGAGCGGACTGACGATCTTCGACTTCACCCAGCCCGCAGCCCTGCCGGCTGCGGTGGATCTGATGGAGAAGTACTCGGACCTGCCCATGGACTTCGCTGACGCGACCCTGGTCCTGCTGGCCGAGCAGCTGCAGACTCGCGAGATCCTGAGCCTCGACCGCCGCGGGTTCGCGGTCTTTAGAACCGGAGACCGCCAACCGTTTCATCTCGTTCTGGAGCTCAGCGGGCCGAGCTGAATGACGCTCGGCTCCGGCGCGACTCGGCGCCGAGGCGTGTCCCACGGAACGGCACGGGCCCTGATCTCACCGTCGCCGATCGATCGCGGCAGCGGGCATACGCTCACCGCCTGAGACCGGGACGTCGGCCGCGCCGCGCGGAAGGCGGTCGGGCGGCCGGTGGAGCCGCCTTACGCGGTCTTGCGTCCGCGCTCCTGCCTTCTCGTCCCGAAGGGCAGGACCGGCGCGGCGGACTCGGGTGCGGGCTCGGACTCTGGCTCGGGGGCGGCCAGCAGGGCGTCCAGGCGGTCGAGGACCCCGCTCAGCTCGTCGAGCACCGCCGTCGCGGCCCGCCCCCGGCGCCCGCTCGCGGGTGGCGGGGGGAGCTCGACCCCCGCCCACAGATCGCGCTCCTGCTCGAGCACCGCGCGGTCGAGAGACAGTCCATGGCGCGCCAGCATGGGCGCCCATTCGTCGTAGCGCTCGAGCAGCTGCCGGCGCGTGGTGTCGTAGGCGTGCTCGCACACCGCCCGGCGCTGGGCGAAGCTGAAGATGTTGGTGAAGAACATCCGGTAGTCGTCGCGGCTCGGCTCGATGAGCATCAGGTCGACGCCCTCGAAGCGCTCGTAGTAGGAGGCCAACCCGACCTCGAGGCGGGAGTGGACGAGAGTGCGCACGCTCTGCGACAGCACGGACACGAGGCCGCGGTCGATCAGTTTGCCGCGGCGCATCACGCCGCGCTCCACCGCCGTCGTCGTGTCGACGGGCACGAAGGGGTTGAGACAGATGAGCAGCTTGGCGCCGCTCTCGAGCGCGACCGAGCCGTGCAGCGTCTTGAGCAGCACGCCGTCGACGTAGTGGCGGCCGCCGATGACGACGGGCGGATAGACGCCCGGCAGCGCGCCGCTGGCCTGGACCGCGGTCGAGATCGGCACCGCGTCGAAGGGGGGCTCGCCGAAGCGCACGGCCTGCCCGGAATCGAGATCGGCGGCGACGACGACGAGCTTGCGGCGCAGCTTCCGGAAGTCGTCCGTGCGCCCCTTCAGCGAGTAGATCTTCTCGAGGTAGGCGCGGATCGGCTCGTTGTCGAAGACCCCTACCGGCAGCGCCCGGCTCAGGCGCGTCAGCGCCTCCCTCAGGGTCACGTCCCGGCGGTTGCGAACGTAGTCGTCCACCGCCTCCACCAGGAGGCGGGGAACGCTGAGCACGCGCTTCCCGAGCTCGCTCCGGGCCAGGGTGAAGAAGGTCTCCGGAACGAAGGGGTGCTCGCCGGGCTCGTGCTTGACGATGGCCCGGCACATCTGGCGCATCGTCAGGCCGTTGACGAGGTTGGCCGCGATGAAGGCGCCGGCGCTCAGGCCCACGTAGACGTGCAGGCCGCCGAGGTCGAGGCCGTCGACCGCCTCCTCGAGCGCGCGCAGGGCGCCGATCTCGTAGACCGCGCCCTGCGGCCCGCCGCCGGCGAGAGCCAGCCCGACCCTGGGGGCCGGGCCGGCCGGCTCGCTTCGATCGCGTCGCGCCACGAGCGGGCGGTCCCTCAGGCGGTCGGATTCTTGGGGCTCTTGGCGGCGGGCTTGGCGGCGGCCCTCGAAGCGGTCTTCCTGGCGGCAGGCTTCCTGGCGGCGGGCTTGCTCGCGGCCGGGGCCCCCTTGCCTTGCTGCTGGAGCTTCTCCAGCTTGGCGGTGAGATCCGCGACGCGCCGCGTCAGCTTGTGGATCTCCTCGCGGTTCGGCACGCCCAGACGCTCGACGACCTCGCCGATCTTGCGGTCGAAGGAGTCGCCGAAGGCCTGCCAGCGGGACTCGACCTCCTCGCGCACGTCGTCGACGCCCTCCTTCACCCGATCGACGGCCTTCTCCACGTGCTTCTTGCGCTTGGCTTCCAGCTTCTCGCCCCTCTTGACGAGGTTCTTGAAGAACTTGGAGCCTTCTTCCTCGGCCACGGCGAGGGCGCCGAGGCCGGCCAGCCAGACCTTGTGGGCCGACTCCTTCACATCCACGGGAAAGTCTTTCTTGGTCATCTGAGATCTCCTCGCATCGTCGACCCCGCTCGTCGCGAGCCGGTCTTCGTGGTTGGTTTCGCCACCGCCTTGCGGGCGGCCTTCTTCTTCGACGCTCCCTTGCGGGCCGGCGCCGGCGCGGCGCTCTCGGTCTCCAGCCGCCGCAGCGAGCGCTCGAGCTCCTCCAGGCGGCCGCGCAGCACCGTCATCTCCTCGCGCGCCTCGCGCACCGGGGTGATCCGGTCGATCGAGCTGCGCACGAAGCTGTCGACCCCGTGCTGGACCTGCTCGACCCCGCTCGTGATGGCGCGGGCGCCGAACCTCACGAGATCGTGAAGCAGCTCGGTCGGCAGCGAACGGCCGTTGCGCCCCTCGTCCAGGATCACCTGGGTCAGGGTTTGCGCCGTCACGTCCTCGGACGTGGCGTTGTCGATGACTCGCACCTCCTGGTCCGCGCGCACCCAGGCCGCGATCTCGTCCAGCGAGACATAGCGGCTCTCCTCGGTGTCGTAGAGCTTGCGACTCTCGTAACGCTTGATCAGTCGAACCATCCTCGCCTCCCGCGGCCTCTTCGTCGTGACTTTTGACCGCTCGTAACCTCGGCCTCGTTCTCCGTTCGACGTTTTATACCGCAGTGCGGCATGAATGTCAAACTCGATTCCGCGGTGCGGCATCGGCCGGGTCACGAGGCCTCGAACCGGCCGGCGAGCTCCCGCAGCCCGGCGATCGCGACCGGCTCCTCGGCGAGCAGCGGCAAGGTCACGAGAGGGACGGAGCCGCCGAGCAGCTCGCGCACGGAGGCGAGGGCGCGGCGCTCGCGGTCCGCCACCGCCGACGCCAGGCGGGCGAGCACGGGCGATCCCGCGGCGCCGGAGCCCGGCCAGGGGTGGAGGCGGTTCACCGCGATGGAGCCGAGGCGCAGCCCCGACTCGCGCAGCCTGCGGGCAAAGAACAGGGTGTCGTGGGTGCGGTCCTCGGAGGCCGTCGTCACGAGGTCGAAGCAGGTCGACGGCCGGCGCAGGAGCGACCCCACCTCGCGGGCCCGCGCCCGGAAGCCCTCGAACAGGGGCTTGAAGGCGGTGAAGAACTCGACGAGGTCGCGCAGCAGGTCGAGGCCCACAAGGCCGTCCAGATAGTCTTCCAGGCGGCGCCCGAGCCGCCCCATCCGCCGCGTCGCCTTCAGCCGGCCCGCGGCGTCGAACCAGGGGCGGGTCGCGAACTGCACCGCGCCGCTGTCCAGAAACCGGACGATCCGCTCGGGGGCCTCGAGGAGGTCGAGCGCCTGGCTCACGGGCGGCGTGTCGAGGACGAGGCGCTCGTAGCTGCCCGCCTGCACGATCTCGAAGAGCTTCTCGGCGGCCATGTACTCGAGGATCCCCGCCAGGCTCCCGGCGAGATGCCGGTAGTAGCGGTTCCCCAGGATCCTTTGCCGCACCGCGGCATCCGGCGCGTAGCGGTCGATCAGCCCGTCGAAGGTCTGGCGGGCGTCGAGCAGGGAGGCGTGCAGCCGGCCGCCGCAATGGGCGACCGGCACCTCGTCGGCGAGCGCCCGCTCCCCGATGCCGAGGGTGTCCTTGAGGCGCCGCGAAGGGTCGAAGGTCATGACCAGCGTGCGGTGGCCGGCGTCGGCGAGGGCCACGGCCAGCGCCGCGGCGACGGTGGTCTTGCCCACCCCGCCGGCACCGACGACGACCCGGATCTCGGCCTGCGCCGTCATGCCTCCCTCAGCGCCGCGGCCAGCTCGGCGACGGCGGCCGGCCCCTCGTGACCGCTCAGCGGCAGGCGCAGCAAGGGGCCCCTCCAGGCGCCGGCCAGCTTCGCGAGCCGGTCGCGCTCGCCCGCGGCGCGCCGCCGCCACACGGCTTCCCACTCCTCCACGCCGGCGGGCTCGGCGCCGGCATCCGGGAGCAGCCGGTTCACGGCCAGGAGATCGAGTCCGCGGCCGAGGCCCCCGCGGAGCGCGGCGTCGAGCTCGAGCGTCTCGCGCAGCGCCATCCCTTCGGCCGTCGACACGGCCCACAGGCCGCACGCTGCCGGGTCGCCGACGACGGCCGCGACCTCGGTCGCGAGAGCGGCGATCGGTCCGCCGCCGATCGCTTCGGAGAGCAGCCGGGGGGCGAGGAGCAGCGAGACGCCGTGGCCGGTGGCCGGCGCGTCGAGCAGCACGAGGTCGTGGCCGCCGGCCTCGCCCGCCGCGCCGGGTCCGGCCCTTCCCAAACCCGGCGCCGCGAGCGGCCCGCGGCCCGTGGCGCGAATGGCGTAGCCCAGCGCCGCCACCTCGCGCAGCCCCGGCGCCCCCTGGACGAACTGCTCGTAGATGACGCTCTTGATCAGACGGCGCGCCACCCAGGCCGGCCGGACGCGCTCCCCGATCAGGCGGTCCACGACGGCTCGCGGGCGGACGTTCTCCGCCGCGAGTCCCGGCGCCACGCGGATGACGCCGCCCCCCGACGGCGAGCAGCCGAGGAACCGATGCAGGCTCTCGCGCGCGTCGAGCTCGAGCAGCAGCACCCGCAACCCCGCGCCCACGGCCGCCCGCGCCAGGGCGCAGCTGACGACCGTCTTGCCCACTCCGCCCTTGCCGGTCACCACCACCAGCGGCGGCAGGCTGGCCCAGAAATCGTCCCTCACGACGCGATGCTAGCCTGTCCGGCGGCCGGCGACCCTCGCGGCGCCGCGGCCGCCGCGAGGGCCGCGGCGCGGCGACGTATAATCCCGGCGCGCGAGAAGCCCCGGCCCATCCCGGCGCGAGGCTCCCGCGGCTTTCGGAGGTTGCGGCTTCATGACCCACATCATCGCCGAGCCCTGCGTCGGCACCAAGGACACCGCCTGTGTCGACGTCTGCCCGGTCGACTGCATCTACGACAACGCCGACTGGGAGGCGCTCTTCATCCATCCCGACGAGTGCATCGACTGCGGCCTGTGCGTCGACGCCTGCCCCGTCCAGGCCATCTACCCGCTCGAAGAGCTGCCGGAGAAGTGGCACGACTGGATCGCCAAGAACTTCGCGGCCTTCGGGCTCGAATCCCCCTGAGCGAGGATCGAGCTCACGAGTCCGTGCACGGCCGTTGCCAGGCCGGGCGCCGCGCATGAGCGAGAGGACCGCAGGTTTGCAAATCTGACTGTGATGGACTAAGATGTACGCCACGGCGCCCCGAGACTCGCCGCTGGAGAGGGAACGATCTTGGACTACAAGGACTACTACGCGGCTCTGGGGGTCCCGCGCACGGCGTCGGCCGACGACATTCGCAAGGCCTACCGCAAGCTGGCCCGCAAGCTCCATCCCGACGTCAACAAGGCGCCGGAGGCGGAGGCGCGGTTCAAGGACGTCACCGAGGCCTACGAGGTCCTCAAGAACAAGGAGAAGCGGGCCAGGTACGACCAGTTCGGCTCGGCCTGGAAGCAGGCCCAGACGACCGGCGCTCCGCCGCCGGGTTTCGAGGACATCTTCTCGGCGTTCCGCGGCGGCGGGGCGCCGCGCGGCGGCTTCGAGACGGGCGGCGGCGAGGGCTTCAGCTCGTTTTTCGAGCTGCTCTTCGGCGGCGGCGGTGGCGGCGGGCAGCGCGGCGCGTCCTGGAGCTTCCAGGGCGGCGGGCCGCGGCGCGCCCGGCGGGCGGCGGACCACGAGTCCGTCCTGCCGCTGGCGCTCGAGGAGGCGGCCGCCGGCGGCGCCCGCGAGATCGCGATCGCCGATCCGGCGACCGGGCGGCGCAAGACGCTGCGCGTCCACATCCCCCCCGGGGTGCGCAGCGGCCAGCGCATCCGCCTCGGCGGCCAGGGCGAGCCGGGCTCCGGCGGCGGCAAGTCCGGCGACCTCTATCTCAAGGTCGAGCTCCTGCCCCACCCCCGCTTCCGTCTCGACGGCGACCGCCTCTACACCCAGCTCGACGTCGCCCCCTGGGAGGCCGCGCTGGGCGGCGAGGCCGAGGTGGCGACGCTCACCGGCAGCGTGCGCGTCCGGATTCCGCCGGGGTCGTCGAGCGGCAAGAAGATCCGCCTCGCCGGCAAGGGCTACCCCCTGAGCCGCGGCGGCGCCGGCGACCTGATCGCGGAGCTGCGAGTCGTCGTGCCGGCCTCGCTGTCCGACGAGGAGCGCGAGCTCTACCGCCAGCTCTCCGACGTTTCGTCGTTCCGTCCCCGCGCGGGAGACGGGACGCGCTGACCGGCGGCACCCAAGCACCGACCCGGCATCACCGAAGCACGAACTCGCCTTCGAGGAGCACCCGATGGATCTCAGCAAACTGACCCAGAAGTCGCAGGAAGCGCTGGCCGCGGCCCAGGAGCTCGCCGTCCGCCGCGGGCACCAGGAGGTCGACGCCGAGCACCTGCTCAGCGCCCTCCTCCAGCAGGAAGGGGGGCTCGCGCCGCGGCTCCTCGCCAAGATGGACGTCGACGCGGCGGCCCTGGCCCGCGAGCTCGACGCCGAGCTCGACCGGCTGCCCCGGGTCTCGGGCGGCGCCGTCGAGGGCGGCAAGTTCTACGTCACCCAGCGCCTGCAGAAGCTGCTGGTCGACGCCCAGGGCGAGGCGCGGCGGCTCAAGGACGAGTACGTCTCCGTGGAGCACCTGCTGCTGGCGATGGCCGCCGAGACGAAGAAGACGGCCGCCGGCCGGATCCTGGCGGCAAACGGCATCAGCCGCGACTCCCTGCTGGCGGCGCTGCGCGAGGTCCGCGGCAGCCAGCGGGTGACGAGCGCTTCTCCCGAGGGCGCCTACGAGGCCCTCGAGAAGTACGGCGTCGACCTGGTCGCCCTGGCGCGGACCGGCAAGCTCGACCCGATCATCGGCCGCGACTCCGAGATCCGCCGGGTCGTGCGCATCCTGTCGCGCAAGACCAAGAACAACCCCGTCCTGATCGGCGAGCCCGGCGTCGGCAAGACCGCCATCGCCGAGGGCCTCGCCCAGCGGATCGTCCGCGGCGACGTGCCGGAGTGGCTGCGCGACCGGTCGGTGTTCTCCCTCGACCTCGGATCGCTCCTCGCCGGCGCCAAGTACCGCGGCGAGTTCGAGGAGCGGCTGAAGGCCGTCCTCAACGAGATCAAGGAGAGCGACGGGCAGGTGCTCCTGTTCATCGACGAGCTCCACAACATCGTCGGCGCCGGCCGCACCGAGGGCTCGACGGACGCCGGCAACCTGCTCAAGCCGATGCTGGCGCGCGGCGAGCTGCACTGCATCGGCGCCACGACGCTCGACGAGTACCGCAAGCACGTCGAGAAGGACGCCGCTCTCGAGCGCCGCTTCCAACCGGTGCTCGTCGAGCCATCGACGGTCGAGGACAGCGTCTCGATCTTGCGCGGGCTCAAGGAGCGCTACGAGGTCCACCACGGCGTCAAGATCGCCGACGAGGCGCTGGTGGCGGCGGCCACGCTCTCGGACCGCTACATCAGCGACCGCTTCCTCCCCGACAAGGCGATCGATCTCGTCGACGAGGCCTGCGCCATGATCCGCACCGAGATCGACTCGCTGCCCGCCGAGCTCGACGAGGTCACCCGGCGGGTCATGCAGCTCGAGATCGAGGAGGCGGCGCTCAAGAAGGAGAAGGGCAAGGCGAGCGAGAAGCGGCTGGGAGATCTGCGCCGCGAGCTGGCCGACCTGCGCGAGTCCGCCGCCGCGATGAAGGCCCAGTGGGAGGGCGAGAAGGAGGCCATCGAGCGGGTGCGCGCCCTGCGGGGGGAGATCGAGCAGCTGCGCCACGAGGTCGCGGCGGCCGAGCGCGACTACGACCTCGACCGCGCCGCCGAGCTGCGCCACGGCCGGCTGCCGCAGCTCGAGGCGGCGCTGGCCGAGCAGGAGGCGGCGATCGGGCGCGGCGAGACCCGGCTCCTGCGCGAGGAGGTGACCGAGGAGGAGGTGGCAGACATCGTCGCGCGCTGGACGGGAATCCCCGTTCGCCGCCTCGTCGAGGGCGAGCGGGAGAAGCTGCTGCGCCTCGACGAGATCCTCCACCGCCGGGTCATCGGCCAGGACGAGGCGGTGCGCTCGGTGGCGGACGCCGTCATCCGGGCGCGCGCCGGGATCAAGGACCCGCGCCGACCCATCGGCTCGTTCCTCTTCCTCGGCCCCACCGGCGTCGGCAAGACCGAGCTCGCCAAGACCCTCGCGGAGGCGCTCTTCGACTCCGAGAGCGCCATGGTCCGGATCGACATGAGCGAGTACATGGAGCGCCACGCCGTCTCGCGGCTGATCGGCGCCCCACCCGGCTACATCGGCTACGAGGAGGGCGGCCAGCTCACCGAGGCCGTGCGCCGCAAGCCCTACTCGGTGGTCCTCTTCGACGAGATCGAGAAGGCCCACCACGACGCCTTCAACGTCTTCCTGCAGATCCTCGACGACGGCCGGGTCACGGACTCCCAGGGCCGGACGGTGGACTTCAAGAACACGGTCCTCATCATGACCTCGAACATCGGCTCGCACCACCTGCTCGACGGCGTGACGGCCCACGGGACGATCGCCGACGGCGCCCGCGACGCGGTGATGAAGGAGCTGCGCCGGCACTTCCGGCCCGAGTTCCTGAACCGCGTCGACGACGTCGTGCTCTTCAAGCCGCTCACCCTCGGGGAGATCCAGCAGATCGTCGGCCTGATGGTCGCGGAGCTCAGCCACCGGCTGGCGCTCCAGGGCGTCGCCCTCGAGCTCACCCCGGAGGCCCGCGAGCTCGTCGCCAGGAGCGGCTTCGATCCGGTCTACGGCGCCCGCCCGCTCAAGCGCTACCTGCAGCGCGAGCTCGAGACCCGCGTCGGCCGGGCCCTGATCTCGGGCGAGGTCGGCGACGGCTCCGCCCTCGTCGTCGGCGTCAAGGACGGCGCCCTCGACGTGGCCGTAGGCGAGGCCGAGCCCGCCCCGGCCTAGCCCCATGACCCTTCGGGAGAGCCTCTGATGCGCGACCTGCTGCTCGTCAGCACCTCGACGGTCCACGGAACGCCCTATCTGGAGCACTGTGCCGCGGCGGCCCGCGAGCTGTTTGCCGGCTGCCGGCGGATCGCCTTCGTGCCGCACGCGCTCTTCGACCGCGACGGCTACGCGGCGCGCGTCGCCCGGCGCTTCGCCGACTGGGACCTCGAGGTCGCTGCGGTCCACGCGGCGCCCGATCCCGTGGCGCTCGTCGAGGGGGCGGACGGCCTCTTCATCGGCGGCGGCAACACCTTCCGCCTGCTGCGCGACCTCCACGCCCTCGGCCTCGTCGCGCCCATCCGCCGCCGCGCCCTGGCCGGCATGCCCTACATGGGCGCCAGCGCCGGATCGAACGTCGCCTGCCCCACCCTGCGCACCACGAACGACATGCCGATCGTCGCGCCGCCGAGCTTCGAGGCCCTCCGCCTCGTGCCGTTCCAGATCAACCCCCACTACGTCGACCCCGAGCCCGGC
>JAOTWP010000233.1 GCA_029862975.1 Acidobacteriota bacterium
CCCTCCGGCGAGCTTCTCGTCGTCCATCATCATCGGCCGGAGGGCGAGTTCGCCGGTACTCCCGGCGCCGGAGACGTCCTCCTGCGCTGGCCGGTGGTCGGCCACTTCCGTTGGTCGTTCGAAGCCGAACCCCTGGGAGCCCCGGCGGCGTCCGTACCCCCTTCGCCGCCGGCGAGGTCCGGGCCGCCGGAAGAGCCCGAGCCGGCAACGATCGAGTCCGCCGAGGCGGAGGTGTCCGAGCCGGTGGTGGCCGAGCCGGAGGTGGCCGAGCCCACCGGCGAGGACCTTCTCGTTGCGGGCGCTCTGCTGTCGGTCGCGAGGGCGCCGCGCTACGATCCCAGCTACGCCGAGCTCGCCTATCCGGGAGGCGACGTGGCGGCCGACCGCGGCGCCGCCGTCGACGTCGTCGTCCGCGCCTTCCGCCACGCGGGGGTCGATCTGCAGCGAGCGGTCCACGAGGACATCGTCGCCGCCCCCGCGGCCTACGGGATCGAGGAGCCCGACGCGAACATCGACCACCGCCGGATTCGCAACCTCTTCACCTTCTTCGAGCGCCGGGCCGCGACGCTCTCCACCGCGCCGGACGGGGATTGGGCTCCGGGCGACGTCGTGTTCTGGGACCGCAACCGCGATGGCGTGGCCGGCCATCTCGGGATCCTCACGGCCGACAGGGGGCCCTCCGGCGAGCTTCTCGTCGTCCATCATCATCGGCCGGAGGGCGAGTTCGCCGGTACTCCCGGCGCCGGAGACGTCCTCCTGCGCTGGCCGGTGGTCGGCCACTTCCGTTGGTCGTTCGAAGCCGCGCCGGAGGGTCTTGCGGAGGTCGACTCGTGGAAGATTCTCGCCGAGCGGGTCGTCGGGGTCCAAGGCGAATGAACGGGCGGCAGAACAGCCGGAAGGACCTCGTCGCCCTCGCTGTCGTCGCGATTCTGGGCGCCGCGCAGCCCGTGCTCGGCTTTCACGACGGCGGTGTTGCGCGCTGCAGCGGGTGCCACGTCATGCACGACACGAGCCAAGGGCTCGTCGTTGCGGTCGGGCCGTCGGGCGAGCCCGGGCTTCTCGTCGGGGAGACCGCGAGCGACGTGTGCCTGCAGTGCCACGCCAGCCAGTACGGCGAGGTGCTCGGCGCGAATCCGCTCCTGCCGCCGGTCGAGAGGGGGGGCGGCAACTTCATCTTCCTGGTCGAGGAGAATCTGAACGACGCCGTCGACGGCGCGACGAACGTCATCCCCGGGGAGACGGGCGGGCACAATCTCGTCGCTCCGGGACACGGGCTGGCGGCCGACGCGCGACTCAGCTTCTCGCCGGGCGGCTCGTTCCCGGCCGCCGAGATGGGCTGCACGAGCTGCCACGATCCGCATGGCAACGCCAACTTCCGGCATCTCTACGGTGCCGGCCCGGTGCAGGGGGGGCTCGCCTTCTTCTCCTCCCCGGCCCCCGACGCCGAAGGGATTGCTCTCGGCGGCGCCGGAGAGTCCGACGGGCGCCACACGGCCTATCGGCGGGGGATGAGCGACTGGTGCGGCAACTGCCACGGCAGGTACCACGACGACGTCCTCACCCCCGCGGTCCCCGGCGGCGGCGATCCCCTGGAGCATCCGAGCGACGAGGTCCTCGGCCTCGAGACCCGGGACCGCTACAACGCCTACAACGGCGACGACGATCCGGCCGGGGGGACGGTCGCCACCGCCTATCTGGCCGCCGTGCCTTTCGAGGACCCGGCGAGCACGACGAGCACGACCTTCGGGGCGGGCGGCGGCAGCCGCGTGATGTGCCTGACCTGCCACCGGGCCCACGCCACCTCGTCGCCCGCGGCGCTGCGCTGGGACTTCCGGGTGTCGCTCCTCGCCGCAGACGGCCTCGTCTCGGGCTCCTACGCCATCCCGAGCCCCTACGCCGGCACGAGCCAGGGGACGCTGTGCGCCAAGTGCCACGCGGCGGGCGCGGCCGGGGTCGCAGGGGCGCCCGGATCGGCGCTCCCAAGGTAGCCGCCGGCCGAGCAGCGGCGGGAGGCCGGCTGCAGGGCGCGGCGCTCACTCGGCCTCGGTGGCTGAAGCCGCGTCCTTCGCCCGCGTCAGTCCGTCGCGGGCGGCGTCGAGGCCGGGCTCGAGAGCCAGAGCCTCTTCGTAGAGCGGAATGGCCTCCGCGGGCCGCCCGAGCATCTGCAACACGTGGGCCCTGTTCACCTTGGCCGCGGCCAGGCCTGGGCGCAGGCGGTCCGCCGCCTCGAACTGGCTCAAGGCCCCCTCCAGGTCGCCCTTCCGAGCGAGGATCGCCCCGAGGTTGATGCGTGCCTGGAGGAGCCCCGGGTGGAGCTCGAGCGCCCGCCGATAGGAGCCTTCGGCCAACGCGTTCAGGCCCTGCGATCGATAGAGGTTGCCGAGATCGTAGTGGACGCGGTAGTTGCGGGGGGCGAGCTCGGCTGCCTCGAGGTAGTGGCGGCGCGCCGTTTCGAGCATCGCGCGCCGAGCCTCCGGTCCGGACGCCGTCTCGGCGGCCGCCACCCGTGCCGCGGCGTAGTTCAGGTGCGCCAGGTAGCTGCCCGGCGAATCGGCGACCGCGGCCGCGAACAGGCTCAGGTCGGACTTCCAATCGCGGATGCGATCCGCGGCGCGGACTCCCAGCGCCAGGATCACGAGGCAAGCGAGAAGCCGGGCGACGAGCTCGGGCCGGTCGAGGCCACCCGTCCGCCTGGACCGCGTCCCGGGTCCGCCTTCGCTCGCGCCGGCCGCCGTTCGTCGCAGCCGGTCCGGAAGCCAGATGGCGAGGACCCAGGCCGCGCAGAGGCTGAATCCGATCGAGGGAGCGTAGAGGAACCGCTCCGCCACGGGGAACTCGGCCCCACCCTGGACGGACACGGGGATCAGGAAGTTGCTGACCGGCGCCAGGCCCACGAGGAAGACGGCGATTCCGAAGGCGGCGCCGGGGGCGCGGCGGCGCAGGCGCCAGCATCCCCAACCGAGGCTCAGGAAGGCCAGCACCCCGGCGATGACCCGCGGTGCCCCGATCCCCCCGACGAGCTCCACGTGATGCAGGATCGTCAGGTTGGCCGGCCAGACGAGCAGCTCGACATAGAGCCCGAAGGCGCTCCACCAGGTCCAGAACAGGCTCGACCGATCGGCCGGGGTGGCGAGCCCCTCCGGCGCCGCGGCGTCGAGAAGGCCGAATCGCACCCAGAGCAGAAGCAGCAGCACCGCCAGGGAGGCGGCGACCGAGACGATCGCTTTCCCGGGCCGGCGCCCGCGCGGACTCGGCGCCGCCGGGGCCAGCAGCGCCCGCGCGCCGATCAACGCCGGGAAGACGATCGCGGCCTCTTTGGACAGCACCGCGAGCGCGAAGGACCCCAGAGAGAGCAGCTGCCAACCGACCCTCCCGGTGCGGCCGTGACGGCCGTCGGCCCACAGGGCGAGCGCCAGGAACAGGCCGAGCAGCAGGTCGGAGCGACCCGAGACCCAGGCGACGACCTCCACCTGCACCGGGTGGACCGCGAACACGAGGCCGGCGACAACCGACCAGCGCAGGCTTCGTGACCAGAGGCGGCACAGCAGGAGGACGAGCACGGAGGTCGTGGCATGGAGGAGCACGTTGACCAGGTGGGGACCCCAGGCCGCGTGGCCGAACAGCGAGCGCTCGGCCATGTGGGAGACCACCACCGCGGGCCGCCAGTAGTCGAGCAGCTGCGGGCCCGACGGCTCGCGAAAGAAGCCGGGGGCGACGTTGGCGCCGAGCCGCGACCAATCGTCCAGCGAGTCGGCGGCCATGAGGATGGAAAGGTCGTCCCAGACGAGTTCGTGTCCCACGGTGCGCAGGTAGAGGGCCGCCGCCGCCAGGAACACGACCGCACCGGCCAGCGCGAGCCGCCAGTTGGCCGTCCGGTGGGGTCTGGCAGCCAGCGTGGGCGGCG
>JAOTWP010000090.1 GCA_029862975.1 Acidobacteriota bacterium
CCACTCCTCCTGGTTGCCATCGATCATGTTTCTTGAGATCTGGATCGATCCCGAGGTGGCAACCTGGTGATGGTCGTTCCACTGAATCGCGGAGTGCCCGCTCGTTGTCTTCCAGTCCGATGATTTGGGGTCATCCGACTCGTTCGTGAATCCGTCGTACACGCCAAAGCCGTCAATCACGTTGTTGCTGATGCTCACGAGAGCCGCCGTGGCCGTCGGGTCGCCGCCCAAGAGCTCCAGGCCGATTGCTGCCTTTCCTGCTCCCTTGATCACGTTGTCCGCACAGACGACAGATCGCGCCACAGTCCCGGAGCGGTTGTACCGGATCACCACGGCGCTGAAGCCCGTCTCATGAATGAGATTATCGGTGAAGAGAACCCCCTCCGCCGACAGGCAGGCAAATGCCGAGAGGACGCGGCTCAGGACGTTGTCGGTGAAGACTATGTTCTCGCCGGTGCCGAAGAAGAAGGCGTTAACGGCTCCATCGGTAAGCTCAATCGAGTGGAGCGGAGCCGCGACGTCTTGGTTGAAGTAAGCCAGAGGATCGTCGTCGTACATTTCATACATGGTGTTCGATACGTAACAGTGACTAACGAGCGCGTCTTTGAAGCCATCGAGGTAGAGCGCTTGGATGCCGTCGAATGTACAAGCATGAATCTCGATGTGGGTGTGTAAGGCGGTGCCCACAGAGCGGATTTCGATGGCGCAACCATAAGCCGTGCTTGCCTCATGCCGGCTGAAGGCAAGGCCAGTAAAGACGACGTTCTCCAGAGCGGTTCCGGGGCCGACGAACGATGCCGAGCTGGAGTCTTCGACACCGATGATCTTCCCCGGTCCCGTGAGTCGTAGGTTGTTCGTCAGGCTGGCACCTGCAACTGGGTAGACACCTTCGGGGAAGAAGACTTCTCCTCCTCCGGCGGTGGCCGCAGCGGTGATTGCCCTCTGTACTGCGGACGTGTCGTTGGTAGCTCCATCGCCGGCGGCACCGTAGTCCTGAACGTTGAACGGCATTTGAGCATCCTCCTTCGGCGCATAATCCCTCGCTGAGAAAGAAGAGGCACTTCGCCCCGCAGCGTAGCGACCTCGGCTGCCCCTTCAGAGACCTTCTTCGCGGCAAGTGTCTTGCCTGAGGGCCTGCGACGGTCTAAGTGACCGTTATCATCCGGTCAGGCCAGGGCCAACACCCCGGAAGGGGGTCGTACTGCCTATCTGATCGGGTTGGGCGCAGGCTCCGGTTCGAGTTGAGTCAACGGCTGTTGGCTCCGGTCCCTCTTCACAGACGCGCGCCTCCTCGGCGCCCTCTACGAGCGTGTGACCGAGCTCGAGGATCGGATCCGAGATCTGGAGGGAGGCCTCTCCAGGCGCCGGCGGCTCATGACCAGCCGCCAGATCGGCGAGTCGAACCGGTATCCGGCCCTGACCGAGCAGGCCATGCGCAGTCTCGTGAAGCGCGGCGAGGTGATGCACAGCCCGCGGATCTCGAGACGTCGCGCAGCACCTCGAGCGGCCGCCCGGCCGAGAGGAACGACTTGCACAGCCCGCGGATCTCGAGATGCGGTCTCGGCGGGGCGGGGCTCGGGTATGGGGAGGTCCTACGATCGGGGATACGGCGGCCGGCGGCGAATGGTTGCCGTCACCGGCGCCGCAGGCGAACGCTGCGAGTCTCCCACAGGGCGCCGTAGACTAGACTCGCCGCGTGGCGCAGTCACGCCGAGAGCTGGCCGTCGCCGGGATCCTCCTCGTCGCGGTGACCCTGGCGGCGTATCTCCCGGCCCTCGACGCCGGCTTCATCTGGGACGACGACGACTACGTGACCCGGAATCCGGTGCTCCGGTCGCTCGACGGGCTGCGCCGCATCTGGCTCGAGCCGACGTCGATCCCCCAGTACTACCCTCTCGTCCACACGACCTTCTGGATCGAGCACGCGCTGTGGGGCCTGGACCCCTTCGGCTATCACCTCGTGAACGTGCTGTTGCACGCCGCGAGCGCGGTGCTCGTCTTCGCGATCCTCCGGCGGCTGGCGATTCCGGGAGCTCTGCTCGCCGCCCTGGTCTTCGCCCTCCATCCCGTGCACGTCGAGTCGGTCGCCTGGATCACCGAGCGCAAGAACGTTCTCTCGGGCTTCTTCTACCTGCTCGCTCTGCTCGCCTGGGTCCGCGCCCGCCCGCCGGCGCCAGTGCCGGAGGCAAAGCGACGCGTGCCGGAGGCGAAGCGACGCGTGCCGGAGCCGAAGCGACGCGTGCCGGAGGCGAAGCGACGCGTGCCGGAGACGAAGCGGCCCATGCCGGGGACGAAGCGGCCCGTGGTGGAGGCGAAGCGGCCCGTGGCGGCGATGGTCTTCTTCGTCTGCGCGCTCCTGAGCAAGACCGTCACCTGCACGCTCCCGGTGGCGATTCTGCTGATCGAGTGGTGGCGGCGCGGCCGGGTCGACCGCCGAGACGTCGCTCGGGTCGCGCCGATGCTCGTCGTCGGGGCCGCGCTGGCCGCCGTCACCATCTGGCTCGAGCGCGTGCACGTCCTCGCGCGCGGAGCCGAGTGGAGCCTGTCGATCGCCGAGCGGCTCCTGGTCGCCGGGCGTGCCCTGTGGTTCTACGCGGCCAAGCTCCTCTGGCCCGTCGGCCTCACCTTCAACTACCCACGATGGGACGTCGACGCGGGCGCGCTCCGGCAGGTCGCCTTCCCCGTCGCCGCGCTCGCCGCCCTCGCGACCCTGTGGCTCCTGCGCCGGCGCATCGGCCGGGGTCCGCTGGCCGCGGTGCTGTTCTTCGCCGTGACGCTCTCTCCGGCCCTGGGCTTCGTCGACGTCTTTCCCTTTCGTTACTCCTTCGTCGCGGATCACTTTCAGTACCTGGCGAGCATCGGACTCATCACCCTCGCGGGCGCGACCGTCGCCCGCCGCCTGCCGCGACTGGAGAAGCCCGCGGCCGTCGTCCTCGCCATCGTGCTGGGCGTGCTCACCTGGCGGCAATCCCGGGTCTACGAGAGCTTCGAGAGCGTCTGGCGCGACACCCTGGAGAAGAACCCGAGCTCGTGGCTGGCCCTCAACAACCTCGGCAAGCTCCATCTCGAGCGCGGCGAGCTCGAGGAGGCCGCGAAGCATCTCTCACGGGCCGCGGACCTCGCGGAGGACGCCTTCGAGACCCACGTCAACCTGGGGACGATCCGCTACGCGCAGGGAGATCTCGGCGGGGCGCAGCGGCATTTCGAGAAGGCGCTGGCGCTGCGCCCGGATCACGCCGTGCCCTACAACAACCTCGCTTTCGTCCTCAACCAGCGGGGAGAGCGCCTGCGCGCGCTGGAGCTCCTCGAGAAGGCGCTCGAGATCGATCCCGACTACGTCGACGGCCACCTCACGATCGCCGACGTCTACGCGCGGCTCGGCCGGCCCGACGATGCTCTTCGCCACCGCCTCCGGGTCCTGGAGCTGGCGCCCGAGCGCGGCGCACCCGGCGCGAGCTCCGGCGCCGGGGGGACCGGCGAGGATCCGGGAGGCGACTGACCGGCGCGGCCGCCGAGCTGCGCGGGAGCCCCGCGCGGCCATACAATCCGCGGATGTTACGGACGATGCTCGCGCTCCTGCTCGTCGCGGCGAGCGCCTGCGGTGGCGAGAGCGCCGGGCGTCCGGAGGCGCCGGCTCCCGCGGCGGCTCCCGCGCCGGCTCCAGCGGCCGCGCTGCCCGCGGCCCCGTCCGGCGCGCGCGCCCCGGAGCTCGATACGGCCCCGGCCGCGGCTGCGCCGACGCGCATCGTCGTCGTCGGCGACAGCCTGACGGCGGGCTACGGGCTGGACGAAGACGAGGCGTACCCGGTGCTTCTCGAGCGCGAGCTGGGGGAGCGGGGCTGGTCCGTCGAGGTCGTCAACGGGGGGGTCAGCGGCGACACGACCGCGGGCGGCAGGGCGCGGCTCGATTGGCTGCTGCGCCAGGGACCGGCGATCGTCGTCCTGGCGCTCGGCGCCAACGACTCGCTGCGCGGGCTGCCGGCGGCGGCCGCCGAGGAGAACCTCCGGGAGATGGTCCGGGCGAGCCGCGCGGCCGGAGCCCTCGTGCTCCTGGCCGGCATGAAGGTGCCGCCCAACTACGGCGCCGAGTACAGCGCCGGCTTCGAGGCGATCTATCCACGGCTCGCGGCGGAGCTCGAGGTCGCCCTGATGCCGTTCCTGCTGGCGGGCGTCGGGGGGCACCCGGAGCTCAACCAGGCGGACGGCATCCATCCCAACGCGGAGGGCCAGCGCCGGATCGCGGCCGGCCTCGCGCCGTACCTCGAGCCCCTGCTCGCGAGCCTCGAGCCGGCCGGCGGGCGGGAGGGCACGTGAGGATCGGCATCCTGTCGCTGCGCCGCACCCTGTACTCGACCCGGCGGCTGCGCGAGGCGGCGCTCGCCCGCGGCCACGAGGCGCGGGTCATCGACTACCTGCGCTGCACGGTGCAGGTGTCGACGCGACGGCCGGCGGTCTTCTATCGCGGGCGGCCGCTCGAGCTCGACGCCGTCATCCCCCGCGTCGGTTCGACCCACACGTTCTACGGCACCGCCGTCGTCCGGCAGTTCGAGATGCAGGGGGTCGTCACGGCCAACAACGCGGGCTGCATCGTGCTCGCCCGCGACAAGCTGCGCTCCATGCAGGTCCTGGCGCGGGAGGGGGTCGACCTTCCCGAGACCGGCTTCGCCCATTCGGTCCTGGACAGCCAGGGCTTGATCGATCGGGTGGGGGGAGCGCCGTTGATCGTCAAGCTGGTCGCGGGGACCCAGGGCGTCGGCGTCGTGCTGGCCGGCTCCAACGCGGCGGCCGAGTCCGTCATCTCGGCCTTCCGCCAGCTCAACGCGGACATCCTCGTCCAGGAGTTCATCGAGGAGGCGCGGGGCGGCGACACCCGGGCGCTGGTCGTCGGCGACCGGGTGGTGGCCGCCATGCGCCGCCAGGCGCCCGCGGGCGAGTTCCGGTCCAATCTGCACCGTGGAGGCTCCGCCCGGCGGGTGCGGCTCGAGCCCGCCGAGGAGGCCCTGGCCGTCCGGGCGAGCCGCACGATCGGCCTGGGCGTCGCCGGGGTCGACATGATCGCCTCTCCCCGCGGTCCGCTCATCCTGGAGGTCAACGCGTCGCCGGGCCTCGAGGGCATCGAGGGGGCCACGGGAGTCGACGTCGCCGGAGAGATCGTCGACTACCTCGAGCGCCTCGCCGAGGGGCAGGAGCGCTGATGGCGCGTCGCGGCGCCGCGCCGCCGCCGCGGCCGCCGGCCGTGGAGGCGCTCCGCGTCGGGGGCCAGCTGGTCAAGCGGGGGCAGCGGCGCCGGCTCGAGCTTCCCGTCGCCCGGCTGCCGACGGGCACCGCCCTGTCCCTGCCGGTGACCGCCCTGCGGGGCCGCAGGCCCGGGCCCGTCGTCTGGATGAGCGGTGCCCTGCACGGCGACGAGGTGAACGGCACGGAGATCATCCGCCGGGTGGTGCGCGAGCTCGACCCCGGGACCCTGGGCGGAGCCGTGATCGCCGTCCCCATCGTCAACGTCTACGGCTTCATCGAGCGCAGCCGCTACCTGCCCGATCGCCGCGATCTGAACCGCAGCTTCCCCGGCTCGCCGGTGGGCTCGCTGGCGTCCCGCCTGGCGCACCTCTTCTTGACCGAGATCGTCTCCCTGTGCTCGCACGGCATCGACTTCCACACCGGCGCGCAGCGGCGCAGGAACCTCTCCCACGTCCGGGCCGATCTCGGCAATCCCGAGGCCCTGCGCCTGGCGCGGGCCTTCGGCGCGCCGATCATCTACGATCCGGGCCGCATCGTCGGCTCGCTGCGCGCGGCGGCCTACCGCCGCAAGATCCCGATCCTCGTCTACGAGGGCGGCGAGCCGTCGCGATTCGCCGACGACGTGATCGAGACCGGTGTCCAGGGCACGCTGCGGGTGCTCGCGGCGCTGGGCATGTGGGAGGGCCGCGAGCTGCCGCCGCCGCAGCCGTGCTACGAGGCGACGGTCGCGCGCTGGCTGCGGGCCGGCCGCAGCGGCATCCTCGGCCTCGAGACGGCGCTCGGCGACCGGGTGCAGAAGGGGCAGGTCCTCGCCCGGATCGCGGATCCCTTCTCCGGCCGGCGGCGCGTCGTGCGCGCGCCCTTCAGCGGTCTCGTCTTCTCGTTGACGACGAATCCCCTCGTGTACCAGGGGGACGCGATCCTGCGTCTGGTGAGGCTCGAGAAGCGCCCGCCCCGGAAGAAGCGCGCTCCTCCTCCTTGACCTGCAGCCAGCGGCGCTCGAGGTCGTCGGTTCCGCAATCGGCGAGGGAGGCTCCCGACTCGGCGACGAGGGCCTCGACGCGCGCGAAGCGGCGCCGGAACTTGCGGTTGGCGCGCGCCAGGGCGGCCTCCGGGTCCACGCCCAGGTGGCGCCCGACGTTGGCCGCCGTGAACAGCACGTCGCCGAGCTCGTCCGTCAGGCGGGCGCGGTCCGGCTCCCGGGCAGCGCCGAGCTCCGCCTCCAGCTCGGCGACCTCCTCGCGCAGCTTGCCGAGGACCTCGCCGGCCGCGGCCCAGTCGAACCCGACCCCCGCCGCCTTCTGGGTCATGCGGAACGCGAGCGCCAGCGCCGGCAGCGACTCGGGGACCCCCTCGAGCAGCGAGGTCGTCGCTTCCTCCGCCTTGCGCCGCTCCCAGGCCCGCCGGACCGCCGCCGCGTCGGCCGCGACGGCGTCGCCGAAGACGTGCGGATGGCGCGCGATCATCTTCGCCTCGATCCGTTCGACGATGGCCGCGAGCGAGAGCTCACCGGCCTCCTCCCCCAGGCGGGCGAGGAACGCCACCTGGAAGAGGAGATCGCCGAGCTCGCCGGCGATCTCGTCCCAGTCCGCGCGGTCGATGGCCGCCGCCGTCTCGTGCGCCTCCTCGAGCAGGTAAGCTCGCAGGTCGGGCAGCTGCTGCTCGCGGTCCCAGGGACAGCCGCCGGGCGCGCGGAGACGCGCGACGAGATCGACGAGCCGGCGCAGTCCGTCGTCGCTGTCGGGAGATGGCACCTGTCGAGCTTCCTCTCGGTTCCCCAAAGCGCTTTGCTACGATTGCGGCTCTCGGTTATATCAGTCGGAGCGGCCTTGCGATGGCAGACCAGGACATGAAGATCACCGACAAGCGGATGTTCACTCCGGAGGGGGAGCTGCGCGAGGAGTATCGGCACCTCGAGGACGCACCGGCGGCGCCGGTGGACGAGGCGCGACCGGCCGCCGCCTCCGGGCGGCCGGAGAGCCCGGCGCCGGCTGCCGAGGCCGGAGCCGCCGGCGCCTCCCGACCCGAACCGGCGCGGCCGCAGCCGCCGCGCGAGGCGCCGCCCCGGGCAACGCGGGCGATCGGGTTCGAGGACCTCGTCGGCATGCTGGCGGAGCAGGCCATGGTCGCCCTCGGCGTGGCCGTCGTGCCCGATGCGGAGCCGATGCTCGATCTGAGGGTCGCGCAGATGTACATCGACATGCTCGACGTGCTGCGGGTGAAGACGGCCGGCAACCTCGCCGAGGGGGAGGCGGCGTTCCTCGAGGACATCCTCTACCGCCTGCGTCTGGCCTACGTCGAGAAGCGCAGGGTGGCCGGTTGAAGAGAACGCGGCGAAGCGTCGCGCTCTCCCTGTCTTGGATCCTGGTCCTGGCGGCAGGGTCCTGCCTCGCAGCGGCGGCGCCGGAGGACTTCCACCTGAGCAGAGACACCCGCTCGACCCTGGCGGCGATCCAGCAGGACTGGTCGGAATGGCTCGCCGCCTACGAGCTGAACGACGGGGAAGCCCAGGATCTGGCGCTCGAGGGCCTCGTCGACGGCGCCGCCGAGCTCGGGATGAAGGTGCTGCCGGAGCTCAGCCTCGCCGCCGCGGTGCGCGCCGTCGAGTCCGCCGGCGTCGGCGACCGCCAACGGGCGCTGCGGGCCCTCGAAGCGGCCGAACGGCTCGACCCGGGGCGTCCCGAGACGTCGTTCGCCAGCGCCGCGATCCATCGCCTCGAGGGCTCCTGGGGGCGCTTCCTCGGGGAGACGGCGCGCGGCTACGTCCGCGCCCTCGGCGTGCCCGCGATGCGCCGGGCCTGGCGGCACAATCTCGTGCTCTGGCTGCTGACGACGCTGTTGCTGGCGGGCTGCGCCTACGTCGCGATCCTGATGCTGGTCCGCGGCCCGGCCCTCGTCGGCAGCCTCCTCAAGGCGCTCCGCCGGCATCTGCCGGTCCCCGTCGGCGTGGCTCTCATCCTGGCGCTCCTCGTCTGGCCGCTGCTGCTGCCGGCGCGGGTGCAGGCGGTCGTCCTCAACTGGATCATCCTCCTGTGGGCCTACTGCGTCCGCTCCGAGCGCTGGGTTCTGGGGTGTCTCCTGCTCGCGTTCGGCCTCACCCCCATCGTGCTCGACGAGCAGCGGCGCCAGGTCGGGGTGGAGATGGCCTCGCCGGTGCGCGCCGCCGAGGACGCGAGGGACGGGCGGCTCGGCGGCACGGTCTTCGGCGATCTGCAGCGGCTGGCGATCGTTCTGCCGGACAGCACGGCGGTGCTCCACCTCATCGCCGACCAGCACCGTCGCATGGGGCAGTGCGATCAGGCGCGGGGCCTCTACGAGAGGGTGGTCGAGCGCGAGCCGCGCAACGCCGGCGCGTGGGTGGATCTGGGCTCCTGCCGTTTTCTCGGGGGCGAGTACGGGCAGGCCATCGAGAGCTACAGGCGCGGCGTCGCCATCGATCCCGATCTGGCACAGGCCCACTTCAACCTGAGTCTCGCCTTCTCCGAGCTCTACCGCTTCGCCGAGGCCGATCTGGCGCTGCGGCGGGCTCAGGAGATCGACTCGGGGCGGGTCGCGGCATGGCTCAAGCAGACGCCGCGCCGCGCCGCCGCCGAGGTCGCGGCGGGTCTCGAGCGGTCGCGGGAGATCCGTCGCGATCTCAAGGCGTCCTGGGTGTTCGAGGACGACGGCGCGGCCTGGTCCTCGCCGTGGCGGGACTACCTTTCCGTGCCGCTCGCGCTCGCGGGCGTCCTGCTCGCGGCGCTCGTCGGCCGCTTTCTTCCCGTCGGGCTGCTCGAGGAGCGGGCCTCGCCGCTCGTGACCCCCGCGGCCGGCTGGGGCACGCTGTATCGCGTGCTCGTCCCCGGCCTGCCGGACCTCGAGGCGGGCGAGCCCCTGCGCGGCCTCGCGGGGCTGGTCATCGTCTGCGGCCTGCTGCTCGTCCCGTGGGCGAGCGCCTACGGGTATCGGCAGCCCTGGGGCTACGAGCCGGCGGCGGGTCTCGGGTGGGCGGCGGCCCTGCTCGGGCTGGCGCTCTTCTTTCTCCTGCGCTGGCGCCGGGAGGTCGAGTTCTGACCGCCGGCGTCGCGGCGACTCCCATGGCGTACCAAGGCTCACTGAGCGACTCTCCCTTCCCCGAGGTGCTGCAGCACGTCGGCCGGACGGCGGGCACGGGCATTCTCACCCTGCAGGGACGCGACGAGATCATCGGCGTGACGTTTCTCGACGGCGAGGTGGTGTCGGTCGATGCGGTGAATCAGCCGCCCGAGGACGGCCTGGGGTACGTCCTCGCGGTGAGCGGACTCGTCTCGCGGGAGGACTTTTCCGTCCTGGTCGCCGAGAATCAGGCCGGCGGCGGCCGGGTGATCGATCTGCTGGTCGAGAGGGGCTACATCAATCGCCGCCAGCTCCTCGAGGCGCTGCGTCAGCAGACCCTCCGGCTATGCGCCGAAGCCTGCTCCTGGGAGAGCGGTCAGTTCCGGTTCTACCGCGGCGACCAGGTCTCCTACGAGCACGGCATCGAGCCCATCAACGTCGACGATCTGCTCGCCAAGCTGGCCGTCGGGCCGGAACGGCCGGCGGCGGCCGCCGTCGCGGAGCCGGAGCCGGCGGCGAGTCGGGCGCCGGCGTGGCTCACGCCCGACGCGATGCCGTCGCCCTCCGGCGCCCGTCCCCTCGCGGCGCCCGATGCGGGGCCTGCCGTGGAGATCCTCGGACTCGAGCCGCGGACGCCGAAGGCACTGGCCGTCGAGATGCCGGCGATGGCGCCACCGGCCGTCGAGATGCCGGACCCCGAGGCGTGGCGCGACGAAGACGAGCCGGCGGGCCGGCGCCGGAGCCGGCCGTGGCTCGACGTCGACTGGACGGCGGTCCGGGCGCCGCAGCTGCCGGGGCGCCTCCTGGGAATCGGCCTGCTCGTCGCCCTGGCGGCGCTCGTCCTGCTCGCCCCGGACCGCTTCCTCGTCCCTCTCGAGGCCCAGGAGCGGATCCGGACCGGAATGGCCTCGGAGGTCCTGAGCTCGCTCTTCGGCAAGGTGGACCGGGCGGCCAAGACGTACTTTCTGCTGCGGGGCAGGTTCCCCGCGGATCTCCGCGAGCTGATCGCGCTCGATCTGCTCGCGCCGGGCGACGACCGGCTGGCCGACGACCGCCGTCTCTCCTACACCGCGGCTCCGGTCAGCTACCTGTTGGCGATCGAAGGCGAGGCACGCCTCGACGCGTCGACTCGAACCGAGACGATCAGCGGCAACTTCCTGCTCGACCCGGAGTTCTCGCCGCCCGAGCTGCTGGCGACGCCGCCGCTCGTCCTGCTCGACTGAGGGACCGCCGGCGGCGCCGCCCCGGAAGCTGCGCTCCCCGGCGACGATCTTAGTGCTGGGGTGTTAGATCCCCAGTGGCAAGGACTTGACAAGGACGCGCTTAAGTTTGTACGCTCCGTCACGGGCAGGCGGTTCGCAGGCGAATCCAAGCCCCCCATCAACGCCCGGACGAGTCGATCGAAGGAGGAATGGTCGTGAGCAAGATCATCGGTATTGACCTCGGCACCACGAACAGCGTGGTCGCCCTCATGGAGGGGTCGGAAGCCAAGGTAATCCCCAACGCCGAAGGCAACCGGACCACGCCGTCCGTCGTCGCCTTCGCCGACAGCGGCGAGCGGCTGGTCGGCCAGGTGGCCAAGCGCCAGGCGGTGACCAACCCGGAGCGCACGGTCTACTCGATCAAGCGCTTCATGGGTCGGCGCTATGACGAGGTCAGCGAAGAGATGAAGATGGTCCCGTTCAAGGTCGCCGCCGCCGACAACGGAGTCCGGGTGCTCATCGACGGCAAGAACTACTCGCCGGAAGAGATCTCGGCCATGACCCTGCAGAAGCTCAAGCAGGCGGCCGAGGATTTCCTCGGGGAGAAGGTGGAGGCCGCGGTCATCACGGTCCCGGCCTACTTCAACGACGCGCAGCGCCAGGCCACGAAGGACGCCGGCCGCATCGCAGGGCTCAAGGTCGAGCGCCTGGTCAACGAGCCCACGGCGGCGGCGCTGGCCTACGGCCTGGACAAGCACAAGGACGAGCTCATCGCCGTCTACGACTTCGGCGGCGGCACGTTCGACATCTCGATCCTGGAGGTGGGGGACGGCGTCGTGGAGGTGAAGTCGACCAACGGCGACACCCATCTCGGCGGCGACAACATCGACCACAAGGTCATCGAGTGGCTGCTGGCCGAGTTCAAGAAGGACCAGGGCATCGACCTGGCGCGGGATCCCATGGCCGTCCAGCGCCTGCGCGAGGCGGCCGAGAAGGCCAAGATCGAGCTCTCGAGCGCCCAGGAGACCGAGATCAACCTGCCCTTCATCACCGCCGACCAGGCAGGGCCGAAGCACCTCAACATCAAGCTCTCGCGCAGCAAGCTCGAGCAGATGGTGGAGGACCTGATCCGGCGCTCGGTGGCCCCCTGCAAGCAGGCGCTCAAGGACGCGGGCGTCACCGCCGAGCAGATCGACGAGGTGGTCCTCGTCGGCGGGCAGACCCGCATGCCGGCCATCCAGAAGCTGGTCGAGCAGATCTTCGGCAAGGACCCCCACCGCGGGGTCAATCCCGACGAGGTGGTGGCGATCGGGGCGGCGGTGCAGGGCGGCGTCCTGGCAGGCGACGTCACCGACGTGCTGCTGCTCGACGTCACGCCGCTGTCGCTCGGCATCGAGACGCTGGGCGGCGTGATGACCCGGCTCATCGACCGCAACACGACGATTCCCACGAACAAGAGCGAGGTCTTCTCGACCGCCGCGGACAACCAGACCTCGGTCGAGGTGCACGTGCTTCAGGGCGAGCGGGACATGGCGCGGGACAACCGCACCCTGGGCCGCTTCCACCTCGTCGGCATCCCGCCGGCGCCGCGCGGCGTGCCGCAGGTCGAGGTGACGTTCGACATCGACGCCAACGGCATCCTCAACGTCTCGGCGAAGGACCGGGGCACGGGCAAGCAGCAGCAGATCACGATCACCGCATCGAGCGGCCTGTCCGAAGACGAGATCAAGAACATGGTCCAGGACGCCGAGACCCACTCGGACGAGGACCACGCGCGGCGCAAGCGCGTCGAGGCGCGCAACAGCCTCGATCAGCTGATCTACAACACCGAGAAGACCTTCGACGAGCACAAGGGGAAGCTCGGGGCGGCCGACATCGGCGAGCTCGAGGGCGCGCTGAGCGGCGCCAAGGAAGCCCTGGAGTCGGACGATCTCGAGAAGATGGAGGCCGCCTCCGCCAGGCTCACGCAGGCCTCGCACAAGCTGGCCGAGGCCATGTACAAGCAGCAGGCCTCGGATGGCGAGGCGACGGTCGACGCCAGCGGCTCCCCCGAGGCCGCGAGCGACGACGAGGTGATCGACGCCGAGTACGTCGACGTCGACGAGTCGGCCAGCTGAGCACCGCTGCGGCCGGCCCCGGGTTCGCCTCGCGGTGACTCCCGAGGCGGACCCCGGGCCCGCCGGTCGCGGCCGAGACCACCCAGGAGGTTCCATGCCCCGCCGCCGTCAGAGCCAGCGCAAGTACCTGATGATCAGCGCCGTCGCCGAGCGGTTCGAGATCCATCCCCAGACCCTCCGTCTCTACGAGCGCGAGGGGTTGATCAAGCCCGTGCGCAGCGCCGGCAACACGCGTCTCTACGACGAGGAGACCGTCCGCCGCCTCGAGACCATCCTCACCCTCACCCGCGACCTCGGCGTCAATCTGGCGGGCGTCGAGGTCATCCTCAACATGAACGAGCAGATGGCGAAGATGCAGGTCGAGGTCGACCGTCTCCTCGAGCACGTGAAGCACGGGATGCTCGGCCGCCGGACCGGAGTCGACCGCCGCTTCGCGCTCGAGAAGGTGGAGCGCGGGCCGCTGGCGAAGGCTCAGCGAGACTGACCTCGGACGGGCCGGCGAGCTCCGGACCGCGGGCCAGCGACGGGGCCGAGAGCGGCCGCGGGCGTCGCCGGCCCCATGCTACGATTCGATGATGCCGGCCGCGCGGATCGACCCGTCCTGCCCCCGGTGCGAGGGCAGGGGGTGGATTCTGGCGGACGACGGCGGCGCCGGAGCGGCCGCGCCCTGCCCCTGCCGGACGGCCAACGCGGCGGACGTTCGGCTCGAGAAGGCCGGCATCCCCGAGCGCTACCGCGCGACGACGCTGGACAACTTCAACGTCGACCAGCCGACCGGCGCCGACCGCCTGCTCGAGGCGCGCGAGCTCAGCCGGCGCTACGTCGAGACGTTCGTCTCGCCGGCGGGCAAGATCCGGAAGACGGGCCTGCTCTTCGTCGGGCCGCCGGGCGGCGGCAAGACCCATCTGGCGGTGGGCGTGCTCAAAGCGCTCATCCAGCGCTACGCGGTGCGCGGCCGTTTCGTGGACTTCACGAGCCTCGTGCACCAGATCCAGGCCACGTTCGACCCCGGGTCCGAGGAGTCCAAGCGCCAGGTGCTCGACCCGGTGATCGACGCCCAGGTTCTCGTCCTCGACGAGCTCGGAGCCCAGCGTGCGACGCCGTTCGTCAACGACATCCTGTACCTGGTCCTCAACACCCGCTACACCCGCTGCCTGCCGACCCTCTTCACGACGAACTATCCCCTCGCGGAGGAGCGGCGGCGCCCCCTGTCGCTCGACCGCGGCGGCGCGCCGCCCGTCGACGTCCTGGCCTCCCGCATCCCGGCTCGCCTCGTGAGCCGGCTCTACGAGATGGTCCAGATGATCGACCTGCCGGTGAGCGACTTCCGGCGCGAAGTCAAGATGGCCCAGACCCACATCTGAGGGCTCCGTGCGTCTCTCGGCCTTCGACTGCACCGCCCGCGGCATCGCGAACCTGCGGGGCAACTGGGAGCTGGCCCTGCTGCAGATCGCGCAGATGGTCGTCTTCTGGGTGCTCGCCGCCGCCGCCGTCGCCGCGTCGGTGGCGGCGACGGGAGCCACGTTCCTGCTCGAGATGGCGTCGCCGAGCGACTGGACCCGGGCCCTGGAGCGCCTGGCCGGATGGTCGCCGAGCCCGGGCTCGATGGCCGTCGGCGCCGCGGCGCTCGTGATCTTCTCGACCCTCGTCGCCCTCGTGTACGGCTGGTTCCAGGCTGGGATCTTCTCGACGCTGGAGCGCGGCGAGCGTCAGGCGCCGCCGTTGCCGAGGGCGGACTGGACGGTCTTTCGCACCTTCCGCTGGCGCGAGTTCGTCGGCTGGAGCAACCGCTGGATCTGGCGCTACTTCGTCTTCTTCGGCTGGTTCTTCGTCGTGACATCAGTCGTCCTCCTGTTCGTCGCCCTCCTGGGCGGGGCGGTGGCCGTCGCCCTGTCGAGGGCCGGCGGCGCGGCGGCCGTGGCGCTGGGATGCGCGGCGCTCTTCTGCGTGGCGGGGGTGGTCCTCGGGCTCGTCTTGTGGCTCGGCATCGCCCAGGCCTTGCTGCCGCGCGAAGAGCTCGGAGTCCTCGGCGCCTCGCGGGCCGCGTTCGGGATCTTGCGCCGGAGATCGCCGGCCGCGACCCTCATCCTGCTCTTCTTCGTGCTCGCCAACCTCGGGGTCGGCCTCCTGTTCTGGCCTCTGAGCGAGGGCATGTCGTTCGCCATGGACGGCTTCGGCGCGGCGTCGGTCGCGATCCAGCTGCTGCTGGGCGCGGCGCAGATGCTCGCCGCGAGCATCCTGACGATCGCTTTCTATGGCTCCATCGTCTCCCTCGCGCGCGCCGAGCTGGGCCGCCGGGTGGCCTAGCATGGGGAGCAGGCGCGGACGACCGGGGGCGCTCGTCGGGCTGCTCGCCCTCGCGACCGCTCTCGTCCCCGCGCCGAGCGCCGGTCCGGCGGTCGCGGCAGAGCGCGCCGCGGCGCCGCCGGCCGGCCTCGCGGTCCCGGACCTCGTGCGGGTCGGCCTGGCCACCGATCTCGAGAGCCTGACGCTGCCGTGCTGCGGCTCGGATCTCCGCGCCCAGGCGGGCGCCACGCAGGTCGCCCTCGTCGAGCCCTTCGTGGTCGAGCCGGCGGCGCGGGGCGGCCGCGGCGTGTACCGCCTGCAGGTCGCGGCGCTCAAGGACGAGGCCCAGGCGCGGGAGCTCGCGGCGCAGCTGGCCAGCGCCCACGGCGAGGCCGTCGACGTCGTGTTCGACGCCGCGATCGACCTCTATCGGGTCCGTTTCGGGCGCTACGCGGAGCGCGCGGCGGCCGAGGAGGCGAGCCGCCGCCTGGCGGCGTTGGGCATTCGCGGGGCGTTCGCGGTCACCGAGCCTTCCGCCGCCGTGCTGGAGGGTCTGCGGGTGACGCAGGGCGCGGATTCGTGGCGCGTCCGAGGTCGCTGGGTGGCGCTGTGGTCGCGCTCCGACGCGGGGGTGCGGCTGGCGAGCGGCCACTACCGGGGGCGCATCCTCGTCTACCTCAACGATCGCGGATCGCTCAATCTCATCAACGAGCTGCCGCTCGAGGACTACCTGCGCGGCGTCGTTCCGCGGGAGATGGGGCCGGAGCTCTACGACGATCTCGACGCGCTGAAGGCCCAGGCGGTGGCCGCGCGCAGCTACGCCGTCCGCAACTTCGGCGAGTTCGCGGCCGAGGGCTACGACATCTGCGCCACGCCGAGGTGTCAGGTCTACGGCGGACGGGGCGCGGAGCACTCGCTGTCGGACCGCGCCGTGGCCGAGACGGCGGGGGAGATCCTCGTCTACGACGGGCGCCCCGCGGACGCCCTCTACAGCTCGACCTGCGGCGGGCACACCGAGGACGTGCGGGTCGTGTTCCCGCTCAAGGACGAGCCCTATCTGCGCGCGGTTCCCTGCTTCGAGGCGGGCCTCACCGAGCTCGAGGGCGACCTGGCCGCGGGGGCGCCGTTCCCCGACGGCCTGACGCGGCGCCTCTTGCCGGCGACCGCAGGGGGTGGGGCGCCGGCTCTCGCCGAGCGGCTGCGCCGCCTGGCGCTCGACGCCGGCCTCGTGCAGCCGGCGGGCGAGCCCGCGTCGCTCGGCCGCCGGGATCTCACCCGCTACGTGGCGAGCTGGCTCGATCTGGCGCTCGAGGCCGAGCTCTTCGTCAGCGACCCCGACGTCTCCTACGCTCTCGGCCGGGTGCCCGAGGGATGGTCGCGGCAGGAGCTGCATCTCGCTGCGTACCTGGCCCGCCTCGGCGTCCTCGACGGACCGCTCGACGAGGAGCCCGGCGCGGCCGAGATCGAGCGCTCGCTGCTGGCGCTGGCGATGCTCCTGCAGGTCGTCACGTCCGTCGAGGGCCGCTTCGCGGCGGTCGCGGACGGCGTCCTGACGATTCGCGTGGGGGACGAGCTCGTCCGCTTCGAGATCCCGGGACGGCTGGCCACCTTCCGCGGCCGCGCGGGTGCCCTGCGCGCCGCTCCCCTGGCGCTCGTCGCCGGCGACCGCCTCGAGCTCTATTCGCGGGCCGGCGCCCTCGCGGCCGTGGTGCAGGTCGTGGGGGCGGAGGGAGCGGCGTTCGACCGCACGAGCCGCTTCAGCTCCTGGCGGCGGTTCCGCAGCGACCGCGAGCTCGGCGAGCTCGTCGGCGCGACCCATCCCGGCTTCCCCTTCCGCGAGCTCGAAGTGCTCGAGCGGGGCAGA
>JAOTWP010000091.1 GCA_029862975.1 Acidobacteriota bacterium
AGACGTACCCTTCATCCACGAACGGGCTCTCGCTGTTGTGGCAGTTGACGCACTGCGCCTCGCCGACCTTGTCGACCAGGCCGACGGCCACGAGATCCGCCTTCTTGTACTCCTTGTTCTCGAGGGTCATGTAGCCGTCCTGGATGTAGGTCCCGCCCGGCCCGTGGCACATCTCGCAGCCGACGCCGACGAGCTCCGGAGTCGTCTCGATGTCGACGAAGCCGCCGGGCTGGCCGTAGCCCGTGACGTGGCACTTCACGCAGGCCTCGTCGGTCGTGTAGTCCTTCTCGGGATCCAGGCCGGCGCCCGTCTTGGCCTCGGCGGCGGCGCCGGGCTTCAAGGTCTCGAAGGTCTGCGCCATCTTCGTGGCCTCCCACGACTTGAACTCCTTGAGATGGCACTTCTTGCAGCTCTTCGAGCCGACGTACTCGAACTGGCCTTCCTGGGCCCGGGCAGCCGTGCCGGCAAAAAGCGCCGCGACCACGGCCAGGACGACGATCCAGAGGGTTTCGCGTTTCATTCCTGCTCCTTTCGAATCAGCTCTCCGCGGGTCCGTTGCTTCACCGCTCCCATCGGGAGGCCGCGAGTTTACGGCATAACCTAGAAGGCCGGCGCTCGCGGCTGCCATACCCGGCGGGGTGGGAACGGCCCGCTACCTCCGAGAACAGATCTCGCCCGCGCCGCATTCTCGCACTGGCGCTGGCCCTCCACCGGCTGCGGCCGCGGGCGCCGGCGTGAGCCGCCTCCACCCCCCGGGGTGGTAGGTCGCGGGCCGCCCGGCCCCACCCCAACGGGTGTTCTTCGCCGCGGGGCGTGTTTGTACCTTTGCGCCTGACCGGACCGGCATCCTGAGCCCGAACGACCGTCCCGCGCCGCGTGCGCACCGGACCCCTTCGTGACGAACCGCGACGCAAGCCCTCCCGCCCCGCCAGCCACCCGGCGGGCCGGCGTTGCGCTCCGCTCCTCCGGCGCCGCCGCGAAGGGAGTGCTCGTCGCCGCCGCGCTCGTCGCCCTGGCGCTGGTGCTCGGCGGGGCGGTGCTGTGGGCGGCCCGGCGGCCGCTCGAGCAGCCGATCGCCTTCAATCACGCGCTGCACGTCGGGCAGCTCGAGATGGACTGCACCGACTGCCACCTCTACGCCGTCAACGGCGTGCGCGCCACGATCCCCAACATCGAGGTCTGCGCCGACTGCCACGACGAGGCGGCCTCCGAATCGGCCGAGGAGACGCGGCTCGTCGAATACGTCGCCAGCGGCGAGCGGGTCCCGTGGCGCAAGATCTACCGGGTGCCCGAGCACGTCTATTTCTCCCATCGCCGCCACACCCAGCTCGGCGGCATCGAATGCGAGACCTGCCACGGCGCCGTCGGCGAGCAGGTCGAGCCGGTCGGCCGCCCCCTCGTGCGCCTGTCGATGGAGCACTGCATGCGCTGCCACCAGGACTCCGGAGTGTCGAATGACTGCCTGCTCTGCCATCGCTAGCCGGGCCGTGGGACACCGGCAGCCCGAGGACGCGAGCCGATGATCCTGCCGCGCCGCGATCTTCTGAAGATGCTCGGCGTCGGCGCCGGAGCCGTGGGGCTCGGCGGTTGCCGCCAGGCCTGGTCGGTGCCCGACCGCCTCGTCGAGCTGGCGTTGCGCGGGCCGGGCCTCGAGAGTCAGGTCCAGACGATCTGCGGGCTGTGCGCCGGCGGCTGCGGCCTCACGGTGCGGCTGGTGGACGGCCTGCCGGTGGGGATCAGGGGCAATCCCCATCATCCGCTCAATCGCGGCGGCCTGTGCCCGGTCGGGTTGGCCGGGCTCGAGGTCCTCTACGCCCCCGGCCGCCTGCAGGGCCCGCTGCGCCGCCAGGCGGGCGGCGAGCACGGCGCCACGACCTGGGAGGAGGCGCTCGACGAGATCGCCACCCGCCTGACCGCGCTCACCGCGGCCGGCCAGGGCGACCGCGTGGCCTTCCTGAGCGGCGAGCCGAGCGAGCTCTTCCACGACCTGGCGCGGCGCTTCCTGCACGGGCTCGGCTCCGCCAACCTCTCCCGCCTCGACGACGCCGGCCTGGCCCACGAGCTGACCCAGGGGATCGCTCGCGCGCCGGGCTACGACCTCGGCGGGGCGGACCTCGTCGTCTCCTTCGGGCTCGACCTCTACGAGGACGGTCCGACGCCCATCCACGCGACCGCGGCGATGATCGGGTCGCGGCCGACGGAGCAGCTCGGCGCGCTCATCCAGGTCGGCACGCGCGTCTCGCCGAGCGCCAGCAAGGCGGAGATCTTCGCTCTCGTCCGGCCCGGCACGCTGGGCGCCTTCGCGCTCGGCATCGCCCACACGCTGGTGCGCGAGGGGGGCTACGACCGCGCCTTCGTCGCCGAGCACACCTTCGGCTTCGACGACTGGACGGACGAGGACGGGCGCGAGCGTCTCGGCTTCCGCCGCCTGCTGCTCGAGCGCTACTACCCCGATCGCGTCGCGGCGCTGTGCGGCTGCGACCCGGCGCTCATCGTGCGGGTGGCGCGGCGGCTCGCCGCGGCGGCCGCCCCGGTAGCCGTCGCCGGCGGCGACGCCGTCCGCGGCACCAACGCCACCTGGACGCAGATGGCCGTGCAGGCTCTCAACGCGCTGACCGGCGCCTTCGACCGGCCGGGCGGCGTCGTCATGCCGCCGCCGATCCCGCTGACCCCGCTCGCGGCGCTGCCCGCCCCGCCGGCGCCGTCGCTCTTCGCGGCCGCCGGGGACGAGACGGCGTTCGGCGTCGATCCGGTCGAGGCGCTGGCGGCCGGCGTGCTCGACGGCACGCGGCCCGTCGAGCTCCTGATCGTCCTCGACACCAACCCGGTCTTCTCGAGCCCCGCCGGCGACCGCCTGCGCGAAGCGCTGGCCCGCATCCCCACGGTGGTGGCGCTCGCCTCCTTCATGGACGAGACGGCCGCCGCCGCCGAGCTCGTGCTGCCCACCCCGACCTTCCTCGAGCGCTGGCAGGGCGCGACGACCCCCCGCGGCGTCGCCTTCAGCACCCTCGGCCTCGCCCCCCCGGTCGTCGAGCCACTCACGGACGCGCGCCACCCGGGCGACGTCCTGCTCGAGCTCGGCCGGCGGCTCGGCGGGGAGGCCGCGGCGGCCCTGCCGTGGAGCGACTACCCGGCGTACCTGAAGCAGCGCATCGAAGGGCTCGCCCTCTCCGGCCAGGGCTCGGTCGTCACCGGCTCGTTCGAGGAATCGTGGATCCAGTTCCTCGAGGAGCGCGGCTGGCGCTTCCTCGGCCGCAAGGAGATCGAGAGCTTCTGGCGCACCCTCACCCAGGAGTCCTCGTGGTGGAACCCCGTGCGCTCGCGCGGCGACTGGGGGCGGCTCTTCGCCACCGCCAGCGGCCGTTACGAGTTCTTCTCCCGCCGGCTCGAGGCGCGGCTCGTCGAGCTCGGCGCCGCCGGCGAGGGGGGCGCGAGCGCCGCCGAGGCCCTGGCCCGGGGCAGCGCCCGGCTCGGCCTGGAAGCGGAAGGCGACGAGGCCTGCATGCCGCACCACGAGCCGGAGGCGGCGCGGGGCGAGGGCGAGCTGACGCTGCTGCCGTTTCGCCCGATCACGGCCCGCGGCAGCCTCGGGGTCACCTCGCCGATGGTGCTCGAGATGTTCGGCTACACGGCGTTCTCGCCGTGGCAGACCTGGGCCGAGCTCGCCGCCGAGACGGCGCACGAGCTCGATCTCGGCGACGGCGACGAGGTGCGGGTCGAGTCGGACCGCGGGCACTTCGCGGCGGTCGTCCGCATCCATCCGGCGGCCGCCGCCGGCACCGTGCACGTGCCGCTCGGCCTCGGCCACGAGGCGCCGGGGAGCCTCGCCGCGGGCATCGGCGCCAATCCCGTGGGCATCATGCTCGCGGCCCGCGATCCGCTGTCGGGTCGCCTGTCAAGGACCGCGACGCGGGTGCGCCTGGCGCTCGTCAAACGGCGCTCGCGCGGCGGCCCACCGCCGCGCCACGGAGGGTCCGAGGCGTGAGCCGCTGGGGCATGGCGATCGACCTCGACCGCTGCACGGGCTGCGGCTCGTGCATGGCCGCCTGTCACCAGGAGAACAACCTGACGGCCGTCGGGCCGTCCGAGGCGGCGCTCGACCGCGTCTTCCACTGGCTGCGCGTCCTGCCCGAGGTCTCGGAGGCGCACGCGGAGGTCACCGTCACGTACACGCCGCAGCTGTGCGTGCAGTGCGACAAGCCGCCGTGCGTCCGCGTCTGCCCGGTGCACGCCACCTATCTGAGCGACGAGGGGATCGTGGCCCAGATCTACGCGCGCTGCATCGGCTGCCGCTACTGCATGGCGGCCTGCCCCTACAACGCCAAGGTCTTCAACTGGTACGAGCCGCAATGGCCGGGGCAGCTGCAAGCCAAGGCCAACCCCGACGTCTCCCTGCGCTACAAGGGGGTCGTCGAGAAGTGCACGTTCTGCCACCACCGGGTGCTCAAGGCGCGCGAGGACGCGGCGCTGGCGGGCCGCGGCCTGCGCGACGGCGATGTCTCGACCGCCTGCGAGGACAGCTGCCCCGCCAAGGCGATCGTCTTCGGCGATCTCGACGACCCGGCGAGCCGGGTCAGCCGGCTGGCGCGCAGCCCCCGGGCCTCGCGCCACCACGAGGACCTCGGCACCGAGCCCAAGGTCTACCACCTGGCGCGGAAGGAGTGAGGCGGAGATGAGCGCGGACAAGCACGAGTTCGTCGACGGCGACCTGCTGCGCTCGATCGAGCAGTCCGGGGTCGGCTTCCGGGTCGCGACGACCGTCCTGGGGCTGACGGTCCTCACCGCCTGGGTGCTCTTCAGCCGCCAGATCCTCGAAGGGCTCGGGGTGACGGGGCTCAACCAGCCCGTCGCCTGGGGGTTCTACATCGTCAACTTCGTCTTCTTCATCGGCATCAGCCACGCCGGCACGCTGATCTCGGCGATCCTGCGCCTCTCGCAGGCCGAGTGGCGGCGGCCGATCACCCGCATGGCCGAGGTCATCACGGTGGTCGTGCTGGCGATCGGCGCCTTCCATCCGGTGCTCGATCTCGGGCGCCCCGAGCGGGCGCTCAACATCTTCACGGCCGGCCGGCTGCAGTCGCCGCTCTTGTGGGACGTGAGCTCGATCAGCGCCTACTTCATGGCCTCGACGGTCTACCTCTACATCCCGATGATCCCCGACATCGCGATCCTGCGCGACCGCGGCGTGCGCCCGCGCTGGCTCTACTCCTTCCTGGCCTGGGGGTGGCAGGGGACGCCGCGCCAGCAAGCGGTGCTCGGCCGGGCGGTCAACATCATGATGGTGCTGGTGATCCCCATCGCCGTCTCGGTGCACACGGTCATCTCCTACATCTTCGCCATGACGCTGCAGCCGGGCTGGCACTCGACGATCTTCGGACCCTACTTCGTGGTCGGCGCCATCTTCTCGGGCATCGCCGCGCTGCTCATGGTGATGATCGTCCTGCGCCGGATCTTCCGGCTCGAGCGCTATCTCAAGCAGATCCACTTCGACTACCTCTCGCGGCTGCTGCTGATCATGGCGCTGCTGTGGTTCTACTTCACCTTCTCCGAGTACCTGACGGCCTTCTTCGGGCACGAGCCGGCCGAGATGCGGGTCTTCTACTACAAGGTCTCGGGGCCCTACGCGCCCTTCTTCTGGGGCATGGTGGTCTGCAACTTCCTCGTCCCGGTGCTCATCCTCGCCTTCCGGCGCACCCGCACGATTCCCGGCATCTTCGTCGCTTCGCTGACGGTCGTCGTCGGCATGTGGCTCGAGCGGCTCAACATCGTCGTCCCGTCGCTGGCCAACCCGCGCAGCGGGCTGCCGACCGGCTACTACCTGCCGAGCGTCGTCGAGTGGGGGATGTTCGCCGGCGGCATCGCGACGTTCATCCTCGGCTTCGTCCTCTTCGCGCGCTTCTTCCCCCTGATCTCGCTGTGGGAGATCCAGGAAGGGCGCGAGCTCTCCGTCGCCGAGACCGCCGCGCGCCTCGAAACCTACCTGCCGGATCCACCGGCCGCCGCGCCGGCCGAGGAGGCTTCCCCGTGAGCTCGCAGCCACCGTCCCGACCCCCGGGATCGCGCCGCATCTATCTCCTCCAGGTCGTCTCCGTCGTGGCGATCTGGGCCTTCGTCCTCGGGATCAGCGGCTGGATCCTCCACCTGCTGCGGCTCTCGCACCAGCTGCACGACGTGCCGTCGGCCTCGATCGGCATCTCCATCGTCGCCATTCCGGTGTTCCTGACCGGCGCCTCGGTCCTGACCTACGTCTTCGTCGGGCTGCGGCGCGGGCGCGACGCCGGCGGGGAGGAGCAACGATGACCGCGCCGCCACGCTCCGTCCGCGCGGCGGCGGCCGCGGCGCTGGCGCTCGCCGCGCTCGGGGCCCTCGGCGCGACGGGCGCCGCGGCCCAGGCCGGCAGCGGCCTCGAGCTGCCGCCGGACCCGCTGGGCGGGCGCGTCCTCTTCGCCGCCAAGGGCTGCGCGCAGTGCCACGGCATCGCCGGCCGCGGCCGCAGCATCGGTCCGAATCTCGGCGAAGGGCACTTCAGCGGCAGCTTCCTCGAGCTCGGGGCCTCGCTGTGGAACCACGTGCCGGGGATGAGCGTGACCTTCGACGTGGCGGGGCTGCCGTGGCCGGAGCTCGAAGAGGGCGAGATGACCGAGCTGCTGGCGTTCCTCTACTTCATCGAGTACCTCGGGCGGCCGGGGGTCGCGGCGGCCGGCCAGGAGGTGTTCGCCGACCAGGGCTGCGCCTTCTGCCACGAGATCGGCGCCGGCGAGGGGATCGGCCCCGATCTCGCCGGTCTCGAGCGCTTCGCCTCGCCTCTCTACGTGGCGCAGGAGATCTGGAACCACGGACCGCGGATGCTCGCCAGCATGCGCGAGCTGGGGATGCGGGCGCCGAGCTTCGCCGAGGGCGACCTTGCGGACCTCGCCGCCTACGTGCGCCAGCAGGCGGAGGGCGGCGCCCAGGAACGGCTGCTGCTCGCGCCCGGCGACCCCAACCGCGGCCACGAGGTCTTCGCCGCCAAGGGGTGCTCGAAGTGCCACGGCCGCGACGCCCGCGGCGGCGAGGACGCTCCGGATCTGAGCCAGGTCGACCTCCACCGCTCGGCCGAGGGCATCGCCGCGACGATGTGGAACCACGGCCTCGTCATGGGCGACTTCATGCGGGAGCGCGGGGTCGGCTGGCCGATCTTCGAGGACAGCGAGCTCGCCGATCTCATCGCCTACCTCTTCTTCCTGCCGTTCGCCGATCTGCCCGGCGATCCGGCCCGCGGCGCCGAGGTCTTCGCGTCGCGCTCCTGCGCCGACTGCCACGCCGCCGGCGAGCTGGCCGCGGGCGGCGCCGCCGAGAAGGGGCCGCGCCTCGCCGGCTCGACCGCCGCCGCCAGCCCCGCGGCGCTCATGGCGGCGATGTGGAACCACGCGCCGATGATGAAGACCGCGATCCTCGGCGAGGCGCTGCCCTGGCCCGAGCTCGCCGGGGCCGACCTCCGGGACCTGCGGGCGTTCCTCGGCCGCCAGGCGGCCGCCGCCGCGCCGCCGCCGTAGGCCGCCGCCTAGCCGATTCGGACCCTCGGCGCGCCACCCGCGCGGGGGGTTGGAAGCCTTGCCGTCCTCAAATAGACTCCCAGGGATTCTGCGATCGGAACCGCGACAAGGAACGACTGCCGATGACTGACGCCGCCCGACGCAAGCTTCTCACCTGGCTTCTCAACTCCTCGTTCGGCGCCCTCGCCGCGACCGTGCTCTACCCCGTAGCGCGCTTCGTCAGCCCGCCCGAGATCCCCGAAGCCGACACCAACCTCGTCGAGGCTGGTCTGTCGAACGACCCCGAGCTCGTCGAGAAGGGGTTCAAGATCCTCCGCTTCGGCAACGACCCGGTCATCCTCCTGCGCACCGAGGCCGACGAGTACCGGGCCTTCGCCGGCACCTGCACCCATCTCGACTGCATCGTCGAGTTCCACCGGACCGAGAACGTGATCTGGTGCAACTGCCACAACGGCGAGTACGACACCCAGGGCAAGGTCGTGGGCGGGCCGCCGCCGCGGCCGCTCCAGGCGTTCAAGGTCGACCTCGTCGACAAGGGCCCGGGGCAGCCGAGCGCCATCGTGGTCTCGAGGGTCTAGCGACGAGCGACCGATGAAGAAGATCATCGACTGGCTGGAAGAGAGACTGCCGCTGGCGGCGGCCAGGGAGTTCGCGTCGCACAAGACCGTCCCGACCCACCGCTACTCGGTCGTCTACTACCTGGGGGGGATGACGCTCTTCTTCTTTCTCGTCCAGCTGGCCTCCGGGATCCTGCTGATGCTCTATTACCGGCCGTCGGCCGAGGTCGCCTTCGAGTCGGTGGAGTTCATCATGACCCGGGTGCCGTTCGGCTGGCTGGTGCGCTCGATGCACTCGTGGTCGGCCAACCTGATGGTCTTCTTCGCCTTCCTCCACCTGGTGACGGTCTACTTCACGAAGGCCTACCGGCCGCCGCGGGAGATGACCTGGATCACCGGCTGCGTGCTGCTCTTCGTCAGCCTGGCCTTCGGCTTCTCGGGCTACCTCCTGCCCTGGAACCAGCTCGCTTTCTTCGCCACGAAAGTGGGCACGGACATCTTCGGCGCCATGCCGGTGCTCGGCGAGTGGCTGCTGCGCTTCTTCCGCGGCGGCGACCGGGTCACCGGCGGCACCCTGTCGCGCTTCTACGGCTGGCACGTGGCGATCCTGCCGGCGGTCTGCCTCGGCGTGCTGGCCTTCCACCTGCTGCTGGTGCAGATCCAGGGGATGAGCGTGCCGCCGGTCGCCGAGGAGGAGGCCAAGCGCCGGCGGGCGATGAAGTTCTTTCCCAACTTCGCGCTGCGCGACCTGTTTGGCTGGATTCTCGCGCTGGGCGTCCTGGCCGCCGTCGCGGCGCTCTTTCCCTGGGAGCTGGGCGACAAGGCGGACCCGTTCGCCCCGGCCTTCAAGGACATCCGGCCCGAGTGGTACTTCATGTTCATGTTCGAGACGCTCAAGCTGGTGCCGGGCGGCGAGATCTTCGGCGTCGAGTACGAGGCGATCCCGATCCTCGCCTTCGGCTTCGCCGGCGTCCTGCTGGTGCTGGTGCCCTTCCTCGACAAGGGGGTGCAGCGCACCGGGCGCAGCCCGCTGTTTACCCGGCTCGGCGTCGTCGCCGTGACCTACATGGTGGGCATGACCGCCTGGGGCTATCGCTCGTGGACGCCCGTATTGGTCATGGTGGCATCCGCCGTCGTCGTGTTGATCCTCGAGCTCGCCACCCGCCGCGTCTACCGGCGGGGAGACAAGCCATGATCCGCCGGCTGTTGCTCGCGGCGCTCTTCCTGCCGGCCTCGGCGCTCGCGGCGCAGGAGCTGGCGCGCACCTCTTGCGTGCTCTGCCACGGCGACGCCGACCTGTTCGAGGAAGCGGAGGTGGCCATCCTCGGCGATTTCGCCAAGAGCGCCCACGCCAGCGACGGCCTCTCCTGCCACGACTGCCACGGCGGCAACCCGGATCCGCGTCTGGCCGACGACTACGAGGCCGCGATGGACCCGGACTACGGGCCAGCGCCCTACGTCGGTGCGCCGGACAAGAAGGACCTGCCCGCCTTCTGCGGCCGCTGCCACTCGGATCCCTCCTACATCCGGCGTTTCCGGCCGGACGCGCGGATCGACCAGGAGGAGCAGTACTGGACCAGTCGCCACGGCATCGCACTGGCGGCCGGCGACACCAACGTGGCCGTCTGCACCGACTGCCACGGCGCCCACGACATCCGCGCCATTACCAACCCCAGCTCCCGCGTCTACCCCACCCGCGTGGCCGAGACCTGCGCCCACTGTCACTCCGACGCCGAGCGGATGGCCCCCTACTCGCAGGACAACGGCCAGCCCCTGCCCACCGATCAGTACGCCTTGTGGCGCCACAGCGTGCACGCCCGCTCCATGTTCGAGCGCGACGACCTGTCGGCGCCGACCTGCAACGACTGCCACGGCAACCATGGCGCGGCGCCGCCCGGGGTCGAGTCCGTGACCTACGTCTGCGGCCAATGCCACGGACGCGAGGCCCAGCTGTTCCGCTCGAGCCCCAAGGAGAAGGCGTTCGCCCGGCACAACGTGTACCTCGAGGACGCCGGCGACGAGGGGTGCGCCGCCTGCCACGACTCCGAGGAGCCGCAGGCGAGCTTCACGGAGCTCTCGCGCTTCATCGAGTGCTCGACCTGCCACGGCAACCACGGCGTGCTGCGGCCGACGATCGCTCTGCTGGCGCCGCTTCCCGAGACGCCGTGCCAGTTCTGCCACGAGCCGTTCGGCGAGGTCACCGAGCAGGTCCTGGTGATGGACACGACCCAGGGCAACTACCAGGCGATGCGCGACGAGCTGCTGCTCGAAGCCGAGCAGCAGGGCCTGGAAGGCGACGCGCGTTTCGACTGGCTCGTCTCGGAGGCCCTCGCGCTGCCCTTCCACATCCTGCGCCCGGCCGGCGGGGACGAGGAGGCGCCGCCGTTGCGGCCCGAGTTCTCGCGGCTCTTCGAGAAGTTCCGCATCGGCCGCACCATGGAGACCTACACCGACCCGCTGACCGGCGAGCAGGTCACGGTTCGCGTCCGCCGCTGCACCGATTGCCACTGGGCCGACGCCGACGAAGCGGTCGGGGCCCCGACGGCCCAGGGGCTCCTCGACAGCATGCGCGAGCTCACCGTGCTGACGGCGAGCGCCGAGCGGGTGCTGCTGGCGGCCCGCCGCGGCGGCGTCGAGGTGCGCGACGGGCTGGCGGAGATCGACCAGGCGGTCAACGACCAGATCCAGCTCGAGGCCCTGGTGCACGGCTTCTCCATCGCCCCGGGCAGCCCCTTCGTCGCCAAGCACGAGGAGGGGGTCGCGCACGCCCAGGCGGCGATCGACGTCGGCTACCGAGCCGTCGACGAGCTCGCGTTCCGGCGCAAGGGGCTGACCGTCTCGCTGCTCGTCATCGCCCTCGTCCTCGTCACCCTCGGAATCAAGATCCGCGAGCTGCAGCGCCGCTCGCTGGCGGCGGCCGAGGCGCAGGAGCTCGACCCGGAGGGCTGGACCTAGGTCCTCAGGCCGGCGGCCGGCGGCGCTCCTCGAGCTCCTCGAGGGTCTTCGGCCAGTCCTCCTTGAGCAGGCGCGACAGCGCCCGGTCGGCCAGCAGCCTGCCGCCGGTCTGACACCGCGGGCAGTAGTTGGCCTCGTGGTCGGCGTAGACGAGGCGCTGCACCCGGGTGCCGCAGACCGGGCAGGGCTCGCCGAAGCGGCCGTGCACGGCCATCCCCGGCCGGAACGCCGTCACCTTGTCCGGAAAGCCGTCGCCGACCTCGGCCACGAGGCGGTCCCGCCACTCGGTCAGGGTCGCCACGGCCGCGGCGTGGAGCCGCGCGACCTCCTCGTCGCCGAGCTTCCCGGTGCGCTTGAAGGGCGACAGGCGGGCGCGGTGCAGGATCTCGTCCGAGTAGGCGTTGCCGATGCCCGACAGGATCCGCGGGTCGGTCAGCGCCCGCTTCAGGGTGTGGCTCTCGGCACGGAGCGCGGCCCCGAGCTCCGGGGCGCCGCAATCGAGCACCTCGAGCCCGCCCGGGTCGTGCGCCGCCAGCCCCTCCTCGCCGGCCACGACGTAGAGCGAGGCGCGCTTCTTGGTCCCGGCCTCGGTCAGCAGCAGCGACCCGGCCGCAAAGTCGAACGCCGCGAGCCCCAGCCGCCGCGGGATCTTCACCCCCGCCGGCTTCCAGCGCAGCCGCCCGGCGATCATCAAGTGGAGAACGAGGAAGAGCTCCCCCTCGAGCCCAAAGACGATCCGCTTGCCGAGCCGCCGCAGCCCCACGACCCGGCGCCCGTGGGCGGCGGCAAGCGGCGGCGCCACCGAGCGCAGCAGAAACGGGCTCGCCAGCCGCACGCGCCCGAGCACCCGCCCCTGCACGTGGGTGGAGAGCGCGTGGAGGTAGAGCTCGACGTCGGGCAGCTCGGGCATCTCGAGGCGACTCTAACGCCCCCGCGACCCCGCCCGGCACGGCCTTACTGCGCCCCCGCCAATCACTCTCGCGGTGGCTGGCCTTCGTCGTGGCTGCCGTCGCCGAGCGGACCTGAGCGCCTCGACCGATCTCGAGTTTTCAAACCTCCCGGCCAGCCCTATACTCGGGGCGTATGACGAAGACCGAGATCGAAGAGATGGCCCTCGGGCTGCCCGCCGGCGAGCGTCAGGCGCTGGCCGAGTCTCTCTTGCAGAGCCTCGTCGATGAGGTACCCCTCCATGACTGGCACGAGCGCGCCCTCGATGAGGCCCTCGACGAGCTCGAGAAGCGTCCGGAGGCAGGCACGCCGGTCCGCGAGGCTCTGGCGGAAGTCCGCGCGCGCGTGGCCCGGGGCACGTGAGGCTCCAGCTCCGAGAACAAGCGAAGAGCGATCTCGTCAGCTCGGCCCGCTACTACAACGACGAACGGTCCGGCCTTGGGGATCGGCTTGTCGACGCGGTTGAGCGGAGCCTCAGCCTGATCGAGGCCTTTCCGGAGGCAGCTCCCGTCGTCTACGGCAACGTTCGTCGAATCCGGACACGGCGCTTCCCGTTTGCCATCTTCTATCTCGTGAGCCGCGGGAGGATCGAGGTCCTCCGCATCCTCCACCTGGCACGCGATCCCGGCACCTGGCCACGTCTCGAGGGCTAGCCGCTGGACAGACTCGGCGAACGACTTCCACGATCGTAGGACTGGCGAAGACCGAGAGCAGCAGCAATGAGCCTGCCTGTTCTTGCGGCAGGCTGTGCTCAACCTTCCCCTGCCCGGAGAGCAACCGTCGCAGGCCACGGGCGGCGTACGGGCGTGGGAGCCGAGGGGGATCCATGCCCAGGGCAATGCCCGTCGAACACCACGACGAACACCACTTCGAACACCGAGCGCAGGCAGTCGACAGGGCAGGAGCACGCGGAGCTCCCAGGACCGCTCCCGAGCCTGCGATAGATTGCTCAGTCTCGCATGGGCGTCGACGACAGCGGTCTGGAGGTCTTCCACCCTCTCATCCGGGAGTGGTTCACCTCCACGTTGGGCGCCCCGACCGAGGTCCAGGCGGAGGCCTGGCCGCTGATCGCGGCCGGGCGGCACGTGCTGGTCAGCGCGCCGACGGGGACCGGCAAGACGCTGACGGCCTTCTTGTGGTCCCTGCACCAGCTGCTCACCGGCGCGTGGCCGGGGGGCCGGGTGCGGGTGCTCTACGTCTCGCCGCTCAGGGCGCTCAACAACGACATCCGGCGCAATCTGCTCTCTCCCCTGGCGGACCTCGAGCAGGCGTTCGACGCGGCGGGGGAGCCGCACGAGCCGGTGCGGGTCATGACCAGGAGCGGCGACACCCCGGGCGCCGAGCGCCAGCGCATGGTGCGGCGGCCGCCGGAGATCCTCATCACCACTCCGGAGAGCCTCAACATCCTGCTCACCTCGGGGGGCGGCCGGTCGATGCTCGACGGCATCCGGTCGGTGGTCTTCGACGAGATCCACGCCGTCGCCGGCTCCAAGCGCGGCACCCACTGGGTGACCGCCGTCGACCGGCTGGTGCCGCTGTCGGGGGAGTTCCAGCGCCTCGCGCTGTCGGCCACGGCGCGGCCGCTTCCGACCATCGCCCGCTTCGTCGGCGGCTGGGAGCTGCAGCCGCTCGACGAGCGCGGCGCCGAGGTCGAGTACCGCGAGCGGCCCGTGGCGATCGTGACCGCGAGCCGGGCCAAGGCCTACGACTTCGCGATCGACGTGGCCGGGCCGCACCTTTCCGGGGCCGGCGACCCGCTCGCCAACGAGCCCGAGCAGAGCTCCTGGGAGAGCCTGGCGGCGGCGCTCTTGGCCAGGATCGAGCGCAACCGCTCGACCCTCGTCTTCGCCAACAGCCGGCGCGCCACCGAGCGCATGACCCGGCTGCTCAACGACGCCGCCGGCCACAACCTCGTCTACTCCCACCACGGCTCGCTGTCGCGCGAGCTGCGCAACGTCGTCGAGCAGCGGCTCAAGGACGGCGAGCTCAAGGCGATCGTCGCCACCAACTCGCTCGAGCTGGGGATCGACGTCGGCGCCCTCGACGAGGTCGCCCTGGTGCAGACGCCGCCGACCGTGGCCGCGGCGATCCAGCGCCTCGGCCGCGCCGGCCACGGGGTCGGGGAGGTCAGCCGCGGCCGGCTCTACCCGCTCTTCGAGCGCGATCTGGTGAGCGCCGCGGCCGTCGGCCGCTGCGTGCTGGCGGGCGACCTCGAGGCCGTCCAGCCCATCGAAGGGGCGCTCGACGTGCTGGCCCAGATCGTCCTCTCGATGACCGTGGCGGAGCCCTGGGACCTCGACGCCCTCTACGCGTTCCTCCGCGCCAGCTATCCCTACCACCGGCTCAGCCGCCGCCAGTTCGACCTGGTGCTCGAGATGCTCGCCGGGCGCTACGCCGACAGCCGGGTCCGCGAGCTGGCGCCGCGGCTGGCGATCGACCGCGTCGCCAACCGGGTGACGGCCCGCCGGGGCGCCGCCTGGAGGGTCTACACGGCGGGCGGCACGATTCCCGACCGCGGCTACTACACCCTGCGCCTCGCCGACTCGCTGGCCAAGGTCGGCGAGCTCGACGAGGAGTTCGTGTGGGAGCGCAAGCTCGGCGACACCTTCACCCTCGGCGCCCAGAACTGGCGGGTGCGGCGCATCACCGCGAGCGACGTCCTCGTCTCGCCGGCCCGCCGCAGCGCCGCGATGGCCCCCTTCTGGCGCGCCGACGCCCGCAACCGCAGCTTCTTCCTCTCGGAGCGGATCGGCGAGCTGCTGGCGACGGCCGAGGGTCTCCTGGCCGGCGAGGACGGACGGCGGGCGCTCCTGGCGCTGCTCGCCGAGCAGTGCGCGATGAGCGAGGGCGCGGCGGCCGCGCTGGCCGATCTCCTGCGCCGCCAGCGCGAGGCGACGGGCGCGGCGCTGCCGCACCGCCGGCACCTCGTCGTCGAGCACTGCGCCGACCCGGCGGGGCGGGCCGAGGGACGGCAGGCGATCCTCCACACCGGCTGGGGCGGGCGGGTCAACCGGCCGCTGGCGATCGCCCTGGCGGCGGCTTGGGGCGCGGGCAGCGACGTGCCGCTCGCCATCGAGGCCGAGAACGACTGCATCCTGATCGGCGAGCAGCCGGGGCTCGCCGTCGAGGACCTCCTCGAGCGGGTGCGGCCGGACAACCTCGAGGCGCTCCTGCGCGGCCGCCTCGAGCGCACCGGGATCTTCGGCGGGCGGTTCCGCGAGAACGCCGGGCGGGCGCTGCTCCTGCCGCGCTCGGACGCCAGCCGCCGGGTGCCGCTGTGGCTCACCCGCGAGCGCTCGAAGAGGCTGCTCGCGGCGGTGGCGAAGTATGACGACTTCCCCATCGTCGTCGAGACCTGGCGCAGCTGTCTCGCCGACGAGTTCGACCTGCCGGCCGCCAAGCAGGTGCTCGCCGAGCTCGCCCGCGGCGAGATCGCCGTCACCCATGTGGCGACGAGCGCGCCGTCCCCGTTCACGTCCGCCCTCGTCTGGCAGCAGATCAACCGGCTGATGTACGAGGACGACGTGCCGCCGGGCGACGGCGGCGGCTTGAGCCGGACGCTCATGCAGGAGGTCGTCTTCTCCTCGCAGCTGCGGCCCCGGCTGCCGGCGGCGCTGCTCGACACCTTCGAGCGCAAGCTGCAGCGCACCTATCCCGGCTACGCCCCCCTCGCCGCCGAGGACCTCCTGGCCTGGATCGACGAGCGGCTGGCCCTGCCGCTGCCCGAGCTCGAGGAGCTGCTGGCCACCCGCCGCCGGCAGCTGGCCGAGGATGACACGGCCGAGGTGCTCGCCGCGCTGGCCGGCCGCGCCTGCGTCGTCGAGCGCTCCCCGGAGGTGCGCTGGGTGTCGGCAGTCGAGCGCCTGCCGCGGCTGCTGCGCGCCCTCGGGCTCGCGGCGGAGCAGGTGCGGCTGGCGAGCCTCGCGGCCCCCGAGGAGGACGCCGGGGAGGAGCTGCGCGCCGCCCTGGGGGCGCTCGCGGGCGCGGTGCCGGCCGCGGCCGGCGCGGAGACGCAGGACGACCCGCTGCCCGCCGTGCTCTCCGAGTGGCTCCGCTTCTACGGCCCGATCGCCCCCGAGCGCGTCGCCGCCGCCTTCGGTCTCGCCCCGCCGGCGCTCGCCGCCGCCCTCGAGACTCTGGTCGACGACGAGCAGCTGGTCCTCGACCGCTTCCGCCGCGACGACGATCGCGAGGAGCTGTGCGACGCCGAGAACCTCGAGCGCCTGCTGCGCCTGCTGCGGGCCGCCGCCCGCCCGTCGTTCGAGACCCTGCCGCTCGCGCGCCTGCCGCTGCTCCTGGCCGCCGAGCAGGGCCTGCTGGCGCGCGGCGAGGGCATCGAGGGCCTGCAGGCGGCGCTCGAGAAGCTGCTCCTCTTCCCCGCCCCCGCCGCGGCCTGGGAGTCGGACCTGCTGCCGGCCCGCCTCGACCCCTACTACCCGGCCTGGCTCGACTCGGTGCTGCAGGAAAGCGACCTCGAGTGGCTGGGCGCCGGCCGCGAGCGCCTGACCTTCGCCTTCCCGGAGGAGCGGGCGCTCCTGGCCGACGGCGACGCGCCGCCGCCCCTGCCCGCGCCGCTGGCCGCCGCGCTGGCCAGCGGCCGGCCGCGGTCGTTCGAGGAGCTCGCGCGGGCCGCCGGCCTGGCGAGCGGAGAGCTCGCGGAGCGCCTGTGGCAAGCGGTCTGGGACGGCGGGGTCACGAGCTCGCACTTCGCGGTCGTGCGCCGCGGCGCCCTCAACCAGTTCAAGACCCCGCTCCCCGAGCCGCGGCCCGACCCCAGACCCGGC
>JAOTWP010000009.1 GCA_029862975.1 Acidobacteriota bacterium
GCCGCGTTGGGGGAACCTGCTCGGCGGCGCGCTCGCACGTGGTCTTGTACCGCCGGTACTGGCGGGTGACCTCCGCGAGCCAGGCTCGTCCGTCGAAGGGGGTCTGCGCAGGCTCGCCGGTCACGATGCCTCTCCTTCCTTCGCCAACAGCCCCTCTGCCGTCTTCTTCATGAACAAGCCCGCCATCCCCCAGGCAAAGGGGAGCCACAGCGGGATCAGGGCCTGCGGCCGCGAGTAGCTCCAGGCGCCCCCCAGGATCGGAAGGAGCTCGCCGGCCGGGCCCAGCACCAGAGGCACGAAGTAGAAGGCCAGGTCGCCCTTCGTGTGCCAACGCGACAGGAGCGCCGCCGACAGCGCGACGTAGATCGCCGTCAGCAGGATCGGTCGCGTCCAGAGGACGGCGGCGAGGCCGATGGCGGCCAGGTAGACCGGCAGGTACCCCAGCGTGCTTGCAAGCTTCATGTCCAGCGCTCGATCGCGGCGGCCGAGGACGCCGGTCGATTGTAGCGCGCGGCGCCGCCACCAGGCTCCGCGCGGCTCCCGCGCCCGCGCTAGAAGGGATTGCCCAGGCTGAAGAGCACCACGTAGGGGGCCTCGCCGGGGAGGCGGTCGAGCTTCCAGCCGATCTCGAGGCGCACGGGGCCGACGGGGGAGGCGTAGCGGACGCCGACGCCGGCGCCCCACTTCAGATCGGAGGTGGTGACGTCCCGCCAGTCGGCCCAGACGTTGCCGCCGTCGGCGAAGACGGTGCCGCCGAGCCCGCCGCCGAGGTCGAAGCGGTAGTCGAGGTTCGCCAGCAAGAGCCCGGTGCCGCCGAACGGCACCAGTGTCGCGCCGTCGCCGAGGTCGAGGAGCGTCTCGCCGGGCACGCCCAGGCGGTCGCGCTGGTAGGCCCGGTGCGTCGTGCGGCCGCCGGCGAAGAAGCGCTCCGAGATCTTGACGCCGCAGCTGGGGAACGAAAGCCCGAGGTTCGCGCAGATCGGATCGTCCCCGCCGGCGCCGGCGCGCGGCGCGATCGCTCCGGCGCGCAGGCTGCCGGCCAGCACCCCGCGGCCCAGCGGCAGGTAGCGCGCGTGCTGCGCGAAGAGCCGCGTGAACTGCTCGGTGGCGTCGAGGGAGGGAAAGGCGAACTCGGTGAGCACCGTGGAGCTCCAGCCCTGCCGCGGGTCGACCGCGTCGTCGCGATGATCCACGAAGAGGCTCGGCGTCACGCTCGTGATCGACACCGCGCTGAACTCGCGGTCGATCAGCAGGGGCTCGAGTCCGGGCTCGGGATCGCCGATCCGGATGGTCTTGTAGGTGTACAGCAGTCCCCAGCGCGAGCCTCCGAGAATCCGCAGCAGCTCGACCTGGGCGCCTTCGCGCAACGACCGGAAGCTCTCCTGCAGCTCGTCGATCGAGAACAGCGAATAGGTCACCGGCAGGCGCCAGCGGCCGACGTACGGCTGGCGCAGGAGCGCCCGCAGCTGGCGGTCGCGCTGCGAGAGCCGCAGGTCGACGCGGCCGGAGACCGCCCGCCCCCAGAGGTTCGCGTGCGAGTAGCCCAGAAGGCCCCGCACGCCGTCCTCCGAGTCGTAGCCGAGCCCGTAGGCGAGCCGCTGCCGCTCCCCTTCGCGCACCTCGACCATGACGACCCGCCCGCCGCTGTAGGGGGTTCCCGGGACCAGCCCGACGTCGACCTGGGAGAAGATCCCGAGGCCGTAGAGCCGGCGCTGCAGCTCCCGCAGCTTGCTCTGGCTCAGCGCCTGTCCCGGCTCGAGGTCGAGGACGCGGCGGATGAGCTCCGGCCGGGTCCGCTGCTGGCCGCGGACGATGACCCGCTCGACGAGGCTGCGGGGCCCTTCGAGGACCTCGATGCGCACGTCGACGACGCCGCCCTCGGCCCGCCGCTCGAGCCGCGACGTCACCTGCGCGAGGTTGAACCCCGCCGCCTCGTAGCGGCCACGGATCAGGTCGAGGGCCTCCTCCTCGCGCCGGCGGTGGTACGGGCCGCCGGCCGCGAGCGGCAGCTCGGCGCGGAGGCGCTCGACATCGAGCTGCTCGATGCCCGCGAAGGCCAGGCTGCCGACCGTCTGCTGCGGGCCCTCGACGACGGGGATCTCGAGGGCCAGCTCGTCGTCGCCGACCTCGGTGACCGCCGGCGGCCCGACGACGGCCGCGGAGAAACCCTCCAGCGCGTACAGGGCTTCGATGGCCGCGAGGTCCTCCTCCAGCCAGGCGTCGACCAGCCGGCCCGAGCCCGCCGCCAGCGCGGAGCGCGCCGCGGTCCTCATCACGGCCTGCAGGCGGGCGTCGGGAAGCGTCTCGTTGCCCAGCCACGAGACGGATCGCAGCACCCGCCGGGGGCCGGGCGTCACGGCCACCGAGAGCGTCCGGACGCCCTCCTCGACGGTTTCCACCACGGCGACGTCGACGGCGTGGAAGCCGCGCCGCTGGTACTCCGTCGTGAGCCGCTCCCGCGTGCGCTCGACGGTCGTGTCGTCGTAGCGCTCGTCCCCCGTCAACGGCAGGAGGCGGCGCAGGCGCTTCGGCAGCTCCGTCCCCGCCGCCACCTCGACGGCGAAGCGCTGCCCCAGCCGCACCGCGTAGCGCAGCTCCACGGCCGGGCCGTCGACGACGCTCTCGACCGGGCCGTCGACCTCGGCCTGCCGGTAGCCCCGGGCGAGCAGCCAGTTCTCCAGCCGCTCGCGATCGTCGCGCGCCTTCTTGGTGAGATACCGCTCCCCGGCCTTCGAGCGCATCACGTCGGAGAGGGCCGGCGTCCCGAAGGGCGCGACGTCCCCGTCGAACTCGACGCCGGCGACCGCGGCGGGCGGGCCGCTGGCGATCCGGAAGCGCACCACGGCGCGCCGCCGGGCCTCGTCGGTGTCCACCTCGACGCGGATCGACGCATCGAGGTAGCCCTCCGCCCGGTACAGGTCCTGGAGCCGGTAGACGGTGCGGAACACGCGATCGGGGAGCAGGGCGTCGCCCTCGGCGATCGCCAGGGCGGGGGTGATCCTCCGCTGCTTCAGACCCAGCTCGCCTGCGAGCTCGACGCGCTCGACCAGGATCTTGCCGCGCAGCACGAAGACCACCTTGACGCCGTCGCCGTGGGCGACCTCGTACGCCTCGACGTTGGAGGCGATCCCGGAGGCGTGGAGATTGCGCAGGCTCGCCGCCACGCCGTCGGCCGTCGACGGCCCGCCGACCTCGAGAGTCACCCAGCGCAGGAGATCCTGCGGGCGGTCGACGGCCACGTCGCTGCGCAGCTCGAGGGCCGTCACCGTGGGCTCGGCGGCGGTCTCCGCGGCGGTCTCCGCCGCGCCGGCCGCGGCGCCGAGCGCCGCCACGAGGCCCCAGCCGAGCGCCCGCAGCCGGCTCACCGGAAGCTCCGTTCCCAGCGCGCGTCGACGGCGTAGCTGCCGTCCCCGTTCTGGGTCGCGACGAGCGTCAGCTGCTGGCTGATCTGCCACTCGAGCTGCAGGATCTGGGCCTCGTTCTTGGACGGGTCGTAGGAGTAGGTCGCGAAGAGATCGCGCGACAGCCGCTTGCCGACGGTGACCCGGGCCGACGAGAGGTCGCCCGAGCTCCCGGTCAGCGGGTCGATACGGAACTTGTCGAGGCCGAAAAGGCGGTTGACGCGCGCGGCGACGACGGTCGCCGCCTGCCCGGCGAGGAAGGTCTCCGCCGACACCCCGGTCCCCCCCTCGGCGGCGCTGGCGGCGGTCTCCTCACCGCCCGCCAGGAGCGCCAGCACGTCGAGGTCGGCGAGCGGCGGGTTGGACGCGAAGCTCACGTCCAGCCGCTCGAGGGTGCCCGTCAGGTTGAGCGTGACGTCGTACTCGCGCAGACGGGTCGTCGCCTCGAGGTCGATCAACGGCTCCACCCGGTAGGGGTTGACGAAGCTGAGCTCCGCCCTGACCACGTCGTACTCGTTGCCGGAGTAGAGGAGCGTGCCCCCGGGCTGGATGCGCACGTTGCCGAAGATCACCGGGCGGGCGAGGTTGCCGCGGACGACGAGGTCGAGGTCGCCATGCAGGTCGGCCACGTTGTTGCGCACCCTGAGCGCGTCGACGCCCCGGATCGCCAGGTTCACCTGCGTCGTGGCCAGGAGCTCGTCCGTCTCCTCGACGAGCTCCGGGCGGCGGGTGAACGCTCCCTGCAGCAGCTGGGTGATGCCGATGGCGACGTCCTCCGCGTACAGCGCCCGGGCGACGAGGACCTGCCCGCGGATCTGCCGCCCATCGGGCGCCGACGCCAGGGTCAGGTTGGCGTCCGCCCGCAGCTGCCAGTCCTCCGGGTAGCGCAGCTGGAGGCCGGTTCCTTCGAGCTGGAAGCGGTACTCGAGGCCGTCCTCCGCGTAGGGCGAGAGCTCACCGGCGGCACGGACGGTGCCGCTGGCGAAGCGCGCGTTCGCTCCGTCCACGACGATCTGCTGCGGATAGAAGAGCAGCACGGCACGGAGCTGCTCGACCCTCTGCGGCACCCCCGGCAGGCGGAGGACCTCCTGGACGACCTCGCCCTGGCCGCTCACCTCGGGCCGGGTGAGAGTGCCCGCCACGGAGGCGATGCCCTCCATCACGCCGCCGGCGAGATCCCAGCCGGGCAGCGCGAGCTCGAGCCAGCTCGTGGCGACCGTCAGCTGCGCTTTGAGGTCGAGCGCCTCGTCGCCCGAAAGCGGCACGCGGCCGTACACGAAGAGCTCGCTGCCGGTGCCGTCGTTGCCGAGAAACAGCGAGTCGACGTCCACGCCGCCGTCGCGGTAGCGCGCCTTGACGGGCTCGAGCGCCTCGAGGCGGCGCCCGCCGTACTCGAGCGCGACCCGGTCCAGAACCAGCTCCGGCTCGATCCCCGCCGCGGCGAGGTCGCCTTGGAGACGGACGGAGCCCGCGAAGCTCCCCGCCAGGTCCGGGGCATCCGCCGGCACCATCCAGTCGAGGATAGAGCCCAGCTCCTCGCTGGCGATCCGGAGATCGAGATCCACCGTCTCGCCGTCGAGGGTGCCGCCGCCGCCGATCGTCAGCAGCTCCCCGAGCGACCCCTCCGCCGTCAGCCGGCCGCCGGCGAGCCGCAGGACGAGGTACGTCGGCGTCCCGGGCGGGGCCTGGCGCCCCGCCATCGAGAGACCCTCGGCCTCGACGTCGAGCCGCAGGTCGGGCGCCGCCAGGCTGCCCCGCAGCTCGCCGGAGCAGCGGATCGCGCCCCCCACCCCGGCCGGCAGCAGCTCGTCGAAGGGCGCCAGGGCCAGGTCGAGCGCCGTCGAGTCGAGCGTCAGCGCCGCCTCTCCCTCCTCCGACGGCAGCCAGCCCGCCAGCTCCAGCCGGCCGGCGGCGGCTCGCACCACGAGGCTCGCGAGCCGCACCCCGCCGGGCTCGAGAGCGCCCTCGAACTCGACCGCGTCGAGCGCGACTCCCGCCACCGTCGCCTCCTCCACCCGGCCGGCGAACGGGCCCGTCAGCGCGTCGGTCGTGCCCGCCAGCTCCCCCGACGCGGTCAGCCGGCCGCGGATCTCCAGAGGCAGGTCGAGCACCGGCGCCAGCTCCTGCGCCGGCCACCGCTCGACGTCGTAGCGCACCGCGAGCTCGGCGGCGGCGTCGGCTCCCGTGAGCCGGACCTCGCCCTCGGCGCGGATCCCGGCGGGTGGCTCGCCGGAGTCCGCCGCCGCCGTGCCCTCCGCCGCCGGCGGCCGCACGCTCGCCTCGAAGCGCGCCGCGGGGGCGTCGCTCGCCCCCTTGACCGTCGCCCAGGCGGTGAGCGAGCCTTCGGCCTCGAAGGGGAGACCGAGCTGCCGCCACGCCTCGCGGGCCGGCCATCCGTCGGCGTCGATCCGCAGGTCGAGCAGGGGCGCCCCGCCCGCCGGCGAGAAGCCGACGCTCCCGGCCACCTGCATCGCGCCCTCCGGCCGCGCGAGATCCAGCCGCATGTCGCGGACGCCGGCGGGCGAGACCGTGAGCGGACCCTGGAGGCGCGGGATGTCGAGCTCTCCGGCGAGGACGTCGCGCAGATCGAGAGCCAGCCGGGTGCTCCAGCTCGCCGCGGCCAGCGACAGCCGGCCCTCTACGGTCCCGGCGCCAGCCCGGGGCAGGAAGCTCTCGCTGTCCTCCCCCGGGGGGCCGGCCACGACGGCGAGCCAGTCGCCGACCCGCTCGGTGGCGAGGCGGTAGTCGACCTCGCCGCGCTCGCCCGCGATGTCGTAGCTCCCGGCCGCCGAGAGCATCTCCCCCGCCCCGCTGTCGCCGAGCGTCAGGAAGCGGACCTCGCCGCCCGCGACCTCGAGGCCGACGCCGCGCCGCCAGAGCGGCCGGCCCCCCGGATCCTCGAGGCCGATCTCGACGCCGAAGCTGCCGCGGCCGGCCAGCGGGTCCGCGGCCTCGAAGCCGTACGAGCCGCTCCCGAGCCAGTCCCCCATGACCCCCGGAAGATCCAGCCCCAGGCTCGTCATGAGGGCCGCCAGGTCGCCTCCCGCCGCCGCGAGCTCGACGCGCACCGGGCTGCCCGGCTCGTCGAGACGCGCCTCGACCCCGCCGGCGAGCGCCGCGCCCCCGAAGCGGCCGCTCAGCTCGGAGGCGCTCACCCGGCCGGGGACGGCCTCGACGGTCGCGGCCAGACCGTCGAGCCGCAGATCCGTCCAGGTAAGACGTGGGCTCTCGAGCCGGCCGCTCAGGCGCCAGCCGTCGCCGCCCTCCAGCGCCCCGTCGAACCGCCAGTCGCCGTCGAGGCGCGAGGCGTCGAGCCCGAGATGGTCGAGCAGCTCGACCCGGCCCGCGGCGCCGAAGTCGAGGCGCCACTCGCCGCTCGCCGGGTGCAGGACGCCCTCGGCCAGGGTCACCTGCAGCTCGGGGCCGCTGACCCGCCCGCCGAGAACGAGCAGGGCGCCGTCGCGCCACGACGCCCGGGCGCCGACGGCGCCCGCGTAGGTCGCCCCCGTGGGCAGCTCGACGACGACGTCCGCCGCGTCGAGGGCGCCGGCGAAGGCGCCGCCGGGGGCGCCCGCCACCCGGGCCCGCAGCTGGCGCGCGGTGAGCTCGATCGGCACCCGGCGCTCGCCCAGGAAGGCCTCGCCGGCGATCACCTCGAGGCTTTCGATCGTCAGGCCGTCGCCGCCGCCTTCGCCCCGGAGACGCGGCAGGTTGGTCCGTCCTTCGGCGTCGATCCGCACCGCCACCCGCGGCCGCTCGACCCGGACAAAGCGCAGGCGGCGAGGCGTAGCGAGGAGCTCCCGCCACCGGCCCTCCAGGACGGCGCTCTCGACCGCCAGCACCGGCCCCTCGGGGTCGGTGACCACGGCGAGGTCCCGCACCCGCACCCGCGGCGGTAGCAGCCACTCGATCTCGATCGCGCCGATCTCGACCTCGGCCGCGAGCCGCTCGGCGAGCTGGCTCGCCACCGCCCGGCGGGCCCAGGACTCGAGCGCCGGGACCAGGGCCCGGATCGCGGCCACGGCCAGTCCGAGCAGGACCAGCGCCACGATCCAGCGCTTCCTGAATCGCGGCCATGACCGGCGGGTCCTCATGCGGTGGCACTCACGATCGGGACATTCGGCAACGGGGCACTCACCGAACTGCGGGCGGAGGCTGCGGCGACGCCCCTACCCCCCCCAGTGCAGCTTGTGGCGCAGACTGTCGTAGAACGACCGGCCGCTCACCTTGACGAGGTGGACCTCGATCGGGGACCGGCGTAGGCTCACCGAGTCGCGATAGGCCAGCTGGGTGCCCTCCTGGCCGTCGAGCGTCAGGAACACCTTCTCCTGATCGGTGTCGAGCGTCACCTCGACGCGGCTCTCGTCCGGCACGACGATCGGGCGCAAGGAGAAGGTGTGGGGGCAGATCGGGGTCAGCAGGGCGACGGGCAGCGTGGGGTGGACGATCGGCCCCCCCGCGGACAGGCTGTAGGCCGTCGATCCGGTCGGCGTCGAGATGATGAGGCCGTCCGAGCGGTAGGTCGTCACCAGCTCGCCCTCGACGCTCAGCGTCAGCTCGATGATCCGCGAGAGGGCGCTCTTGGCGATCACGGCGTCGTTCAGCAGCCGGTAGCTCTCGCGGGAGCCGTCCGCCCGCCGCAGATCGAGGTCCATCAGGGCCCGCCGCTCGAGGGCGAAGCGCCCCGCCAGCACCTCGACCATCGTCGGGTAGAGCTCGTCGCGCCCGATCTCGGTGAGGAACCCCAGATGGCCGAGGTTGACCCCCAGCACCGCGACCGCCGTCGACAGGTAGCGGGCGACGGAGAGCAGGGTGCCGTCGCCGCCGAGGACGACGACGAGATCGAAAGCGCCGTCGCCGGTGAGCACGCCGGGCGGGCCGTGCTCCGCGTCGCAATCGACGGCGACCTCGAGGCCGCGGCGCTCGAGCCACTCGGCCAGCTCGCGGGCCGTCCGCGCGGCTTCCGCGCTGTCGCGCTTGGCGACGACCGCGACGCGTTCGAAAGTTGCCTTGGCGCTCGGTTTCACGGCCTCTCCAACAGAACCAGAGCCTCTAGGTTTCCACGAGCGCCGCGGATTGGCGAGTCGATCCAGCCGTGGCAGGAGAGGCCCGCCGCCTCGAAGTCGACGATCCGGCGCTCGATCACCTCGCGCCGCAGGACCTCGTCGCGCACGACGCCGCCCTTGCCCACCTGTCCCTTGCCGACCTCGAACTGGGGCTTCACGAGGGCGATCAGGCGGCCGCCGCGGCGCACCAGCGAGGTCACCGCGGGCAGGACCTTCGTCAACGAGATGAAGGACACGTCGACGGTCGCGAGATCGCACTCCTCGGGGAGGTCGCCGGGGGTCAGCGCGCGGGCGTTGACCCGCTCCATCACCACCACCCGCGGGTCGCGGCGCAGGGCGTAGTCGAGCTGGCCGTAGCCCACGTCGATCGCGTAGACCCGGCGCGCCCCGCGCTCGAGGAGGCAGTGGGTGAACCCGCCGGTCGACGCGCCGACGTCGACGCACACGGCGCCGGCGGGGTCGACCCCGAAGTGGTCGAGGGCGTGGGCCAGCTTGCGGCCGCCGCGCGACACGAAGGGCTCGGCCGGCGCCGCGACCTCGAGCCGGGCTCCCGGAGCGACGGCCGCGCCGGGCTTGTCCACGAGCCGGCCATCGACCTTGACGCGGCCGGCCATGATCGTGCGCCGCGCCTTCTCGCGGGAGGTGAACTCGCCGCGCTCGACGAGAAGCAGGTCGAGGCGCGTCATCGGTCGCGCTGGCACAGGTAGTCGACGAGCGAGCCGAAGAGGTCGTGCGAGGCGGGCAGCCGGGCCACGAGATCCAGGGCCTCGGTCCGCGCCTCGCGCAGCATGCGGCGGCTGGCCTCGAGGCCGTGGAGCGAGGGGTAGGTGAGCTTGCGGGCGCTCTCGTCCTTGCCGGCGGTCTTGCCGAGCGTGAGGGAGTCGCCCTCGACGTCGAGCACGTCGTCGCCGATCTGGAACATGAGGCCGAGGCAGCGGCCCAGAGCGGTGAGCAGCGAGTCGCTCCCGCCGTCGAGCGCCCCGTAGGCCCCCCCGACGCGCAGCGCCGCCGTGAGCAGGGCCCCGGTCTTGCGCCGGTGGATCGCCTCGAGGGCCGCCGCCGGCGCCGCCGGCCAGTCGTTCTCGGCCTCGAGATCCGCCATCTGCCCCCCGATCATGCCGCGGGTGCCCACGGCCTCGGCCACCAGCGCCGCGGCCCGCAGGCGGCTCTCCGGCGCCACGGTCGCCGGCTCCGTCATGAGCGTCTGCAGTCCGAGGCTGAGCAGCGCGTCGCCCACGAGCACGGCCGTCGCCTCGTCGTACTGCCTGTGGACCGTGGGACGGCCGCGGCGCAAGGCGTCGTCGTCGAGGGCCGGGAGATCGTCGTGGACGAGGCTGAAGGTGTGCACCATCTCGAGGGCCGCGGCGCCGGGCAGCAGCAGCTCCCGGGGCACCCCGTAGGTCTCGCCCGCCAACACGAGCAGCGCCGGCCGCACCCGCTTGCCGCCGGCGAAGACGCTGTAGCGCATCGCCTGGTGCAGGACCCGCGGATCCTCCTGGGCCGCGGGCAGCAGCCGCTCCAGCGCGGCGTCGACCTCCGGGCGGAGGCGGCGCGAGAAGTCCCCGAAGGCGCCGCTCACTCGCCCTCCTCCGCGTCCGCGCAGAACGGCAGGGCGATCATGAAGAGGATCAGCCGCTGCACCTCGGTGTCTCCCCAGTTGTACTCGAACATGCCGGCCACGTTGAACGCTACCAGAGCCCCGAGCGCGCCGAGGTAGAGATCCGAGGCGCCGCCGCGGCTCCCGCGATCGCGGCGATACCGCGAATACGCCGCCCAGGCCGCCGCCGCCATCAGCCAGAGGAAGGCGGCGGCGGCCACGAGGCCCTCCTCGGCGGCGATCTGGACGAGGTTGTTGTGGAGATGCGGAACCCAATGGCGGGGCGCCGTCGGGTGGCGGTAGATGGGGTAGAGCTCGCGCACCATGTTCGGACCGAGGCCGAAGACGGGCCGCTCGCGGGCCATGCGCCAGCCGGCCTCGATCATGCACAGGCGATCGTAGTTGGAGAAGTTGCCCAGATCGGCGATCGAGACCACCCGGTCGCGCACGCGGGTCGGCGCGAGGACCAGGACGAGCGCCAGCACCGGGACGAAGACCGCCAGCCAGCGCGGCGCGCGCAAGAGCAGGAGCACCACCGCGGCGATGGCGCCGGCGATCCAGGCGCCGCGGGTCAGGCAGCCGATGAGCCCCAGGTTCACGGCCAGGAGCGCCAGCCAGCGCCAGGGCTTCGCGATGCCGCGGCCGGACACCAGCTGGGCCAGCAGCAGCATGTCGGCGACGAGCAGCACGCCGGCGAAGGTCATCCAATGGGAGAACGGGCCGCGGATGCGCTGGTCGATGCCGCCGTAACCGAAAAAGAGCTGGGCCAGCCCCCAGAGAGCCGCGAACGTGGCCATGACGATCAGTCCGTCGACGATGGCGCGGGCCTGGTCCCGGCCCCGCACCCAGGCCAGGCCGAGCGGCAGGGTCAGCAGCGTGAGGAGCTTGCGCCCCCCGCCCAGCGACGTGGCCGGCTCGACCGAGAAGGCGATCGACAGCACGACGCAGAGGCAGAAGAGGCCGACGGGGAGGAGCACCGGCCGGGCGCGGTCGCCGAGCTTGGGGCGCAGCGTCACCGCCGCGGCCAGGGTGACCACTCCGGCCAGGTTCGACAGGAAGAGGCCGAAGACCGTCCACAGGTGCAAGGCGTAGGCGACGTAGCCCACGCGGCCGACGGCGGCGGCTTCGCCGTTGCCTCGCAAGGATCGGATCTCCTAGGTCCCGGGGCGCGCCACGGACGCTGGATCTGCGGGCCGGATCAACGTCCGATCGAGCTCGCGGGCAGGGCGTCGTCCACCAGCATGATCGGAATGTCGGAGACGATCGGGTAGACGAGCCCCGACGCTGCGCAGTACAGAGCCTCCTCGACGACCGGCTCCTCGTCCCGGAAGTGCTCGCGGTAGCGCTCGACGAGCTCCCGCCGCACCGGCGCCGGCAGCTCGACCAGCTCGAGCTCTCCCTTGCTCTTGGGACAGACCAGAATGTCGAGGAGTTCGGGATCGACCGCCATCAGGTGCCCTCCGGCGCGGAGGATAGCACTGCTTGGGCCGGCCCGGCGCCTGCGCTACCATCGGGCGGCCCGGATCCCGGACCGGGCGGAGAGGATCAGCCCCCTGCAGCCGACCTGCCGCATCTGCGACACCCGCCTCGAGCACCTGTTCGTCGACCTCGGCTCGTCGCCGCTGGCCAACTCCTACCTGCGCGCCGACCAGCTGCTGGCGATGGAGCCGCGCTTCCCCCTGACGGCCTACGTCTGCTCGCGGTGCCTCCTCGTCCAGCTGCCCGAGTTCGAGAGCGCCGAGGCGATCTTCTCGGACTACGCCTACTTCTCCTCGTACTCCGACTCCTGGGTCGCCCACGCCAAGCGCTACGCCGAGGCGATGATCGAGCGCTTCGGCTTCGACGCGTCGAGCCTGGTCGTCGAGATCGCCAGCAACGACGGCTACCTCTTGCAGCACTTCCAGGCCCGCGGCGTGCCGGTGCTGGGCATCGAGCCGGCGGCCAACGTCGCCGCCGCGGCCGAGAAGAAGGGCATTCCCTCGCGGGTGGAGTTCTTCGGCAGCGACCTCGCCCGCCGGCTGGTGGCCGAGGGCGCCCGCGCCGACCTGCTCCTGGGCAACAACGTCTTCGCCCACGTGCCGCCGCTCAACGACTTCGTGGCCGGCCTCGAGATCGCTCTCGCCAGGCGGGGGGTCATCACCCTCGAGTTCCCGCACCTCGTGCGGTTGATGGCGGAGAACCAGTTCGACACCATCTACCACGAGCACTACTCCTACTACTCCTTCCGCGTCGTGGAGCGGCTCTTCCGCGACCACGGCTTGAGAGTCTTCGACGTCGAGGAGCTCCCCACCCACGGCGGCTCGCTGCGAGTCTACGGCTGCCACGACGGGGACTCCACCAAGGTCACGAGCGACCGGGTGGCGGCGCTTGCCGCGCGCGAGGAGGCCGCCGGCTTCGGGCGGCTCGAGACCTACCTCGGTTTCGAGGAGCAGGTGCGCGAGACGAAGCGCAAGTTCTGGGAGTTCGCCATCGCCGCCAAGCGGGCCGGCAAGCAGATCGTGGGCTACGGCGCCCCGGCCAAGGGCAACACCTTCCTCAACTACTGCGGCGCCGGCACGGACGTGCTCGACTACACCGTCGACCGCTCCCCCGCCAAACACGGCAAGTACCTCCCCGGCACCCGCATCCCCATCCACGAGCCCGCGAAGATCCTCGAGACCCGCCCCGACTACGTCCTCATCCTGCCCTGGAACATCCAGGAAGAGATCATGGCGCAGACGGCGGCGATCCGCGACTGGGGCGGCCGCTTCGTCGTCGCCATCCCGGAGACGCGGATTCTCGACTAGCCGAACGAGCTTCAAGAGCTCTCGGCGCGGATCCGCTTCCTGGTCGCCGCCCAGGAGCAGATCGGGCAGGCGCTCAGGTCGTGCCGGCGGGCCGGGCAGAAGCGGCGGCCGAAGTAGATGAGCTGGAGGTGGACCTTGTTCCAGGTTGCCTCCGGGAACACCGCCTTCAAGTCGCGCTCGGTGCGCTCGACGTTCGTGCCGTTCGACAGGCCCCAGCGGGCGGCCAGGCGGTGGATGTGGGTGTCGACCGGGAAGGCGGGGATGCCGAAGGCCTGGGCCATCACCACGCTCGCGGTCTTGTGGCCCACCCCCGGTAGCGCCTCGAGCGCCGCGAAGCCGCGCGGCACCTCGCCGCCGTGCTCGTCGACGAGAATGCGCGCGAGCCTGGCGATGTTCTTCGCCTTCGTCGGGGCGAGGCCGCAGGTCTTGATGTACCCGAGGATCTCGTCGGCCGGGAGCTGCGCCATCGTCGCGGCGTCGGGCGCCCGGGCGAAGAGGTCAGGCGTCACGAGGTTGACGCGATCGTCGGTCGTCTGCGCCGAGAGCAGCACCGCGACGAGCAGGGTGAAGGGATCGCGATGGTGGAGGGGGATGGGCACCTCGGGGATCTTCTCGTCGAGGATCTCCTGGATGCGGGCGACCTTCTCGGCGCGCGTCATGGCGCGGCTAGCTTAGCCGAGGATCCCGAACGGAACTCGGGAGCCGAGCCCGGGGGCCGTGGCATACTGCCGCCACCCCAGGAGAGGAGACGCCATGACGGGAAGCGCCCACCGGACTTCGCGACGATCGACGGCCTGCCTGGCCTGCGCCTGCGCTTTCGGCCTGGCCGCGCTCGCCCCCGCCCTGCGGGCGCAGCGCACCGTCAAGCCGGTGCTCCACGGCCGGCACTGGGTCGCCATCACCGGCAAGCCGCTGGCGGCGACGGCCGGCGCGACGACCTTCGCCAGGGGCGGCAACGCCGTCGACGCCGCCTGCGCCATGCTCGCCGCCACCTCGACCATGTGGGACACCCTGGGCTGGGGCGGCGAGACCCAGGCGCTCATCTACGACCCCCGCGCCGGGAAGGTGATCGGAGTCAACGCCCTCGGCGTGGCGCCGACCGGGGCGACGGTCGACTTCTTCCGCGAGCAGGGCTACCTCTACCCGCCCGAGTTCGGGCCGCTGGCGGCCGTCACTCCCGGGACGCCCGGCGGGCTGATGGTGATGCTGGCCGAGTACGGCCGCCTGAGCCTCGCGCAGGTGCTCGAGCCGGCGATGCAGATGGCCGAGGGCTATCCGATCGAGGCCTCGCAGGCCGACAACATGGAGCGCCGCAGGGAGATGCTGGCGCAGTGGCCCTACTCGCGCGCCGTGTTCCTCCCCCACCTGAAGGCCGACGGCTCGCAGGAGCGGTCCGCTCCCTACCCGGGGGAGATCTTCCGCCAGCCGGACCTGCTGGCGACGCTCGAGAAGCTCGTCGCCGCCGAGGCGGAAGCGCTGGCGGCGGGGGCCTCCCGCAAGGAAGCGATCCAGGCCGCCTACGACCGCTTCTACCGCGGCGACATCGCCGAGGAGCTCGTGCGCTCGACCCGCGAGCAGGGCGGCCTCTTCACGATGGCGGATCTCGACGCCTGGCAGGTCCGCCTCGAGGAGCCCGTCAAGACCGACTACAAGGGCGTCGAGGTCTACAAGCTCACCCACTGGGTCCAGGGCCCGGTGATGCTGCAGGCGCTCAACATCCTCGAGAACGTCGAGGATCTGGCCGGCCTCGGCTACAACAGCGCGCGCTACATCCACACCCTCTACCAGGCGATGAACCTGGCGTTCGCCGACCGCGACTTCTACTACGGCGACCCCTACGTGCCGCCCGCGGAGCCCATCGCCGGGCTCCTCTCGAAGGAGTACGCCCGGCAGCGCTTCCTCGAGATCGACTGGGAGCGCAACGACAGCGACGTCAAACCCGGCGACCCGTACCCATTCCAGGGCGGCACGCACCCCTTCCCCGAGCTTCTCGAGGGCTGGACCAACGTGCCGCCCGCGGCCGACGCCGAGGGCGAGGCCGGCTTCCAGCAGTCCTTCCTCGCGACCGCCGACGAGGCGTTTCGCGCCGGCACCACCTCGATCCAGGCCGCGGACGCCGAAGGCTGGGTGGTCTCCGTCACCCCCAGCGGCGGCTGGATCCCGGCGGTGATCGCCGGCCGCACGGGGGTCGGCCTCTCGCAGCGGATGCAGAGCTTCGTCCTCGACGAGCGCTTGAATCCCTACAACGTCCTCGAGCCCGGAAAGCGGCCGCGGGCCACGCTGACCCCCGGCCTGGCGCTGGCCAACGGCGAGCCCTACCTCTCCTTCGCCGTCCAGGGCGGCGACAGCCAGGACCAGAACCTGCTGCAGTTCTTCCTCGACGTCTTCGAGTTCGGGATGAACGTCCAGGAAGCGGTCGAGGCGGCCAACGTCAACAGCTACCAGATGCAGAGCAGCTTCGGGGCCCACACGGCCGAGCCGGGCCGGCTCCTCGTCCGCGACGACGTGCCCCCCTGGGTCCTCCAGCAGCTGCGGGGGATGGGCTACCGCGTGGAGACCCGGAGCCGCACCTCGGGGCCGATCACCGCCATCTACTTCGACCGCGAGCACGGCACGATGTGGGGCGGCGCCAGCGACTTCGGCGAAGACTACGGCATCGCCTGGTAGCTCGAGCGGCCTCCGTCGTCGCGAGCGAGAGCGACGAGGAGATCTATTCTGCTAATCGCTCTACAAACATTTGACCTGTGTTGTGTTCCACTCTACAATTTCGGCGCATCGACTGGCATATTTTGGATGCTGGCCGATTACCGGAACCGGAGGTCGACATGGAACTGATCGCACAGCTCTCCTGCCTGCACGCGGACGACGTGCTCCAGTGGTCCCAGACCAGCCTCCTCGACGGCCAGCTCGTGTTCCAGCGCCGCGACAAGACGGTCACCCTGGCCTACGACGGCGGTCGCATCGTCGAGGCTTCGTCGGACGACCCGAACGCGCTTTTCGGGCGCCACCTCTTCTCCCAGGGGCTGGTCGGCGAGGAGGACCTCGCCGCCGCGGAGGCGTCGGCCGGGCGCCGGCGATTCGGTGCCGCGCTCGTCGAGCTCGGCGTGCTGACTCGGACGCAGGTCCGCGCCGCGCTGGCCGAGCACACCTTGAACCTGGCGTGCTCCGTCGTCTTCTGGAGCGACGGGATCGTCTCGGCGCAGTCGGTCAAGCTGAGGCCCATCGCCGAGATCGAGCCGGACCCTCTCGACCCCTTCTTCGCCGTCATGGAGGCGGCGCGCCGCCAGGACGAGCTGGATCGCCTGCGGACGTTCCTGCCGCACGACAACGTCGAGCTCGATTTCGCCGACCTCGCGGAGCGGGACAGGCTCCAGCCCGCGGCTCGGCGGCTGCTGGAGGTCTTCGCCGCCGGCGACACGGTCGGCCGCCTCTACGACAAGGTCGGCGGCAGCAAGTTCCACTTCCTGAAGGCGGTCGAAGAGCTGGTCACCGAAGCCGCGCTGCGGACGGTCGCCGTCGGCGCACCGCCGCCGGAGCCCGCCAGCCGCCCGGCCTCTCTCCTCGACGTTCTGGTCGACCAGGACCTGGAGCGCCGGCTCAGGGCCTGAAGACCGCGGCTCAACGCGGGCCGTCGTCGGGCCTCGCTTCGCGCTCCCGGCGCAGGACCTCGAGCTCCCCGCGGAGCGTCTCCAGCCGCTCCCGAATCTCGGCCATGTGCTCTGCGCGCACGGCTTCGAGCCCCTCGCGGAGCGGCTCGAGCTCGCCGCGCAGCTGCTCCATCCGCTGCCGCTCCGGCTCCAGCCGCTGCCGCAGCTCTTCCATCCGGAGGCGCTGGGGCTCCAGCCGCTGCCGCAGCTCTTCCATCCGGAGGCGCTCGGGCTCCAGCCGCGCCCTGATCTCGGCGGCCGTCGCGCGCTGGCGGGCGAGCTGGCTCGCCAGCTCGCGCTCGACGGTCGCGCCGATCTCCTCGCCGATGCGGCTCAGCTCCTCGTGCACCGGCCGCATCTCGAGCTCGATCGCCTCCATCTGCTCAATCAGGGGGCGCATACTTCCTTCCACGGTGCGCTGGATCTCCTCGCGGATGGGCGCCATGAGCCGCTCGATCTCCCCGGCTCGCCGGGCGATCTCCTCCTCGATCCGGCGGCTCTCCTTCTCGATCTCGCGGTTCTCCGCCTCGATCCGGCGGCTCTCCTCCTCGAGCTCGCGGTTCTCCGCCTCGATCCGGAGGCTCGCCTCCTCGCTCTCGCGGCCATCGACCGCGAGCGCCGCCGGAGCCAGCGGCGCCGGGGCGGGCGCGAGGGCCGGCTGGGGACGCGGCACCGGCGCCGGTGCCGGCGCAGCGACGACGGGCGCCTCGGCCCGCGGACCGGCGTGCGAAGCGGCCGCGGCAGGAGCCTCCGGAGCCGCAGGAGCCTCGGGAGCGGCGGGACCCGCCAGCGCGGCAGGAGCCTCCGGAGCCGCAGGAGCCTCGGGACCGGCGGGGCCGGCGACGGCCGGAGCGGACGGCGAGGCGGCAGGGGCGGGCGGCGCCGGGGCGGGCGCCTGCCGCGGGCCGGCGGCGGCCAGCACCGGCAGGGCGAGGAGCACCGCGAGCGCCGGGACCAGGAAAGAGCGGCGCGGGCGGGAGGTCGGGCGGTTCTCGAGAATCGACATGAGTCTTCCTTCCATCTGGTTGCGGCGCGCCATGTCGAGGGCGGCGGCCGGCAGGGTCCGGCCGCACGCGGCGCGCGCGATGCTCAACAGGTGACGGGCGTAGGTGCTGGGACGGGTGCCGCCGTCCAGCACGGCGAGGTCGCAGGCCAGCTCCTGCTCGCGCCGCAGACGGCGGGCCGCCAGCCAGGCGAGCGGATCGAACCAGTAGGCGGCGCAGCCGAGCTGGGCGAGGAGCCGCCAGCCGAAGTCGTTGCGCGCCACGTGCGCCAGCTCGTGCGCCAGGACGAGGCGCCGGCGCTCGGCGCTCCAGCGGGCGGCGGCCGGCGGCAGGACGATCACGGGCCGCCACAGGCCCCACGTGGCGGGGCTTGCGAGCTGCGGGGCCACGAGGACGCGGATCGGGCGGCGGAGGCCGAGGTCACGGGCCAGCCGGGCGCTCTCGCCGCGGGTCGCCGCGTCGGCCGGCCGGGCGCCGCAGCGGATCGTCCGCAGGCGCAGCAGCCCGAGACCGAAGAAGAGCGCTACGGCGGCACTGCCGGCGCCCCACAGGGCGACGGCGAGACGCCGCCAGTCCGCGGCGACGCGCGGAGCCGGCGCCGGCGCGGCAACGGCTTCCGGAGCGCTCGCCGCGGCACGCCGAGGCCCGGTTCGGGGCGCGACGGGGAGCGACGGCTCGGACGCCGGGAGCGAGCCGGCGACCGCCGATGCCGCCGCGGGCCACGGCATCGCCGGCAGCACCCGCCACGCCGGCAGGACGGCCGAGAGCACCGGCAGCAGCAGGGCGCCGGCGAGAACGGACGCCCACAGCGCCCGCCGCGCCGGCGGCGCGGCGCGCTCGAGCAGCACCGCCGCGAGCCAGCCGAGGGCGAGCAGCAGGGCGGACCTCACGGCCAGGGCAGCGAGCTGCTCGAAAGCGGACGGGACCAGACCGAGCGCCAGGCCCACCATCACCTTCCCTCCCGCCGCGCCTGCTCGATCGCCGCGGCCAGCCGGTCGTACTCCTCGTCGCTGAGCTCGAGATCCTCGAGCTCGAGCAGGGCGGCCATGGCGCCGGCGGCCGAGCCCGCGAAGAACGTGCGCAGCACGTGGCGCAGCGCCGTCTCCCGGGCGCTTTCCGCCGGCACCGTCGGAATGAAGACGTAGCGGTTGTCCTCGCTCTCGTGCCGCAGGTGCCCCTTCTCCTCGAGGATCCGCAGCAGCGCCCGAACTGCCGAGTACGACGGCGGCTCCGGCAGCCGCTCCCGGACCTCGGCGACGGTCGCCCGCCCGAGCGTATAGATCGCGTCCATGATCTGGCGCTCGCGGCGGCTGAGCTGCTGGGCGACGGGCTCGGTCATGCCTCTTCTACTCTCCTCGGCGTCGTATGTTCCGCAGTGCCGGCCTTCCGCGGGTGCTAATTTTCCAGCACTGCTAGAAAATTAGCACCCCGCTCCGTCCCTGTCAAGGGATCCCCGCCGGCCGCGGCGGTCTGCCCCTCAGGACGGCGGCAGCTCCCGCCCGATCCCGTCTCCGGCGACGAGGAACCGGTAGAAGGAACCGAAGAACCAGAGCAGCGCGAACAGGATGGCGAGCATCAACGGGAGCGTCGCCCGCGTGGCCGCCGGGCCGAGTTCCGTCAGCCAGGACTGCTCGCCGGAGGTCAGCCAGGAGGCGAGCAGGAGGGCGTGCAAGGTAGCGAGGGCGACGCAGGCGGCCAGGGCCGCGGTCGCCGGGCGTCGCAGAGCCTCGCGCTCCGCGCCCTCTTCGAGGTGGCGGAGCAGCGTGACGAAGAAGGCGAGCACCGCGAGGATCCCCACGAAAGGCGCCCAGGCCTCGACCCAGGCCCCGCGATCCGAGCGCGCGAGGAGCGCGAGGTCGAGGGGGAGCAGGAGGTTGCGTACCACCGGAAGCAGCGCCACGGCCGACCCCGCAGCCGCCGCAGCGGCCGCCCAACGCAGCGCCGGCCGGTGACGGCCGACCCAGGCCTCGCGCAGGGCGAGAAAGAAGGCGACCCAAGCGGCGCCGGTGAACAGGTGGATCGAGGCGGCCACCCCCGCGGCCGCCCGACCGGCTGTCAGGTCGGGCCAGATCGTACCCGAGAGCCGAAGCACGAAGAGCACTCCAAGGCTCAAGGCCGTCACCGCAGTTGCCCGGCGAAGCAGCTTCATCGGAGAGCCTCCACGGGGCCGGCGCGGGGGCGAGCGCACCCGCGCCTCGGGGTCATTACGCTCGAGCCGGCCGGTTCATTCCCTGTCGGCAGGCAACGCGATCTGCGGCGTCGGCTCGCGGCGGGGTTCTCGACCACGGCCGCGTGATCCAGAGGTGCTAAGCCGCTGGAAGACGCGGGGGCGAGTGGTGATCCGGATCAGGCCCGCCAGCACCCGCCGTCCGGCGAAGCCTCACGACGTCAAGGAGTCGTGAGGTGATGCGCGAGGTCGATCGGGCGCATGGTCACGCCCAGGCCGGCGTCGACGAGGACGAGGTGGTTCTCCGGCACCGGCTGCCAGCCCTCGTCGTCGCTCAGCGGCTCCGAGCTGACGATCACCGCCCGGTTGCGGCGGCCGGCGGGGAGCATCCGGCACAGGCCGTCCACGCACTCGTAGCGCCGTCCGTGATGGACGTAGAGCGTGTTGGAGGGCTCGCCGCCCGCGCTGACGAAGCGGGAGGCGACGGCGCGCTCCCCGTCGCCGAGGCACAAGTTGAGCTGGGACGGCTCGGCGACTCCGTGCCGGGCCCGCAGCCGCTCCGTCGCGCCGATCGCTTCCTCGAGAGCCGCCGCCAGCCTGTCCAGGGGCGCGAGGTCCTCGTGCGCGCCGTAGCGGTCGAGCAACAGCGCGAAGACGTGCTCCGAGTCGGTCGAGCCGCGCACCGAGTGGAAGGCCTCGTCCGACAGTTGCGCCAAGAGGGCGCGGCGGACGGCCCGGAACCCGCCCAGCTCGCCGTTGTGCATGAACGCCAGCCGCCCGCTCGTGAACGGGTGGCAGTTGAGCTGCGTCACCGGCAGCCCGGGCGTCGCCGCGCGCACGTGGGCCAGCAGGCAGCGGGTCCGGGTCACCCGCGCCAGGCTCTGCAGGTTGAAGCTGTTCCAGGCCGGGTTGACCTCCTTGAAGAGCGCCGGCTCGGTGTGCTCCGCCGCGTACCAGGCGAGGCCGAACCCGTCCCCGTTGAGCGGCTCGATCCGCTCGTGGCTGTGGAAGCTCTGGTGGATGATCGAGTTCGCCGGCTCGGTCACCAGCGAGCTGACGGTCAGCTCGTCGCCCAGATAGAGGGAAAAGCGGCACATGGCATCCTCCTTGGTAGGGCGCGACCGGACGTCGCGCCGGCGTCGCAGGTCCGCCGCCGCCGGGCGCCGCGGCTTCCCCGCCCCGACCCGGAGGCGGCCTCGGCGGCAGGCTCGAACGGACCTTCCGAGACAAGCATAGGGCATGCCTAGGGCAAGCCTAGGGCAAGCATAGACCGGGCCGTCGCGACGCTCGGGGCCGGACCCCGTTCCGCTATCATGGAAGAGAGCTCGTCCAGGCCCGCGCCATGGATCACGCCGACCCCGAGACCTACCGCTTCGATCCCTACCTCGCCGCCCTCAGCGGCAACTGGTACGACGAGGACGAGCTGTTGCGGCGCTGGCTCGCCCGCTCCGGGCCGAGCGCCGCGGAGACGGCCCAGGTTCGCGAGCTCGGACGGGCCGCGGCCAACCGCCATCGGGTGATCGCCGACCGGGTCGAGCGCACCGAGAACCTCCCCTACCTCGAGGCCCAGGATCCGTACAACCGCCGGCGCACCGAGGTGGTGATTCCGGCCGCGACCCGGGAGCTGCTCGGCGAGGTGCACGGCTCGGGCATCTGGAAGGCCGCCACCGACGACCGGGTGCGCTACGCGATCGTCTACCTGCTCAATCAGAACAGCGAGTTCGGGGTCACCTGCAGCACCGCCTGCACCGACGGGCTCGCCCGGATCCTGCGCCGGCTGGACGACGACCCCCGGAGCCGGGCCGTGGTCGCCGAGCTGGAGTCCGCGACCCCCGAGGCCTGGGTCCACGGCGCCCAGTTCGTCACCGAGATCCAGGGCGGGAGCGACGCGGCGACCAACGCGCTGCGGGCGGTTCCGGCGCCCGACGGGCTCTACGCGCTCCACGGCCGCAAGTGGTTCTGCTCGAATCCCTCCGCCGACTACTGGCTCGTGACGGCGCGGCTCGACGGCTCGCCGCCGGGCCACCGCGGAGTGAGCCTCTTCTGCATGCCGCGGGCCCGCGCCGGCGAGCCCAACGGGTTCGTCTACCAACGGCTGAAGGAGAAGCTCGGCACGCGCGCGCTGCCGACCGCCGAGATCGACTTCGCGGGTGCCCTCGCCTGGCCGGTGGGCCGGCTCGATCAAGGCTTGAAGAACATGGTCGCGGTGGTGCTCACCACCAGCCGGGTCCACTGCGTGCTGGCGGCGGCGGCGGCCGTGCGCCGGGCGGCGCGCGAGGCCCGCGCCTACGCGGGCGTCCGGCAGGCGTTCGGCAAGCGCCTCGACCAGCATCCGCTGATCGCCGACGCGCTGGAGCGCCTGAGCCGGGCCGCCGATCGCTTCGCGGCCGGGGCGTTCGCCACCGTCGACGCCTGGACGGCGTCCGCCGCCGAGGGCGCGAACCGGGATCTCCGGGTGTGGGCGCGCATCCTCGTGAGCCTGGCCAAGGCGGTGAGCACCCGCGCCTCGAGCCCCCATCTCTACGAGGCGATGATGGTCCTCGGCGGCAACGGCATCGAGGAGCGGTTCTCCGCCCTGCCGCGGCTGTGGCGCGATGCCCCGATCCTGGAGTCGTGGGAGGGTCCGTACACGCTGCTGCTCATGCAGGCGCTCACCGACCTCGCCCGCTTCGACGTCGCCGGCCGCGAGCGGGAGCTGCTCGCCTTCGGCCTGGGCGAGCGCTCCGACCCGGCCGACGCCGACGAGCTCGCCCGGATCCTCCGATCGCCGACCGACGAGGAGAGCATCCTGCGCTGGGGCGAGCTCGCACCACGCCTCTACCGCAGGTTCGAGGAGAAGGCGCTGGCCGAGCTCCGGCGCGAGGCCGCCTGACCGGCCGCCAGGCGATCGACCGCGCGGGGACCTGGTCGTGTAGAGCCGGCCGAAAGCGGTGGGGGTGGATCGGCTAACGCGCCCGCCCGGAAGCCGGCGCTACAATAGACTTCTATGACTCATCGGGTCATAATGCCCGGGTGAGCCAGGACCTCCCGATCGCCAAGGCCAAAGCGCGCTTCGCAGAGCTCGTGCGTCGTGCCGAGCGGGGGGAGACGGTGATCCTGACCCGGCACGGCCGGCCGGTGGCTCGCCTGGCGCCGATCGGACCCGGCGACGAGCCGAGCGCCGTCGCCTTCGAGGCGGCCGAAGGGATCCGGGAGCCCGTGACTCCATACGGCGCCGAGCGCCGCGATCGCCGCCTCCTCCCGGCCTCGGAGAGCCGCCGGGAAGCCCTCGAGCGGCTGTTGCAGCTGAGCATCTGGCCCCGGGTGCCCGGCGAGCAGCTCGGCGCCGGCATCGACAAGCAGGAGCGCGAGCGGATCCTCGGCTACGGGAGGGACGGCGTCTGATCGTCGACAGCTCGGCGCTCGTGGCGCTCGTCTTTCGCGAGCCCGCGCACGAGCGGGTCATCGACGCAGCCGTGGCCGCCGATTGGCTCGGCATCGGAGCGCCGACTCTGGCCGAGACCGGCATCGTGCTCGCGGCCCGCATCGGCGAAGCCGCCGGGCCTGCTCTCGCCTTGCTGCTCGAGCATCTCGACCTCCGGGTCGTGCCGTTCGAGGCCCTCCACGCCCGGGTCGCCCGCGAGGCCTTCCGCCGCTACGGACGGGGGCGCCACCCGGCGGAGCTCAACTTCGGCGACTGCCTGACCTACGCCGTGGCCAAGGTGGCGCGGCTGCCGCTGCTCTTTGTCGGTGACGACTTCGCGCAGACCGATCTCGAGCCGGGTCTGCGCCCGGCGCCTACTCCACGTCCGTCCGAGCCCGACGTCTAGCCCAGGGCGGGATAGGGCTCGGGAGTCTCACGACCCGCGGAGCGTCCGTATTCGAGCGCCCTCTCCGCGACCTCCTCGGACCCCTCCCAACCACCGGCCAAGCTCACCAAGCCGCGACCGGCTGCGGCGCGAGTCGTCGCGCCGGCTAGTCCCGCATGTTGCGGAACGCGAACTCCGGCCCCAGGTCGGCCTCGCGGACCATGGCGATCACGGCCTGGAGGTCGTCGCGCTTCTTGCCGGTGACCCGCACCTGGTCGTCCTGGATCTGGGCCTGCACCTTGAGCTTCGCCTGCTTGATGCGCTTGACGATCTCCTTGCAGATGGCGCCGTCGATCCCCTGGGCGAGCGCGATCTTCTGGCGCCGCAGGCCGCCGGCCGCGTCCTCGGCCTTGGCCACGGTGAGGTTCTTGATCGCCACGCCGCGCTTCACGAGCTTGCCCTGGAGGACGTCGAGGACGGCCGCGAGCTTGAAGTCGTCGTCGCCCGTGAGGGTCAGCTCGGCGCTCCCCTTGTCCCAGTCGATGCGGCTCTTCGAGCCGCGGAAGTCGTAGCGCTGCCCCAGCTCCTTCTGGGCCTGGTGGACGGCGTTGTCGACCTCTTGCAGGTCGGTCTCGACGACGATGTCGAAGGATGGCATGGACGGCAATCTCCTTTCGCAGCGGCGGCGCTCCCGGGACCTCAGGGAATCGTCGCGGACCAGGCCGAGGTGTCGCCGCTCTCGAACCCGTCGGCGAAGATGGGCCCGGGCAGGACGGCGCGGATGGCGCCGTAGCCGTAGGTGTTGTTGGGCACCTCGCTGCCGGGGATGGAGCCGCAGTTCTGGGTCGTCGTGCGCGGCACGGCGGTGTCGATGATGTACTGCTCGAGGGCGTCCGGATCGCCCGCCAGGCTGGGCTGGGCCGAGATCAGCAGGGCCACGAGACCGGAGACGTGGGGGGCCGACATGCTCGTGCCGCTGGACGACGAGTAGCCGTTGGGCGGCACGCTCGAGCGGATGCTCTCGCCCGGCGCCGTGACGTCCGGCTTGAGCCGGTTGCTGCCGTCGACGGTCACCGGTCCGCGCGACGAGAAGCCGCTGATCATGTCGTTGTTGTTCACCGAGCCGATGGTGAAGGCCGCCTCGTAGATCGCGGCCGGCGTGTCGATCGTGCTGCAGCTCGAGCCGCTGTTGCCCGCCGACTGCGAGATGACGATGCCCGCCGCGCGGACGTTCTCGACGACGGTGAGCATGACGTTGGGATCCGTGCAGCCCTCGAACGGCGGGCAGCTCCAGGAGCCGTTGACGACGTGCGGCGCGAGCTCGGGCAGCGGATTCTCGTCGTTCAGGTCCGTGGGCGCGATGAAGAACTGGAAGCACTCGCTGTAGGTCGCCGGTGTGCCCTCTCCTTCGTTCATGTTCCGGCAGCCGATCCAGCGCGCCCCCGGCGCCATCCCGATCTGGTTGCTGCCGCCGTCGTCACCGACCATCGTTCCCATGGTGTGCGTGCCGTGACTCTGGTCGTCGCACGGGAACGGCGAATCGGACCCGCAGGAGCTTCCCGGATCGTGTATGGCGTCGTGCCAGTTGTAGTTGTGGTCGGCCGTGGCGCCGTCCCAGCCGCGGTACTGGTTCTTGAGCGCCGGATGCTCCCAGTGGTAGCCGGTGTCGTGGCCGGCGACGACCGCCCCCTGGCCGGTGAAGCCGGCGGCCCAGAAGTCGGGGGCGCCGACGTGGATGAGGCTCTGCTCGACGGCCTGCGGGACCTCGCTCTCCCCCTCGTCCACCGGCGCGACGAAGCGCACGCTCGGGTTGCCGTAGATCCGCGCGACGTCGGCGCGCGCCGCCAGGGCCGCCACCGCCGCCTCGTCGGCGCGCGCCCAGATCATGTTGGCCACCCAGTAGGGGCGGTGCTCGAGGCCGCGCGCCGCGAGCTCCGCGAGCGCCGGGCCCTGGGTGCGCGCCGCCGTCGCCGTCAGCCGCTCGAAGACGAAACGGCCGCGCTCGGCCTTCGTCGCGAGCCCGGCAGCGCCGCTCACGTCGGCCTGCTCCGCCAGGAAGACGAGGATCTCGGCCGCGCCCTCCGCGGCGATGCGGTCGAGCACCCACGGGTCCACCTTCTCCGTCCACCCGCTCGCGCCGGCGGCGGTCGCCGGCAGCGGGACGAGGACGGCCAGGGCGAGGCACAGGGCGCCGCCGATTGCGTGCTTCGGGTTGCTCGAATGGGACATGGAGCTCCTCCTCGGTTGGCGGCTGGTCGATCCTTCCCCGCGGGAGGCGCGCTCGAGCCGGTCTCGTCGGCGCCATTCTAGCCTGCGAGGCCCCCGGCGCCAGGAGCGGATCCTGCGGCGCCGCGGCCGGCCGCCACGGCGCCCGTCGATCCGGAGCCTACTCCCCGGGCGGCGGCCAGACGGGAAGCCGCCCCGGCGTCCAGGGCGCGCCCGCGGCCTCCATCTCGGCTTCGAGGGCGGCGAGGTCGCTCTCGACGAGCGCCCGCAGGCGGTCGAGCACCGGACCGAAGGCCGCGGCCGCGATCTCGACCTGCCGGCGGTGGGTTCCGGTCGGCGCCGCCGACGACGTCAAGCCGCTCAGGGCGCGGCCGGCGCGGTCGGCGATCGAGGGCGGGGTCGGCTCGCTGCGGCTCGCCACGGTGGGATCGCCCGTGAGCTCGATCTCGAGGTCCTTCAGGCCCTCGGCGATGGCGTCGATGCGATCGACCCACGCCGGGCTGCCGCCCGCGGTGTCGAGGGCCGCCTGCCGCAGGTGGCGCAGACGCCCTTCGACTTCCGCGGCGACCTCGACCGCGCCGGCGATCGCGCGGCTCAGCCGCGCCGCGCGGCGCTGGAACTCGAGCACCGCGGCCGGGTCCGGCGGCGGCAGGGTGGACACGCCGAGCGGCCGCACCTCGAAGCTCACCGGCCCGGCGAGCTGGCTCCATTCGCCGCGGATCCGCCGGTCGAGGGTCGCCGTGTAGGTGCCCGGCACGACCAGCGGCCCGATGGGATCGCTCGTGAAGGCGTGGCTCGGGCGCGGCTCGAGATCCACCGGATCGGGGGCCGGGTAGCGCAGGTCCCAGGCCACGCGCTGCAAGCCCTTGGCCGTCGGTCCGCTCACCCGGCGCACCACCTCGCCGGCGGCGTCGCGCACCGTCACGACGATCGCCGGGTCCTGCTCGCGGTCCTCGCGGCGCAGCTCCTCCCAGCTCGGGTAGGCGACGCTGCCGCCGGCCTCCTCGGTCTTGGCCTCGGCGGCGCGCCGGGCGTCGCGCAAGGTCTCGAGCCCTTCCGCCAGCGAGTAGGTGAGAACGACTCCCGGGGGTGGATTCGGGGCGCTGTAGAACGCGTCGCCCTGGAACGCCTTGCCGTTGTAGCCCAGCTCGTAGCTCTCCATGAAGAGGAGGCCGGCGCGGGGCGCGAAGAGCAGCCCCTCGGAGGCCAGCGCCTCTTCGCTCAGCTGCCGCAGCGGGCTGTAGTCGTCGAGGATGAAGAAGCCGCGCCCGAACGTGCCGAGCACGAGGTCGTTCTCCCGGCGCTGGATCTCGACGTCGCGCACGGCGATGGTGGGAACGCCGCCTTTCAGCTGCACCCAGCGGGCCCCGCCGTCGCGGGTGAAGAAGACGCCGAACTCGGTCCCGGCAAAGAGGAGATCCGGCTGCTCGTGGTCCTGGACGAAGGAGTAGACCGTGCCGCGCTCCGGCAGGTCGCCCGCGATCGAGGTCCAGCTGCGCCCGCGGTCGCGGCTCACGAGCAGGTAGGGGGCGAAGTCGCCGTCCTTGTGGGCGTCGAAGGCGGCGTAGACGGTGTCGGCGTCGTGCAGCGAGGCGGCGAGGTCCGCCACGTAGCTCATGTCCGGCACGCCGGGGAAGGCGTCCTCCTTGCGCCAGGTCGCGCCGCCGTCCTCGCTGACGTGGACGAGGCCGTCGTCGGAGCCGGTGTAGAGGAGGCCCTCGACGAGCGGCGACTCGGCGAGCGAGACGAGGTTGCCGAAGAACGAGGTCGAGCGGTTCTTGGCGACGCTGTCGACGCTCCACACCTTGCCCATGACCGCGAGCTGGTTGCGGTCGAGGCGGCGGGTGAGGTCGGCGCTCACCGGCACCCAGTTGTCGCCCCGGTCGTCGCTGCGGTAGAGCCGCTGCGAGGCGTAGTAGAGCCGCGTGGGCGAGTGCGGGCTCAACAGGAGCGGCGAGTCCCAGTTCCAGCGCGACGGGTCCTCGCCCACCTCGGGCTGGGGCTGGATGTCGACCAGCTCGCGGCTCCGGCGATCCCAGCGCACGAGGCCGCCGTTCTGCCACTCGGCGTAGACGATGTCGGGGTTGCCGGGCTCCACCCGCGGCTGGAAGCCGTCGCCGCCCACCACCACCACCCAGTCGCGGTTCATGATGCCGTGGGTCGAGGTCGTCCGGCTCGGCCCGCCCAGCGTCGAGTTGTCCTGGGTGCCGCCGTAGACGTTGTAGAACGGCAGGTCGTCGTCGACGGCGATCTTGTAGAACTGGGTGATCGGCAGGTTGGCCTTGAAGGTCCAGGTCGCGCCGCGGTCGAAGCTCTCGTAGATGCCGCCGTCGCAGCCGGCGACGAGATGGTCGACGTTGCCGGGGTCGACCCACAGGGAGTGGTTGTCGACGTGCTTGGAGGTCTCCGGCACCTGGTGGAACGAGGCGCCGCCGTCCTCGGTCACGTGCAGCCAGGTGTCCATCGAGTACACCCGGTCGGCGTCGTGGGGATCGGGCACGAGCTCGTTGTAGTACTGCGGGCTGCCCGAGACGTAGTCGCTGCGCCGCTCCCAGGTGGCGCCGGCGTCGGTCGAGCGGTAGAAGCCGCCGGCGTCGTCGATCGATTCGATGATGGCGTAGACGACGTCCGGATCGACCGGCGAGACGGCGAGCCCGATGCGCCCCATGGGCTCGGTCGGCAGCCCGCTCTCGAGCTTCTTCCAGGACTCGCCGCCGTCCTTGGACTTGTAGATCGCGGACTCGGGGCCGCCGTTGAGGAGCGTCCAGGTCCGCCGCCGGCGCTGGTAGGAAGAGGCGTACAGGACGTCGGGGTCGCTCGGGTCGATCCACACCTCGTTGACCCCGGTGTTCTCGCTGATCTCGAGCACATTGCGCCAGGTGGCGCCGCCGTCCGTCGTCTTGTAGAGCCCGCGGTCGCCACCGGCCCGCCACAGCGGTCCCTGGGCGGCGACGAAGACGACGTTCGAGTCCCGCGGGTCGACGACGATGCGCCCGATGTGCTCCGATTCGCCGAGCCCCATCTTGCGCCACGACTTGCCGCCGTCCTCGGACTTGTAGACGCCGTCGCCGTAGGCGACGCTGCGCTGGCTGTTGTTCTCGCCCGTCCCCACCCACACGACGTTGGGGTCGTTGGGATCGATCGTGACGCAGCCGATCGAGTAGGAGGCCTCGCCGTCGAAGATCGGCTGCCAGGTCGTGCCGGCGTTGACGGTCTTCCACACGCCGCCCGAGGAGACGGCCACGTACCAGACGCTGGCGTCCCGCGGATCGACCGCGAAGTCGCCGATCCGCCCGGAGGCGATCGCCGGACCGATCGCGCGAAGCGCCAGGCCCGAGAGCGTCTCGGCGCTCAACCGGGGCTCCGGCTCCGCGGCGGTCTCCCGGTCCTTCTTCTTCGCCGACGACGGGGCCGCGACCAGGGCCGCTACCGCGAGACACGCGAGCGTTCTACGCATGGAGTACCTCCTGGGTGAGACGATCCAACGGACGAGCTCGGAGTCTATCGCTACCGGCTCGGCGCAGCCCGCCTCACGCCCGCTCGGTGCCCTCGCTCGGCAGCCCGACCGTCACCCAGAGGCCCGCCGGGTCGAGCCAGCGCTCGGCGATCGCCGCCAGCTCGGCGATCGTCAGGGGGCCCCACCGCGCCGCTCCCCAGCCCGGCTGGTCGACGGGGTGCCCGGTCAGCTCGGCTTCGGCCATGATCTCGGCCCACTGGCGGGCCGTCTCGCGGCGGAAGCACTCCTGGCCTTCGAGGAAGGACCGGGCGGCGGCGAGCTCGGCGGCCGTCACCCCGTCCGTGACGAGCCGGTCGAGCTCCTCGCGGAAGGCCCGCTCGACCCGCGCGAGCCGTTCGCGGTCGGTCGCCGCGTGGAGGACGAGGCGCCCCGGATCGGCCGCGGCTCCGGCCGCCGTGTCGACCCTGGCGGTGTAGGCGAGGCCTTCCCGCTCGCGGACCCGCGCCGGGAGGCGGCCGGCCAGCCCGGCGCCGGCGCCGAGCACGACGGCAAGCAGCTCCAGGCCCGGAAGGTCCGGATCGTCGCGATCGACGGTCGGCCGGCCCAGGAAGAGGTGCGCCTGATCGCCCGGCAGCGCCACGGTCCGGCGCGGCTCGCCGCTCGCGACGGGCGGCGGCTCGGCGGGCGGCTCCGCCGGCGGGCGGGCGCCGGCGGCGAAGCGCGCCCGCAGCCTCGCGGCCGCCTTCTCCTCGTCGATCGCGCCGGCGAGCGAGACGATCATCCCCGCCCCCAGGGCCTGCTCGTAGCTGGCGCGGCTGGCCGCGACGTCCAGGCCGGCGAGGCTCGCGGGGTCCCCCTGCAGGGGGCGGCTGCGCGGATGGGGGCCGTAGAGCTGGCCGAGGAAGCCCCACCCGGCGAGCGCCTCGGGGTCGTCGCGGATGAGCTCGAGCTCGGCCAGCGCCAGCTCGCGCTGCCACTCCCAGCGCTCGGCGTCGAAGGCGGGCGCGAGCGCCAGCTCGGCGCCCCACTCGATCATCCGCTCGGCCTCCGTCGCCGGCCCGTCGAGGGCCAGCCCGATGACCTCGTAGCCGGCGGTGGCGTGGATCGAGACCCCGCGCTCCTCCGCGTCGCGGGCGACGCGGCGCCAGCTCCGCGCCGCCGTCCCCTCCTCGAGCATCCGGCCGGCCAGCAGCGCCTGCCCGGGAGTCGCCGCGTGGCGCTCTCCGGCCAGCAGCCAGACCCGTAGCGCGGCCACCGGAGCGCCGCCCACGGCGCGGGTGCGGACCCTCAGACGCCCGCCCATCCGAGGACTCCGCTGCGCTCCGGGTCGAGGAAGCGGGCAGCGGCGGCCACGACCTCGTCGGCCGCGATCTCCGCGAGCCAGCGCTGCTGGCTCGCGACGTAGTCGCCTCCGAAGAGGGCCAGGCCCGCTCCCCAGGTGAGGCCGCGCTGCTCGATCGTCTCGTGGCCGAAGAGCCAGTCCGCGAGCAACAGCCGCCGAGCCCGCTCCACGTCGGCGGCCTCGATGCCGCCGCGCCGCGCCCGCTCGAGCTCCGCGAAGAGGGCGTCCTCGGCGCGCGCCGCCTCGACGCCCGGCAGCAGCTCCAGGGCCACGGTCGCCGTCCCGGGGCGCACCGTCTCCAGAAGCCCGGTGGACACCGAGCCGCACAGCTTTCCCTCGTCGACCAGCCGGCGCTGCAGGCGGCTCGAGCGGCCGCCGCAGACCGCCGTCAGCGCCAGCCGGAGACCGACGAAGTCGCGCTCGGCGGCCGCCGGCGACGGCAGGGCCAGCAGGGCGCGGCCCGTGTCGCCGCGCGCCACGTGGACGCGCCGCAGCCCTTCCGGCGCCGCCGGCGCTGGCAGAGGCTCCAGGACGGCGCGGCCGGTGAGCGAAGCGAAGAGCTCGCCGGCCGCCGCCAGCGCCTCCTCCCCCACCGCCCCGGCCAGCATCAGGACCGCCTGCCCGGGAGCGTAGGCCCGGCCGTGGAACGCGGCGAGCTCGGCGGCGCCGACCCGCTGCAGCGAGGCGCGGCGACCGAGAATCCGCCGGCCGTAGGGATGCGCCCCGAAGAAGGCCTCGTGCACCGCCGTCTCGAGCCGGTCCCAGGGGTCGTCGTCGACCTCGGCCACCTCCTCGAGGATCACCTCGCGCTCCGCCGCCACCGCTCCCGGATCGAGGGTCGGACCGAGCAGGCGGTCGGCCTCGATCTCGAGCGCGGTCCGCCAGCCGCCGCGGGGCAGGCTGAAGACGTAGACCGTGCTGTCGTGGCTTGTGTAGGCGTTGTTGGAGCCGCCCGCGGCCTGGGTGACGCGGTCGATCTCGCCGGCCGCGAAGCGCCGCGAGCCCTTGAACATCATGTGCTCGAGGAAGTGCGCGACGCCCTCCTGCCCGGCCGGCTCGTGCGCCGCCCCAGCGCGGATCCACAAGGCCGTCGAGACGACCGGCGCGGCGTCGTCCGCCAGCAGGCCGACGGTCAGCCCGTTGTCGAGCACCCGGACCTCGGGGCGCCCGAGCCAGTCCCTCCCGCGGCCGTCAGCCACCGCTTCGCGCGTCCCCGGATCCGGGCCGCGGGGCGCCGCGGCCGCTCCGGGGGAAGTGGTGGACGGCGCGCTCCTCGAACGCCCCCCGCCCGGCGTGCCACTCGAGGTGGGCCACGAGCAGGGCGTCGGGCGCGATCTCGATCCAGTTGCCGGTGTTGCGGCCGCGCTCGCAGCCGCGGCCCCGGTCCGAGCTCGTCGTCCCCGAATGGACCACCAGCATCGCGCCGCCGACGCCGGGGTAGTACGACTCGGCCAGCGCGCAGTAGCCCTGGTGCAGATGCCCCGAGAGCACCAGCTCGACGCCGCCCGCGGCCAGGATCTCCACGAGGGGCCGCGCGTTGGCCAGCACCTTCTGGCTGCCGAAGCGGGGGGCGGGAATGAGCTCGTGATGGACGACGGCGATCCGCGTCTTGCCGGCCGGCGCCGCCGCCAGCGCGCGCTCGACGCGGCGCAGCTGGCGGGGGCTCACCCGGCCGTCCTTGACGGTCCAGTTGTTGGCGCTGTTGATGCCGATCGCGAACAGCTCCTCGTCCTCGAAACGGGGCTCGAGGTCGGCGTCGAAGTGCCGGCGGTAGGCGCCGAAGGGCACGAAGAGCCGCTCCCAGAAGCGGTACATCGGAACGTCGTGGTTGCCGGGGACGGCGAGGGCCGGCTTCGCCATCGCGTCGACCCAGCGCCGGGCCTGCCGGAACTCGCGCGGCTTGGCGCGCTGGGTGAGGTCGCCGGCGACGACGACCAGATCGGGCCCGCGGCTCGCGACGAGTTCGAGCACGGCGGCCGACGCCGCGGGCCGGTGCGGACGCCCGAAGTGGACGTCGGAGACGTGCAGGATCTTGCGCATGCGGTGGCCGGACCGGGGGCCGGGCGGCGGGGCGCGGCGGCGCCGCCTAGCCGCGAGAATCGATCAGCAGGTTGACGTTCTCCGCCAGCGCGTCGGCGGCACGGGTCGTCACGGACTCCACGAGCTCCTCGCCGCGGCTACGGCCCAGCAGGTAGCCGCCGAGGGCGGCCAGCGACAGCGCCGTCTTCGGGTAGCGGCACACCCAGTCGCGCCAGTCGAGCTCGACCGGAAGCAGCTCGTCGACCAGGCTCTCGGCCCGCCAGTCCGCCACGCTCAGCCGCGGCGCCGGCGCAGGAGGGTGCCCACGACGAAGCCGATGCCGGCGGCGATCAGGATCGAGCGCCCGGGATTGTCGCGGACGTACTCGTTGACGTCCTCGCTCAGCTTGCTCAGATCCTTGTGGACCTTGTCGTAGCCCTGCTTCAGGTTGTCGACGGCGACCCCGTACTTCTCCTTGGCCACCTCGCCGGCCCGCGCCGCCTTCTCCTTGGCCACCTCGCCGGCCCGCGCCGCCTTCTCCTTGGCCACCTCGCCGGCCCGCGCCGCCTTCTCCTTGGCCACCTCGCCGGCCCGGGCCGCCTTTTCCTTGGCCACCTCGCCGACGCGCGCCGCCTTCTCCTTGGCCACCTCGCGCACCTGGCTGCCGCCCTGGCGGGCCTTTTCGGCAACCTCGGTGAACTTCTCGCGGGCGCGCTCGAGGGCGTCCTTGGACGGCCTCTCGTCGCTCACGGCTTCCTTCTTCTTCTTCTCGACCATCGCTTCCTCCGACCTCGCGGTCCTTGCGCCGCCACGTTCAATGTACACCATCGGCCGCGAGCGAGCCAGGGTAGCCGCCGCCGCCCGCTGACGCTACAATCAGCCCCGCTCTTCGTGGGGCAGTAGCTCAGCTGGGAGAGCACCACGTTCGCAACGTGGGGGTCGAGGGTTCAAATCCCTTCTGCTCCACCATTCCCTCGCTTCGCCAGGTCGTTGGAGTCTCAGCGCACGATCTCGCCGTCCCACAGCCGGCGCAGAAACTCGAGTACCGGCAGCACCTGGACGTGGTCCCAGAGCGCGCTGCGCTCGCCGAGATAGAGGCCGAAGCACTTGGTGCGATCGGCACCGAGGTCGCCTCGCAGGCGCCGCAGCCCGCGGTGGAAGCGCTTGTCCCAGCGCTTGGCGGACTTGACCTCGATCGCGACGAACCCGTCCTCGGTCTCGAAGAAGAGATCCACCTCTGCGCCGTCGTAGGTGCGCCAGAAGTACAGCGGATAGTCGCGGCCGGTGTAGCCGAGAAACGCGCGAAGCTCGTGCAGCACCAGCGTCTCCAGAAGCGGGCCCAGCTCCTCGGGAGTGGGCGGATACGCCTGGCGACCGGTCAGGGCGCGCGCGACTCCCGGGTCGAAGAAGAAGAACTTGCTCTGTCGCACCTGTCTGGTGGCCGATTTCAGCTTCCAGGCCGGCAGCCAGGACCCGATCAGGGTGTCGACCAGAATCTCGAAGTGACTCTGCACCGTGCTGCGGCTGACACCAGCGTCGCGAGCGATCGCCGAGGCGTTGGTCACCTGGCCGTTCTGGCGCGCGGCGATCTCGAGAAAGCGCGAGAAGGAGCCCAGGTTGCGGATCAAGGCTTCGGCCCGGATCTCCTGGTCGAGGTAGGTCTCCGCGTAGCTTCTCAAGAAGCCGGCAGGATCGTGGCCGGTCACCGCTATGGGAAGCAGCCCGTAGCGCAGCGAGCGATCGAGGTCCAGCTGAAAGTCCAGCTCCGCCGAGACCAAGGGAAACATGGCGGTCGTGATCGCCCGGCCGGCCAGGAGGTTGGCGCCACCGTGCCGGATCTTGCGGGCGCTCGATCCGGAGAGAACGAATCGGAGCCGGAGGGTCTCCATGAGGCGCTGCACCTCGTCCAGGAGGGCGGGCACTTTCTGCACTTCGTCGATGACCACCCAGCTCTCGGGTGGCAGCCCGATCAGCTCCCGGTAGAGGGCTCCCGGCTCCCGGATCAGGCGAAGGGTCTCGCTTGTGTCCAGCAGGTCGTAGGTCGTCGCCTCCGGAAACCGCTCGCGAATCCACGTCGATTTTCCCGTCCCTCGAGGCCCGAAGAGAAAGATCGACTGACGCGGCGTTTCGAGTAAACGTGGATACATCGCTGGCAATATTACACGAATATTGCCTAGCATGACAGCAGAAGCCGGTCACTCCGAGCCAGAACCGGCCCCTACGAGCCTGGAATGTCCGTCGTGGCGTCGCGACATCGCGATTGCATCGAAGCATCACACCACCTATGCTGTGATGCGTGAGGACCACCCTGACTCTGGATCATGACGTCGTCGCTCTCCTAGCGCAGCTGCGCAAGGACAAGGGCTACCGGTTCAAGGAGGCGGTGAACGTCGCCTTGCGCGAGGGGCTCACGCGCCTCCAGACGCCGCCGGAGCCGCGCCGCGCCTACCGGACGCCGGCCGTCGATCTGGGGGCCACGAACCTTCCCGGCCTCGACAGCGTGAGCGAGGTGCTCGCGGTCGCCGAGGGCGAGGACTTTCGTTGATCCTGGTCGACGCCAACCTGCTGCTCTACGCCCACGTCCGCAACGTCCCGCAGCACGAGGCCGCTCGCCGCTGGCTGGACGGCCGCCTGAACGAGGGGCCGCGGGTGGGGCTGCCCTGGCCTTCGCTCCTGGCCTTCGTGCGCATCGCCTCGAACCCGCGGATCTTCGAACGACCGCTGAGCGTCGGCCGGGCCTGGGAGCAGGTTACCTCCTGGCTGGCCCTGGAGCCGGTCTGGATACCGGCCCCGACGGACCGGCATCGGCTGGTGCTCGGGGAGCTCCTCGGGGGCGCGGCCTTCGGCGCCAACCTGGTCCCCGACGCGCACCTCGCCGCCCTCGCCATCGAGCACGGCCTGACTTTCTGCAGCACCGACGGCGGTTTCGCCCGGTTCGCCGGTCTCCGCTGGTCCAACCCCTTGACCGCGTAGGAAGCGGCGGGCGCGATCGGCCGCGGCCGGCCGCGCCGCCGCCGGAGGGTGTTAGAGTCCCTGCAAGCCCTTCATTTCAGGTGAGTTCGCGGGCCAACGACCAATGTTCCAGCAAGCAGCGTGGGTTCTTCCCGGCCTCTTCGCGCTCGGGCTGCTCGTCGGCTGGGCCGTCGGCTACGCGCTCGGGGGCCGGCGGGGCCAGCGGCGGCTGATCGCGAGCGTTCAGGAGCTCTCGGTCGCCGAGACGACGGCGCGGGCCGAGCGCGAGCGGCGCGCCGAGGCCGAGAGCGAGCTGCGCGCGACCGAGGCCAGGCTGAGCGAGCTCGATCGGGAGCTCGCCGTGGCTCGCGAACGGGTGGCGACGGGAGCGCAGCTCCTCGCCGAGCAGAAGCGGTTCATCGAGTCGTCGCGCAAGGAGCTCGAGGACGCGTTCCAGTCGCTGGCCGCGGCGGCGCTCAAGGGCACGTCCGAGCAGTTCCTGACCCTCGCCCAGCAGCGGCTCGAGACGACGCGGACCCGGGCCACGGCCGACCTCGAGGAGCGCCGGCAGGCCGTCGAGAACCTCGTCGCCCCCCTGCGCGAGACGCTCGATCGCCTCGACCGCAAGACGACCGACCTCGAGCGCTCGCGGGCCGCCGACGCCTCGAAGATCGGCGAGCAGGTCGAGCAGCTCGCCCGCAGCACGTCGCTGCTGCGCGACGAGACGACGTCCCTGAGCGCGGCCTTGCGGGGGACCGAGATCGGCGGCCGGTGGGGCGAGCTCGCCCTGCGGCGGGTCGCCGAGATCGCCGGCATGACGGCCCACTGCGACTTCGAGGAGCAGCTGACGATCGCCGGCGGCGCGCGGCCCGACATGGTCGTCAACCTGCCGGAGAAGCGGCGGATCGCCGTCGACGCCAAGGCGCCGCTGGGGGCGTTCCTCGAAGCCTCCAACGCCCGGGACGACGCGGGCCGCCGCGCCGCCCTCGACCGCCATGCCAAGGGGCTGCGCGGGCACGTGCGGCAGCTGGCGCAGCGGGACTACGCCGCGTCCCTGGGCGAGGACACGGAGTTCGTGATCCTCTTCCTGCCGGCCGACGCGTTTCTGGGCGCCGCCTTCCAGGCCGACCCCGACCTGCAGGTCGACGCGCTGCGCTCCAAGGTGCTGCTCGCCACGCCCACGACGCTCGTCGCGCTCCTGCGCACCATCGCCATCTACTGGCAGCAGCGCTCCATGGCCGAGAACGCCGAGGCGATCGCCGTCGCGGCGCGCGAGCTCTACGAGCGGGCGGCGAAGTTCGGCGCCGAGCTCTCGGCCGTGGGCCGCGGCCTTGCGACCGCGCTCGATGCCTACGACCGCGCCGTGGGCTCCTTCGACCGCCGGCTCATGCCGATGGCCGCGAAGCTCGAGGAGATGAAGGTCGCGGAGGGCAGCCGCCGCGAGCTCACGGCCCCGGAGCTCGTGGGACGCCGGCCGCGGCCGTCGACGACCTGAGCCCGGCGGGCCCGCGCCCGCTCGCCGCTACTCGTCGCGGTCGCCGCCGATCATCGGCACGAAGCGCACCGGGATGATGTCTCTCGAGAGCACTCCGTCCTCGGTCTTGGTCAGCAGCTCGAGGTCCTGCACGCCGCCGGCGCCGACCGGAACGACCATCCGGCCCCCGACCTTGAGCTGCTGCACGAGGGCGTCCGGGATCTCGGGCGGCGAGGCGGTGACGATGATGGCGTCGAACGGCGCCTCCTCCGGCCAGCCGCGATAACCGTTGCCGACCCGGACGCGAACGTTGTCGTAGCCCAGCCGCGCCAGGAGGTCGCCCGCCTGCCGGCCGAGCTCGTCGCGGATCTCGATCGTGTAGACGGAGGCCCCGAGCTCGGCCAGGACCGCGGCCTGGTAGCCGGACCCGGTGCCGATCTCGAGCACCTTCTGGCCGCGGTCGAGCTCGAGCAGCTCCGTCATCAGCGCCACGATGTAGGGCTGCGAGATCGTCTGCCCGTGGCCGATCGGCAGCGGGTGGTCGAGGTAGGCGTCGGCGCGAAAGCCGTCCGGTACGAAGAGATGCCGCGGCACGCGCTCCATGGCGGCGAGCACCGCGGGATCCTCCACGCCGCGGCGCCGGATCTGCTCGCGGACCATCCGCTGGCGCAGGACTTCGAACTGGGACTCGGGCATCTGGGCATCCATTCCGTGGCCGGCGTCGACGCCGAGCGCGGCGAGCAGAAGCGCCGCGGCGCAGACGAGACGGGAGAGCAGGACCCCGGGGCGCGACCCCTCGCGAAGGAATAGCCCGTCCTCGCGACCGGACAGCCCGACGCCGGCGCGGTACGGGGCCGGGTGGCCACATTCCCCGGGGCGGCCGGCTCTCTCGCTCAACGCTTCATCACCGCGTCCCATTCTGCCAATCTCGATACGCAATTGCCAGGCCAGGCCCGCGGCGGCCGCCCGCTCGGCGGCGGCCGCCGCGTCACCGGCGTGTACACTCGCTCCGCCGGCCGGAGACGACGATGACCGACGCGCAGCAGCCAGGCTCGCGGCCGTCGGACCCGCCGGCGCCCGCGCTGCCCGCCCTCGGGGCCGCCATCCGCGCGGCCATCGCCGGCTCGCCGCAGGACTTCACGGCGGGCCCGATCGGGCGCGCCGTGCTGATCCTCTCGGTGCCCATGATGATCGAGATGGTCGGCCAGTCCATCTTCGGCATCGTCGACATCCTGTTCGTCGGCCGGGTCGGCGAAGCGGCGCTGGCCGCCGTCGGGCTCACCGAGTCCCTGCTCTACCTGGTCTTCTCCGCGGCCCTCGGCCTGGCGATGGCGACGGCCGCGTTCGTGGCCCGGCGGATCGGCGAGCGCAAGCCCGAGGAGGCCGCCCACGGCGCCTTCCAGGCGCTGGTTCTGGGCCTCGCCGTCTCCCTGCCGTTCGCCGTAACCGGCGTCGTCTTCGCCCCGTCGCTCCTGCGACTGCTCGGCGCCGAGGCCGCGACCGTGGCCGGGGGCTCCGGCTACACGGCCGTCGTCCTCGGCGGCAGCTCCACCGTGTTCTTTCTCTTCCTCATCAACGCCGTCTTCCGGGGGGCCGGCGACGCGACGCTGGCGATGAAGGCCCTCTGGCTGGCGAACGGGCTGAACGTCGTCCTCGACCCCCTGCTCATCTTCGGCTGGGGTCCGGTTCCGGCGCTGGGCGTCACCGGGGCGGGCGTGGCCACGACCCTGGCGCGCGCCGTCGGCGTCGCCTACCAGCTGCGGATGCTGGCCAGGGGCGCTGGGAGGATCCGGCTGACGCGCGCCGCCATGCGGCTCGACGGGAGGGTCGCCGGCCGGCTGGCCCGAGTCGCGGTCCCCGGGGTCCTCCAGTTCCTCGTCGGCACCTGCAGCTGGCTCGCCGTCATCCGGATCGTCGCCTTGTTCGGCAACGCGGCCGTGGCCGGCTACACGATCGCCGGGCGCATCCTGGTCTTCGCCCTCATGCCGTCCTGGGGGATGGCCAACGCGGCGGCGACCCTCGTCGGGCAGAACCTGGGAGCGGGCAGGCCGCGGCGCGCCGAGCGTTCCGTCCGGGTGGCCGCGGCGGCCAACCTTGTCTTTCTCGGCATCGTGGGCGTCCTCCTGGTGCTCCTGGCCCGCCCGCTCGTGGAGCCGTTCTCGTCCTCCCCGGAGGTCGTCCGCTTCGGCGCCGATTGCGTGCGGATCGTCAGCTACAGCTACCTCTTCTTCGCCGTCGGCATGGTGGTCGTACAGGCGTTCAACGGCGCCGGCGACACGTGGACTCCCACCTGGATCAACTTCCTGTGCTACTGGGTCTTCGAGCTGCCGCTCGCCTACGTCCTGGCGAAGGTCTTCGGGCTCGGCGCCCACGGCGTCTTCTGGTCGATCACGGCCGCCCAGGGCGCCATCGCGCTCGTCGGCGTCGTCGCCTTCCGCCGCGGCCGCTGGCGGGACACGAAGCTCTGACGACCGGAGCCGGCGAGCGGATCTTCAGTCGACGCGGACTGACTGCAGCTCGACGGGCACCAGGGCGGTCGAGACGGCTCGATCCGTCATGTTGCCGTCATGTCGGTTTCGATAGACAGGAGATCGGGCAAACCACGGGCGCAGCGCCAGGGTCGGAGGTGCCATGTACGGATCGTCGACACCGTCAATCGCAGCAAGAATGGCTCCCGTCCTCTTTCTGGCGGTCGTCGGCGCCGCGAGCGCTGCAGTGCCCGCCGGCCTGAGCCTGGACGACGGGATTCGATGTCAGCAAGCCCTCGAGAGGGTCCGCTGGAGCCACCGCACGGCGGACCACTTCACGGAGGGCGCCGGGCCCACCTTCGCGGAGGCGGTGCCCGAGGCGATCCTCCGGCGGCGGGCCGAGGATGCTCTGCTCGAGAGCGCGGCGCTGCGCCGGTTCTGGAGCCGCACGATCGGCCCCGAGCAGCTGCAGGCGGAGCTCGACCGCATGGCCGCCCACTCCCGGGCTCCCGGTCGCCTGCGCGAGCTCTTCGCCGCTCTCGGCGGAGACCCGACGGCGGCCGCCGAGTGCCTGGCCCGCCCCGTCCTCGCCGACCGGCTCCTGCGGAGCTACTACGCCAGCGATGAGCGCTTGCACGGAGAGCGGAGAGAGGAGGCGCGACGGGAGCTCCAGGAGATCGCCTCGGCGAGCGCCACGGGGCCGTCCCTCGGAACGCAGACCGAGCTGGAGTGGTGGCGCGGGCCCGACCGGGTCCAGAGCCCGGGCAGGCTCGAGGCGGCTGACTTCGACGCCCGGGTCCGAGACCTCGAGAAGGCGATGGGCCGGCCCGCCGCCGAGATCGCGCTCGACCGCCCGAGCCCGCTGCGTGAAGACGAGACCCGCTTCTACGCTCTCGTCGTGCACGAGCTCGACGACAGCCACGCGCGGCTGACGACGCTCGAGTGGCCCAAGCGCCCGTTCGAGCAGTGGTGGCAGGAGGTCCGCGGAGAGCTGACGCCCGAGTCGGACGACACGGCTTTCGAATATCGCCTCCCCGCGGTCGCCGCCACCTGTAGCGACGACACCTGGAGCCCGACCCTGAGCCTGCTCGACCCGCGCTACTGGCACACGGCGGTGTGGACCGGCGCCGAGATGATCGTCTGGGGCGGCATGGAGGCCGTGGGTGTCGTCTACGGCGACGGCAGCCGCTACGACCCCGCCACGGACAGCTGGACGCTGCTGCCGATGACCGGTGCTCCCGAGCCACGCGAGAGCCACGTGGCGGTGTGGACCGGCACCGAGATGATCGTCTGGGGATCGACCTTCGACCTCTCTGGGGGACGCTACAACCCGGTCACCGACAGCTGGACGCCCACCTCGACCGTCAACGCTCCGGAGCCGCGCTTGAGTGCCAGCGCCGTCTGGACCGGGACGGAGATGATCGTCTGGGGAGGGCACCTCGGCAGCGCGTACAACACCGGGGGCCGCTACAACCCGGCCACCGACACCTGGACCTCGATGACGCCGGCGCCGCTCGCTCCGCGCACCTCCCACGCCGCCGCCTGGACCGGTTCCCAAATGGTGATCTGGGGCGGCTCCGATCCCGCCATCGGACAGGTCTACGGGGACGGCGCGCGCTACAGTCCCGCCTCCAATTCGTGGACGCCGATGACCGGCGTCGACGCCCCCGACGCGCGTCAGCACCACTCGGCGGTGTGGACGGGCGATGAGGTGATCGTCTGGGGCGGCCTCACCGTCAACTGGCCGGGCGAGGATCCGAGCGGCGGGCGCTACGACCCGGTGGCCGACACCTGGACCCCGACGAGCCTGGTCGATGCCCCGTCCCACCGTTACTTCCATGCCGCCGTGTGGACGGGCGAAGAGATGATCATCCAGGGCGGCAGTGAGTTCTTCGAGCCCCCCGTCGCCGGCGGCCGCTACGACCCTGCGACCGACACCTGGACCCCGACCAACCCGGTGAACTCGGCCAACAACGGCCAGGGCATCACCGCCGTGTGGACCGGCACCGAGATGATCGTCTGGGGCGGCCTCGACGACGATGGCGTCTTCCACGTCGACGGCGGTCGCTACGATCCGCAGCTCGACCTCTGGTATCCCACCAACACGCTGAACGTGCCGAGGTCGCGCGCCTCGCATGCCGCTGCCTGGACGGGGAACGAGATGATGATCTGGGGAGGCTGGTCGTACGGCTACCCGAACACCGGCGCGCTCTACGATCCGGCGACCGACAGCTGGCGGACGGCGACTGCCGTCGGCGCTCCGCTCGGGCGCGAGGGCGCCGAAGAGGTCTGGACGGGAAGCGAGGTCCTCGTCTGGGGCGGCGAGCCGGACGGCCCGCCGTTCGCTCCCGGAACCGGCGGGCTCTACGATCCGGTGACCGACAGCTGGCGCTTGACCACCACGGTCAACGCGCCGTCCAACCGCAGCGGCCACACCGCCGTGTGGACGGGGAGCGAGATGATCGTCTTCGGCACGCCCGGCACCGAGACGCCCGCCATCGCCAAGCGCTACTCGCCGGCCGCCGACACCTGGACCGACGCGACCACGGTCGACGCTCCCGCGTCCAGGCAGTATCACGCCGCGGTGTGGACCGGCACCGAGATGATCGTCTGGGGCGGCCGCATCCACGTCCCAGGCGCGCCGACCGGCGGTCGCTACGATCCGCTGGCCGACACCTGGACCCCGACCAGCGTCGACGGCTCGCCGGAGACGCGCCAGAACCCGGCCGGCGTGTGGACGGGCAGCGAGATGATCGTCTGGGGCGGCTTCGACTGGCTGCTCTTCGAGGACCTGGGGGACGGAGCGCGCTACGACCCGGCAACCGACTCCTGGACGCCAACGACGATGAACGGAGCGCCGTCCCCGCGCACGACAGAGGGCGTATGGACCGGTACCGAGATGATCGTCTGGGGCGGCGAGTTCGACGCGAGCGGCGGGCGCTACGACCCGGCGACCGACTCCTGGCGCCCCACCAGCCAGGTCGGCGCGCCATTGCTGCCCCTCATCTATGGCGACACGTTGTGGTCGACGGTGTGGACCGGCGCCCAGATGATCATCTGGGGCGGTTGGACACAGTCGGGAGCGCTCTACTGCGCCCCGCCGCCGAGCGAGATCTTCGCGGACGGCTTCGAGAGCGGCGACCTGTCGGCCTGGTCGCTGGTCGTTCCCTGAGGCGACGGCGCGCTCGCCCCGATCACCACGGCGCCTCCCGCTCAGCCGCCGACGCCTTCAACCCTCGCCCCCCGGGGGCCTCGCCCGCGACCGGCGTCGCCTGCAGCGCATGCGGGAGCCAGCGGTGAGCTACGGCCTCGGCCGGCGTCGAGCCAGTTCCCAGAAGGTCTCGGCGACCGCGGCCGGAGTCGTCCTGCCGACGAAGCTGGGCAGATGCGGAGTCACGCCGAGCGCTTCGCCCACGTCGAGCAGCGTCCGTACGGCGAGGATCGAATGCCCGCCCAGCTCGTAGAAGTCGTCGTCCCGCCGAACGCGCTCGACGCCGAGGGCCCTCTGCCAGGTGCTCGAGACCGCTTCTTCGATCGCCTCTCGGGAAAGATCGCGAATGGGCGACATGATGGCCTCCTTCCGTTCTCGATCATACGCCCGAGGTCCCGGGCTGCAAGCCCGCCGTTCCCGTCACTGTCCTGCTGGACCGCGGGATTCAAGCGACCTTCGCGCTCGTCGGCGTCGGGCCTTTCGCCGCGGCCGCTGGCGGGACACGAAGCTCTGACGACCGGAGCCGGCGACCGGATCTTCAGTCGACGCGGATCGACTGCAGCTCGACGGGCACCAGGGAGCCGACCAGGGCGAACAGCAGATCCGGGGCGCTGGCGCCGCAGGCGTTGGCGGGCGTCCAGGCGACGCAGCCGGTGCCGAAGCCGTCCGGCGGATTCTCCCAGGCGAAGGTCGCCCCGCTCTGCACCGCCCGCTCGGCCCACAGCCACTGCCCGCCCGTCGCCAGATCCATGTCCGCGCGGACGGACAGCCAGTAGTCGCCGGCCGGCAGGCTGCAGGTCGCCGGCAGGGTGACGACGAGGTTGCCGGCCCCGTCGTCGACGAAGTCGACGCCCGCCACGAGGCCCAGGTAGCTGCAGGCCGCCGCGCCCCCCGGCACCCCGCCGCCGTCCGGGAAGAGCTCGAGGTCGAGCAGCGGCGTGAGGCCGGGACCCTGGAGGTAGCCGCCGAGCACTGCGACCTCGACGACGTCCCACTGGACGTCGGCGGCCGGCACCGTGAAGTCATCCGCGGCGCGGCAGTCGAAGGCCGAGTTGGCGGGCTCGAAGAGCTGGCTCACGAAGCCGGCGCCGGCGGGCGAGTCCGTCTGGTCGTAGAGGATGCCGCCCAGCGCCGGAAGCTTGCCGGCCGCGAGGGCCGCCTCGAGCTCGATTCCCGGCGGCGCCACGGCGCGGCTCGCGCCGGCCGCGGCCGCCTGGCCGCCGGTCACCAGGAAGCGGCTCGCCATCCACCCGCGGCGGCCGTCGGCGACCTCGACGCGGGTCCACTCCGGCCCCGCCTCGAGCGCCAGCAGCCGCGTCCCGGGGGGCCAGCAGCTCGCGGCCGTCGCGGCGGCGGACGGGGCGCTGCGCAGGTTGAGACAGGGGCTGGCCGCGGCCGCCACGCTCAGGACCCGGCCTTGCGCCGCGCCGGCTCCGGCCACCGCCAGCGCGAGGGCTACCGCCCGGACCGCTCTCGTGCTCTTCGTCATGCTCCTCGTCTCCTCGCGTCAGGGCACAGTGTTCGACCACGCCGAGGTGTCGCCGCTCTCGAAGCCGTCCTCGAAGATGAGGGGCGACTGCAGCAGGTCGAGGGACAGATCGTCGAGGAACGCCTCGTAGGGGACGCCGGCGGCGTTGCGCAGCGTCGCCTGGCAGAGCGTCGACGCCGCCGCCGCCGGAACCACGACGCCACCCGCGAAGGGCACCCACACGCCGTCGGTGGCGATCGTGTCGACGAAGGCCTGGGCCGGCAGCGTCGTGCCCGCGCAGTCGGGGTCCGGGAAGAACCCGCACGCGCGGATCACGTCGATGCTGACGCCCGGCGTGTCGAGGAGCGCGAACCCGCTGAAGTCGTACACCGAGCCGCCCGCGACGTTCACGCACTGGCCGAGCGCGAGGTCCGTCGAGCCCGGCTCGTTGGTGGCGTGCGCCGAGCCCGAGATCGCGGCGCCGTCGACGTCGACGAGCGGATCGTGGACGATCATCGAGCCGCCCGTGGTCACCGGGATCCAGGGATCGAGACCGCAGTCGAAGTGGCCGTTGGCGAAGTCGTCGATCAGGTCGACGCGGAAGGTGCGCACGAAGTCGTCGCCGCCGTCGAAGTCGCCGTCGCCGTCGAGCTCGTTGCCGGCCAGGTCGGTGAGGCCGCCGGCGGCGCACGCCAGCAGCCGGTACGGGCCGTCGGGCAGGGTGGAGTCGGGGAGGTCGAGATCGAGCCGCGCCGTCAGGTCCGGGGCGTCGTAGTTCACGCCGGTCAGCGGCACCGCCACGTCGTCGCCCGCGAGCGGGCCGCATAGGTCGGTCGCGATGTCGAGATCGGGGCCCGAGCCGACGACGAGCCAGTTGGCGGCGTCGACGACCGTCGCCGGGTCCATGGCCTCGCTGAAGGTGACGCGGAAGGCGTTGACCCGCGCGGCGACGGACTCGCACTCCTCGAGCACGCCGTCGCCGTTGCCCTTGATCGTGTCGACGTTGGCCACCGTGGGCGGCAGGAGGTCGTTGACCGGCGTCGAGTCGCCGTCGGTCGCCTCGACCGGCACGCCGCCCGAGCCGGCGCCGTCGTCGCGCACCGTCGCCGTGTTGTCGATCGCCGGCGGCGCGTCCTGCGGCGCCACCACCTCGACGGCGAAGTCGACCGCGGCCGAGCCGCCGCCTCCGGCCACGGTGCCGACGAGGAGCGTGCACGGCGTCCCTTCCGGGTCACCGTCGGCGCAGCTCCAGCCTGCCGTGCTGGCCCCGGCGTCGAAGGTCGAGCCGACGGGCACCGTGTCCTCGAGCGTGACGTTCGAGGCGTCCTGGTCGCCGATGTTGGCGTAGGTGAGGGTGTAGACCACGGTGGTCTCCGGGTCCACGGTCACCCCGCCGTCGTCCTTGTCGAGAGTGAGGACCGGAACGGCGTCGACCACGATGTCGGCCGCGTTGGTGGCGAACGGCGGAGCGAAGTCGGACGACACCTGGCCGACGTTCGAGAGCAGCTCGAGGCCGGCCGGGACGGGCGAATCGACGGTCACCTGGAAGCGGACGACCAGCTGCGAGCCGGCTCCCGGCATGCTCAGCACGGTGACGTCGATGGTGTTGCCCGCGCTCGCGTTCACGAAGCCCGAGGCGCCGCCCGACAGGATCGCCAGGATCGACCCCAGGTCGAGAGTCGTGCCCGCGGGCACGGCGTCGACGAGGTTCACGTTGGTGTCGCCGCCGTTGCCCCCGTTGACGAGGGTGACCTCGTACTGCAGCACCTCGCCCGGCTGGGCCTGGCCGTCGTTGTTGCCGGTCACCGCGTCGCTCACGGTCTTCTGCGCCACCGTGTAGGTCGGCATCGCGAGCACCTGGGTCACCGTCGGGTCCGCGGAGCCCCCGGCGTCCGGGTCGTCGGTGAGAACGGCCGGGAAGTTCCCGCCGCTCACGACCCCCTGGTTCGCCACCTCGGTGACGCCCGCGGGGAACGGGACGTTGACGGTCACGTCGAAGAAGACCGAGATCGACTTGCCGGCCGGAAGCTCGGGGATCGCGACGCTGACGAGGGTTCCCTCCGGCGCTTCGAGCCCACGGGCGTCGCCGCTCTCGACGCCGCCGAGCGACGGCAGACCTCGCCCGGCCTGCTCATCGACGGGGTTGGCCGACGCGAGGCGGCCGGGCGGCCGGCGGGCGGACGCGCGGTCGCGGATGGCCTCCTCCTGGGCGACCAGCGCCGTGGCCGAGAGCCACGCGCCGACTACGGCCAACAGCATCGCGACCACCCGTGTGCTTTTCATCGTCACCTTCTACGATCCTCGCATCCTGCGTCGTCCTCGCGATCGCCCTCTAGGTGAAGACCGCCTCGTATCTCATGCCCTTCTCGTCCGGCCCGACCGGCACGAGGAAGAGGTCGATGACCCCCAGCTCCTCGTGCTCGATCCGACAGATGCGCTGCTCGATGAAGGGGTCCAGCGGGCCGCGAAACACCAGTGAGAACGCTCGTCGCCCCTCGGGGCCGACGGTTTCGCCCAGCGCCGACACTTCGATCAGCTCGGTGTCGAAGGCGACCTCGTCGGCGCTGACCCTGAAGGTCTGCTTCACGTGGGGCGCGAACGTCTCTCGCTGCATCTCGGCGACCTTCACCGGCGCTGTCCTCCCGCGGCTTCGTTCGGACCTGCCGGCCGCCATTCCATCAGCCGGTACGGCCCCTGCTCCTCCACCTTCTCGAAACCCAGGCGGTCGTAGAGATGCATCGCGGGGTTGTTCGTCTCGACGTGGATCCGCACTTTCTTGCCTTCCCCCGCCGCCTCGTCCAGGACGTCGCGCATCAACCGCGCGCCGATTCCCCTGCCTCGGTGCTGCGGCAAGAGGGCGATGTCGATGAGCCGGTGCTCATCGTCGCGAACGTCGAGATAGAGACGGCCGATGGGCTCGCCATCCTCGAGCAGCAGGTCGAAGCGTGCCCGAGGAAACTGATCCATGTAGAACTTGTGCTGCGCCTCGAACTGCATGCCCAGAAAGGCGTGCTTCTCCTCCGGAGACCAGGGCACCATGGCCATCTCCCGAGCCCTCGTCGATGCGTAGAGCTCCCGCAGGAAGGCCTGGTCGGCGTCGGTTATCGGTCGCATGGAAATCACGGCAGAGCCTCTGGGGAGGAGCTCGAGCCCGCCCCCGGGGAACGTCCTCTCGTCAGCTCCTGGAGGGATAGAGCCCTTGGAGCGCGATGATGAAGTTCATCGCAAGGTAGGGCTGCATGTTGTTGTGGGCTTGGGAGCCTCCGCCGGCGGGCAGCGCCTGCGACGCCATCGCCTGCAGGCTGCTGGCGGCGCCGAAGATGTTCGCGCCGACCGTCCTCGAGAGGATCGTGCTGCTGCTCGCGTCGTCCTGGTTGGCGGGCGCCGGCGCGGCGCCCATGGCGTGCGTATGGGCGGGCATCTGCGCTTCGGTCAGCGTCACGGTCTCGACGCCGCCCTTCTGCCCCAGGCGTCGAGCGGTCAGCCCCGGACCGCGGCCCGGATGCATCGGCGCCTTCCCCCGAAGGTCGGGAAGGGCGGTCGTCGTCCGGCCGTCCCCGCCATACGTGGTGCCGATCAGGGAGAAGAGGGCGGTGTTCTGGGACACCGGCAGCAGCTGTCCGTTGCAAAAGGCCCAGCTGCGCGGAGCGAAGTTCCCGGCGAAGATTCTGATCTCAGCAATGAATGGCTCGGACATGGCGATCTCCTATTGCCTCGAAGGGTAGATGCCGAACAGAGCGATGATGAAGTGCACGCACAGGAAGGGCTGCAGATTGGTGTGCGACTGACTTCCGCCCACCGTCGTGATCGCCTGGCTCGCCAGGTCCGCCGCTCCCGGCGGGTTCTCGAAGTACGAGTCGATCGCCAGATCGCTGGCCGTGACGTTCCCCTGCGCTCGGCTCTCGGTCGCCGGGTTGGTCGAGGCCTGCATCGTGTGCGAATGAACCGGAAGCTGGTTGACCGTCAAGGTCACGTCCTCGCTGCCCGACTTGGCGCCCAGCTTCCGCGGGGACAGGCCCGGGCCGCTGCCGGCGTGGATCGGAATTCTGCCGCGCATGTCCGGCAGCCCGAAGGTGGTTCTTCCGTCTCCGCCGTACACGGTGCCCAGTAGGCTGAAGAGGGCCTCGTTCTGCGACACGGCCAGCAGCTGACCGTCGCAGAACGCCCATCCGAGCGGAGCGAAGTTGCCCGCGAACATCCTGATCTCACCGACAAAGGGTTCGGACATCGTCGCTCTCCTCTAGTTGCGGGACGGGAAGAGGCCCTGGAGCGCGATGCAGAAGCTGAGCGCGAGGTAGGGCATCATGTTGTCGTGCGCCTGGCCGCCGCCGGCGCTGGAGACGGACAGAGCGTTCAAGGCCGTGAGGCCGGTAGGCCCGGCGTACAGCGGGCTCGTCGAGCGCGCGAGCACGTTGCCCGACGGCGTGCCCGCCGTGGCATCCGCGGTGCTGGCTTGCGCCACGTGCTGATGGCTCGGAATCTCGGCTGCGGAGAGAGTGTGCGTCTCTTCGCCGGTCTTCTGGCCCAAGGAGTGGCCGTCACCGACGTGGATCGGCGTCCGCCCCCTCAGGTCGGGCAGCGCGAAAGACGTCCGCCCGTCCCCTCCGTAGGTCGTGCCCAGGAGGGAGTACAGAGACTGGTTCTGGTTGATGGGCAGGATCTGGCCGTCGCAGAAGGCCCAACCTCGCGGCGCGAAGTTGAAGCCGACCATCCTGATCTCCGCTAGGAATGGCTCTGACATTCTCTGGTTCTCCTCTTTTCGTTGGCTTCCCTGGACCGCCTCTCGGCCGTACTGCTCATCGCTCGCATCGCTACGGCGTCGGACAGTTCCCCGCGCCGAAGTTCGGCGTGCCTCCCACGGACACGGAGTCGCCGTTGTTCAGCGCCGAGATATTCGCGGCGCTCGTCTGCTCGATATTCAAGGTAGCCGAGCCGCTCTCGCTGACACGGATGTCGTCGCCGAACCCGGGGACGCCACCGTCGTTACCGATGAAGTTGTTGCCCCGGATGTCGGCACAGCCGTCGTTGTCGTCCTGGATCAGGATCTCGAGTCCGAACGTGAAGTCGTTGGGCGCGCTCAGTGCCGTGTTGTCGGTGATCGTCGCGTTGATCGTGCCGGTGTTGTCCGTGGTGTCGCGCCCCAGCACTCGAACCTGGTTGGCGTCCATGCCGCCGATGTCGTTGTTGTGGATCAAGACGGTGAAGGTGCCGTTCTCGTCCTGTCGTGTGTTGATGCCGAAACCGTTGTTGACCCCGACGCCGCTGCCGTCGATCGCGTTGTTGCTGATCGTGGCCGTGCTGGTGGCGTTGTCGTCGTTGTTGACGAGAATGCCGTTGAACGGGGTGTCGTTGATTTCGTTGCCGTCGATCAGGTTGGTGCCGGTGCTGTTCGAAGCGTTCGTGATCTGGATCGTCCCCGCGCCGAACGAGTTGGCGGCGTTGAAGGTGCTCCCCTGAATGGTGATGGCCAGGTTGCTCGAATCGATGCTCGACCCGATGACCCCCAGGACTCCACTGCCGTTGATGTCGAAGTCGCAGTCGTCGACGACGAGCCCCATCAGGGCCGCCGAGGACGACTGAACGTCGATCCCCATCTCGCCGAAGGAGGCCTCATGGTCGTTGAAGTCCCCGCGGCGGATGGTCAGGACGTCCCGCGTGGCGTCGTCGGCGGCGCTGTTGACGTACTCGACGGCGTCCTCGTTGATGTTGTCGAAGACCACGTCCTCGATCAGCGAGACACCGAAGAGGTTGGAGATCCGGATGCTGTGCTCGTCGTCGGCGTTGCCGTCGCTGCTCATGTTGGCGTCTTGATAGGTGAAGTTCGTGACCGAGCTGATGTCGATGCCGTGGTCGGCCGAGCTGCCGAGGTTGAGCTGGGTCAAAGAGACGTCGCGGGTGCTCGTCAAGCTGATGCCGTCGCCCGTCGAGCTCGCGATCGTGCCGCCTGAGCCGTTCTTCGCGCCCGTGCCGTCGCCGGTGATCGTGAGACCGCCCGAGGTGCCGGTCGTGTCGAGCCGGATGCCGTTCGGCGCCCCCGAGGTTGTGACGCTGCGGAAGGTGACCCCGGCCGCACCGATCGTCGTGTTGGAGATGTCGACGCCTCGTCCACCGGCCGTCGCGTTCACCGTGTTGGTGACGCCCGGGTTGGTCGTCACCGTACCGCCGCCCGTCGCCACGAAGCCGTTGCCGCTCGTCGTGTCGACGTCGAGCGCGCCCGTGAAGTTGATCGTGGCGCCGAGGTTGGCGGTCAGAGAAATGCCGGTCGCCGTCGAGGTGTTGGCGGTGATCGGCACGGCGATGTTCTGCGCGCCGCCGCTGTTGCCGTTGGCGCGGTAGGCCGTCGCGGCGCTCGACTGCGTGATGCTGCCCCCGGTGTAGCTGATCAGCGGGCTGCTCGAATCGACGTTGAACGCGCCGTTGGTCGGCGAGCTGATCGCCAGGTTGGCGAAGGTGAAGCCGCCGGCGGAGCCGTTGAGGATGTCCACCCCCGCGTCGCCGCCGTTGAGCGAGCTGGCGCTGTTGAACGAGTAGGTGCCGTCGGCGTTGTCGAACTGGTAGCCCGTGCCGTTCGTGGCGTTGACCGGGCCGATGAACTGCACGAAGGGCGGCCCGCCGACCGAATCGTGGTCCGTGATGAAGACCGCCGCGGCGTTGCTCGCCTGGTTGATGGAGCTCAGCACCTGGAAGTCGACCTGGGCGGTCGAGGTGCCGCCGAGGCCGTCGATCGTGAACGCCGCGCCGCTCGGGCTGGTGACGTCCGTGTTGGCGAACGTGAAGACGCCGCTGCTGGAGCCGAGAATGTCGATTCCCGCGTCGCCGCCGTTGAGCGTCGTCGCTCCGTTGAAGCTGTATCCGCCGTTGGCGTTCGAGAACTGCAGGCCGGTGCCGTTGGTGGCGCCGAGCGCGCCGGTCTGGAAGGTGACGAGCCCGGTCGAGTGGTTCGAGATCGACACCAGGGCCGCGTTGTTCGCCTGGCTGAGCGAGCCGTTGAACACGACGCTGGAGGTTCCGCCGTCGATCCGCACGGCGGCGCCGGCGGGGTTCGTCACCGAGCAGCCCGCGTCGAAGTCGAAGCTCGCCGAGCCGCCGCTGATGTCGATGCCGTGGCTCGTGCCGTTGGTGACGACCGCGCCGTTGACGTCGATCGCCCCGGTGGCGCCGGTGAAGATCAGTCCCTGGCCGCCCGAGGCGTCGATCCCCACTTGGGTGATGGTCGAGCCGGCGGTGCCGGTGCCGGTGATCGCGGCCCCCGTCGCGTTGTCCACGTCGAGTCCGGTGACCAGGTTGGCGTCGGCCAGGGTGACGCCGTCGCCGGCCGAGTTCGAGAGGATCGGATTCGAGGCGACGCCCGGCAGCGGGTCGGAGAACGGCGGCAGGGTGACGCCGCTTGCCGTGGCGAGGTCGACGCCCTGGCCGATCAGCAGCTGGTTGTTCTTGAGCGTGATTCCGGTGTCGTAGTCGACGCTCGTCGAGTCGCCCTCGTCGATGAACACGATGTCGCCCGCGTCGTCGAGCGCCGGGGTGGCGTAGGCCGCGAGGCTGTCGTACGGCGCCGCCAGCGTGCCGTTGCCGCCGCCCCCCGCCTCGTTGTCGATGAACCAGATGGTGTTGGCGACCGTGACCTCGACCGTACAGGCGGGCGAGTCGCCGAAGCCGTTGCCCACCGTGTAGGTGAACGTGTCGCCGCCCGTGAAGCCGGCGCCGCTGGTGTAGGCGAAACCGCCGCCGGGCGCCACCGTGGCGGTGCCGCCGCTGGAGGGCGCCGTGTTGCCCGTCACCGAGATCTCGTCGCCCGTGTCGCCGACGAGCACGCCGCTGGGGTCGGGCACGGTGATGCCGACGTTGCCGAGCGCGTCGTAATCGTCCGGATCGACCTCGTCGTCGCAGGCCGGCCGGGCGCCCACCGCGATGGTGACAACGCCGTCGTCGAAGCCGGCGGCGTTCTCGAGCCGGTAGCCGAAGAGGTCCGGTCCGGTGAAGGTCGGCGACGGCGGGGTGTAGACGAAGTTGCCGTCGGCCGCCACGACGACGGTGCCGCCGTTGTCGGTCGCCGTGGGGGCGCCCGGCACCGTCTGGTCGGTGGGGCTGCCCGAGGTTCCGTAGGAGACGACGTCGGCCAGCGGGAAGCCGCGGTCGTCGTTGTCGAGCACCGGCGGCGTGGCGTGCGCCGTCGAGTCGAGCGGCGTGTTAAGAGCCGTGTGGTAGGGATCGCCGGGGGCGCTGAGCATGTCCGGGAAGTCGTCCACGGCTAGGGGCGGCGCCTGCACCTCGAGCGTCACGACGGCCGTGTCGCTGCCCACCGAGTTGGTGATCTGGTACTCGAAGGCGTCGATGCCCGAGAACGCCGCGTTGACCGTGGCGTCGTAGGTGAACGTGCCGTTGCCGCTGACGTCGAAGTTCACGGTGTTGCCGCTCGCCGTGACGAAGCTCGTTCCCGGGGGCGTGGTCAGCGGCCCGCCGACGGGGCCGTAGAAGTCGACCGCGCCGGCCGGGACGCCGAAGTCGTCGGCTCCGGAGCCGTTGTCGGCCGCCGCGTCGAGGAGGGTCGAGGTGTTCTGCACGACGCTCAGGGCGTCGTCCTGGGCGACTGGCGCGAGCCCGAGCAGAATCGAGGCCGTCGCCGTGTCGGTCGCCGGGCTGCCCGGCGGGATCCCGTTCTGGACGTCGTAGGTGAAGGTGTCCGTCTCGCCGCCCGTGGCGCCCGGCGGCGGCGTGTAGGTGAAGGAGCCGTCGGCGCCGACGTCCACCGAGCCGCCCAGCGCCGTCGGCTGGCCGACGACGGGGATCGCGGCCAGGGTCGGCGTCCCCGGAATGCCGAAGTCGTTGGCGAGCAGCAGCGGCTGCAGCGTGCCGTCGACCGTAGTCGGCGCGACCGGGTCGCCCGCGTAGGGCCCGTCGTCGAGGGCCAGCGGGGTCGTCGTGACCGCGCCGGCCAGAGTCGTGTTCGGGTCCGGCGTATCGTCGAGCTGGACGGCGGTCGCCGGATCGGGGCCGGCGTTGGCGACGTCGATCCGGTAGGTGATCGTGTCGCCGGGCAGCGCCGGGGTGCCGGGGAGGTCGACCTTGGTCGCCGTGACGTCGGCGACGGTGGTCGGAATGGTGACGTCGCAGAGCAGATCCCCCTGCGGCGCGTCCTCACGGAACTCGATGCGGGCAATCCCGGCCGGATCGCTCGTCGCGACCCCGAAGAAGGTCCCCGCCGGGCTGCCGGCGATCCCCGGAATCGCGCCCAGCGAGCCGCCGGGGCCGAACACCTCGACCGTCAGGCTCTGGCCGCCGAACGGCTGCACCAGATCGAGACCCGCCGCGGGGACGGGCGGGTCGAAGCGCAGCAGCGGGTCGGCGGCGAAGGAGTCGGCGCCGACGGCGACGCAGTCCACGCCGAGAAACGGCGGCGTGAGCACGACGCCGTCGCTGCCCTGGACGACGTCGACGGCGATCCCGGGAGCGATGCCGCCGAGCGCGAAGCAGCCGTTGTCGGTGCTCTCGTCGAACGGCGGCGGGCACGCCAGCACGTCGTTGGGCGGCACGAGCGAGGCGCCGAGGTCCGCGACGAGAACCGCGGGGAAGAGGGCTTCGAACGTCGCCCGCTCCGAGTAGGTCGTCAGGGTGCCCAGCGTCGTCGCCGGATTCGGGACGGCTGCCGCCGGCGCGTCCGGCACGAAGTCCGCCGGCACCTCGGACCACGCCGCGTAGGGCGCCTGGGCGTCCGCGACGGACGCCAGGAGCAAGGTCGCGAGAACGGCAAGCGCGGAGCCGAGCCGCCGCCGAGCCGCTCTGGGGAACCGACTCGCTCGCCCTGACGCTGCGCGCCGCTCACTCATCACCGGGGCTCTCCTGGGTCATCGGTTCTGGTCCTCGAAACCGTCGCGCGAGGCGAGGGCTCGCCGCGCGCTCCAACGTCGTCGGCACCTACTTCTTGCGCTTCGCGGCCTTCCTCTTCGCCGTCTTCCGGGCCGGCTTCGCGGCCCTCTTCTTCGCCGCCTTCGGAGCGGCCTTCGCCGTGGCGGACCTGGCCGCGGTCTTGGGCTCCCGCAGGACCACGAACTGCGCCTCGGCAGCGTGGCCCCAGTGCAGGTGGCGCACGACGTAGCGCCTGCCGTCCTTGAGCTTCCTCGCCGGCACCTCGAGGGTCGCGGCCTCGCGCAGGGAGAGCCGGGCCGGAATCAGCGCGCTGGCGTGAGCGTGTGCTCCCTCGACGGACGGGCCTGCCTCCGCGGCCTCGCGGAAGATCATTCGCTGACTCTCGTCGATGACCTGCCAGGCATGTGGGTCCGTGCCCCCGACCGCCCAATGATCGTCGCTGTCGTTGTGGAGGAAGCTGACGACCTCGATGGCGACGACGTCCGCGCCGTCAGGGACGACGACGACCGGGTCGACGTTCAGCTCGTTACGAATGCGCTTCGATCCGATCACCACGACCTCTCTTTCTTGCCCGTCTTCTTGCTCGGGCTTCTTGCTCAGTCTTCCGGCTCGGCCGGCCGACTCGCCGGCTACCGGTCGCAACACTCCGATCCGTTACCCCGCGTGGCGTCGACGCGAGGCACGCCGGCGGGGTCGGCCAAAGTCCGTCGGTGGGCGGCGCGTACCATACCACGCTCGTCGACCCCCGCGGTCGAGACGTGAGGTCCGAGTCTCCCCCTGCCGGCCGGCGGTCGCCCGCGAGCCCCCGCCCGCTATGATCGCCCTCCCATGCGGGTGGCCTTCTCCAATCTGGGATGCAAGCTCAACCAGGCGGAGCTCGAGGACCTGGCGCGGCAGTTCGCCGCCGCCGGGCACGACGTCGTCGCCGCCGCTCCCGAGGCCGACCTGCACGTCGTCAACAGCTGCACGGTCACCCACCGCGCGGCACGCGACTCGCGCAAGACCGCGCGGCGGGGCCGGCGGCACAACGAGCGGCTCAGGACGGTGCTGACGGGCTGCTGGGTCGAGTCCGATCCCGAGGCGGCGGCGGCGCTGGCGGGCGTCGATCTGGTGGTGCCCAACGCCGCGAAGGAGCAGCTCCTCGAGCGGGTGCACGCGGCCTTCCCCGAGCTGCGGCCGCCGGGGCTCGCGGCCTCGCCCCTCGAGGTGCCCTACGTGCCGCTCGCGTTCGGCAACGCCCGCGCCCTCGTGAAGATCGAGGACGGCTGCGACATGCGCTGCGCCTTCTGCATCATCCCCGCCACCCGCGGCCGCCAGCGCAGCCGCCACCCCGCCGCGGTCGTCCGGGACGTGCGGCGGCTGGCCGCGGCCGGCTTCGCCGAGGTCGTCGTCACCGGGGTCCAGATCTCTTCCTACCGGTGGGACGACACCGGGCTCTTCGAGCTGGTCCGCAGGCTGCTGCGAGAGACGTCCGTGCCCCGCCTGCGCCTGACGTCGATCGCCCCCTGGGAGCTCGACCTCCGCCTGCTCGACCTGTTCGCCGCGGATCCCGGCGGCGGGACGCGGCTATGCCGCCATTTCCATCTCTCCCTGCAGAGCGGTTGCGACGCCACGCTGCGCCGTATGCGGCGCCCCTACACGGCAGCGCGGTTCGCCGCCGTCGTCGAGCGCGTCCGCGAGCGGCTGCCGCGGGCCGCGATCACGACCGACGTCATCGTCGGCTTCCCCGGCGAGAGCGCCGCCGACTTCGAGGAGTCGCTCGCCTTCGTCGCGGCGCAGGGCTTCGCCCGGGTCCACGCGTTCCCCTACTCCGCGCGGCCGGGCACCGCCGCCGCCGGCTTCGGCGGCCGGGTCGAGCCTGCCGTCGCCCGCGAGCGGATGGGGCGGCTGCTGGCCGTCGCGGCAGCGGGCGCCGCCGCCTTCGCGCGCGCGCAGCTCGGCCAGACGGTCTCGGTGCTGTGGGAGGAGCGGCGCGGCGCGGTGTGGCGCGGGACGAGCGACAACTACCTGCGGGTGGAGACCCGCGCCGCCGCGCCGCTGCGCCGGCGGCTCGCCGCCGCCCGGCTCGTCGCCGTCGACGGGCCGCTCCTCCGCGGCACGCTGACCCCGCGCCAGGCCGTGGCTGGTGCCCCGCCGGGGCGAGGGTTAGACTGCCGCTGACTTGGCCCGACGATCACGCAGGGGGCGAGCCCCCGACGTACAGCCCGACGAAGGCGGCGCCGGCCCGGCCGGCGAGGCCGCTGCTCGCGATCTCCTGGCGCTCGACGAGATCGCGGACCGCCTGGACGGCGCCCTGAGGCAGTCGCCGGCCGACGAGACGGAGCTCGTCTGGATGGAGGTCCTGCGGGGGGAGGCGGAGAGCCGCGGGCCGCGGGCCGAGGCGCGGACGGCGCGCCACCGCACCCTCGTGGCCAGGGTTCTCGAGCGGGGGCGGGTGGGCAGCCACCGCACCGGCTCCGGCGAGGGCGGCGAGGTGGCCGACGCCATCCGCCAGGCGCTCGCGCAGTCCAGGATCCACCAGCCGCTGCCCGGCCTGCCGCACCTCCCCGCCCCCGAGGCGGCGCCCGCCGAGCTCCCGCCGCTGTCCTGCCCGGAGATCGCCGCCCTCACGGCGGACGGGGCCCGCGAGCTGCTCGCCGGTCTGCACCGCCAGCGCGGGGCGCTCGACCTGCAATGGACGCTGGCCCGGGTCGCCGTCTTCAACAGCCGCGGCGTGCGCCGGCAGGCCGAGGTCACCTCGGCGGCGCTGCAGGTCCGCATGAGCCGGCTGCCGGGCGGCGGCCGGGCGGCGGCGGCTTCGCGCACCCTGGCCGGTCTCGCCGCTGCCGAGCTGCTGGAGACGGCCCAGCAGCGGCACGCGACGGGCGACGCCGGCGAGCTGCCGGCGGCACCCGTCGCGGCGCTGCTGAGCGGCGAGGCGGCGATCGAGCTCGTCGCCCTGCTCAACCGCACGGCCCTGGCCGCCAGCGCCTACTCGGACGGCACGTCGTTTCTGCGCGAGCATCTCGGGGTGCAG